>CAZCDC010000021.1:0-6204 GCA_964497195.1 uncultured Rhodobacterales bacterium | reverse complement strand
ATTGCGTTTGGCATGGGGGTTGATAAACCCGATATCCGGTTTGTGCTGCACGCTGATTTGCCCAAATCGATTGAAAGCTATTACCAAGAAGTGGGCCGCGCCGGCCGTGACGGCGCCGCAGCAGAAACCCTGACGCTTTACGGATCGGATGACATCCGCTTGCGGCGTGTGCAAATTGACGAAGGCATGGCCCCCAAGGTTCGCAAAGAGGCGGACCATGGCCGGCTGAATTCTTTGCTGGGGCTGGCTGAGGCCTTGGTGTGTCGGCGCAAGGTTTTGCTGGGTTACTTTGGTGAGGAATTTGAGGGCGGCTGTGGCAATTGCGATACATGCCTGAAACCACCCGAAATATTTGACGGCACAACAGCCGTGCGAAAAGCGCTGTCGGCCATGCTGCGCACCGATGAACGTTACGGCGCGGGGCATTTGATTGATATTCTGGTGGGCAATAATACCGCGAAAATCAGCCAGCGTGGCCATGATAATCTGCCAACTTTTGGCGCTGGCAAAGAATATACCAAACCGCAGTGGCAGGCGGTGTTTCGCCAGATGATGGGCCATGACCTGATCCGCCCCGATATAGACCGTTTTGGCGCCTTTCGCATGATGGAAAAAGCCCGCGCGATATTGCGAAATGAAGAAACCATAAACCTGCGCCGTGATACAATAACCAAAGCTGCCGAAGCACCAGAAAGAGCAAGGGCTGTAGCATTGGTGCCCGAGGAAAACGAGGCGCTTTTCTCAGCCTTGCGCGCCAAACGCCGCGAACTGGCCGAAGCCGCCCGCGCGCCAGCTTATGTGATTTTTACCGACAGGACACTGGCCGAAATGGCCGCCAACCAGCCAAAAAATCTAGATGAATTCGCCCAGCTTTCGGGTGTAGGCGCAAAAAAACTAGAGAGTTTTGGCAAGATTTTTCTGGAAATAATAAATGCCGCTCCTCAGCCGGATATCCACCCTGCGCGGCGCAAATTGGCCCTGCGCGGTGGCGGCGATGTATTTGATAACCTGCTTGAAGCCCAAGTAGCGCTGGCGCGTGGTGAAAATGGCAATGCCAAACACCTGAGCTGCACCAACGCAACTTTGGCTAAAATAGTCAAGGCAAGTCCGCGCGATCTAAATACCTTGTCGGCAATCTCCGGTATGGGCCCGCAAAAAGTCGAACGCTTTGGTGTGGTGTTTCTGGAAATCCTTGCGGACGGATAAAAGACCCCGGTGGCGTAGCCATCAAATGCCCTGCCATCAAAACAAATGCAGGTTTTTTGACGATACTTTTACCGCGCCCATCGCGCCACCAAAGCCGAGCGTAGCGCGGCCAAGCCCAAGCGCAGCGCGGGAGCAGTTTTCAGCTATCAGGCTGACATCAAATAATCAAAAACCAATCCGTTGCAGTTGATTACCAGCGATTTCCCCCCGTCTTTGCAACACGGGGGGGGCAAATCACAATTTTTTAGTTTTGCATATTGGTGTTGCCACCCGTGCTATTTGAAATATCGGTTTTTGCGGGCGCACCATAAACATCGATCGACCCGCCGCTTGATGTGCTGGAGTCCAGCGCTTCGCTTGCAAATATCGCTGCGAATGCGCCGCTTGACGACGATACTCCGACGGTTTCGCAAATCAGACCTTCGGCCCCAACAGCCGCAGCACCGGACGCGGAAACATCAAGGAAACGGCAAGACCCTGTTACATCAACGCTGGCACCCGAGGCCGCGCTAAGGTCAATAGTGCCTGCGTCCAAACCTTCGATTTTCAAAGATGCATTTCTAGAAGCATAACCGGAAAAATCATCGCCAAACTGGCCGGATACCTGCGCGTCAACACCTGAGCTTACAGTGATCTCACTCAAATTTGGCAAGGTGATTGTCAGGCTGATTTGGCTATTTCTGTCAAATACCTGATCCCGCAGGCGGCTGGTGCGGTCAATATATAACGTGTCCCCACGCATTTCGATATCGAGCTTGCGTAAAATACGGGTGTTTTGTGCCTCGGCAACAATGCTGAATTCGGGGCCAGAAACAATGACAGCCTCAATCCCTGCTGTGATAGAAATTTGATCAAATCCAACAAAATCAAAGGATTGTGATTCTGCAAAAACAGGTGCGGCGAACAGGCTGGCGGCGAAGGCCACACCGAGCGTGTTGATTGAAAGCGTCATAATAATCCTTTTTGAATAAGCTGATGCTTGGCATGTATGTTAATTAGATTAACATACAAGAGGCTTCAGCAAAAATTGTTCAATTTGGCATTTGGTCGGGTACCTAGCAGGCAGTTCACGTCGAGATTGGTGAATGTTTGAATTTTGGCCTTTTTCTAGAGCAAATGCGCCAAAATTTCGGAGAGAACCATTTGGCCCGAAAAATAAATCGTTGCGGAAAATAGAATTTGATGAACAATTTTAGAGATATCACATTAAATTGATATATTCAAAAAAGATGGTCCAAACCTTTGATATAATTCAGTTACGGATATCCATCAGTTTAACTGGCTAGGCCATGTTCTGGGAGGAATCCTGTTTTTCGGAACAAGCGCCGAAAATCCTGTATATTAACATTACATTTTTAGGGGAAATATTATGACGCATCACGGTATGAAGTCCTTAAACGGGCTGGATAAATATTGTTATCACAACGCAGAAACAACGCGCGAAGACATGTTTGGACGCATGTTTGGCAACCTGCCCGCCGCTTATATAAAACCTTCTCATTTGAATGACCTTGGGGCTTTGGGTGGCCCGATGGACGGTGGGCAGGGGGGCAAACCGCACCAACAGCGTGCCGGTCGGGCAGGTCTTTTTTGGACAATTTATTGACCATGATATTACGCTGGACATTTCTTCTGGGCTGGGGCGTGTCAATGACCCACATCAAATCGGAAACACCCGCACGCCAACACTGGATCTGGATAGCATTTACGGCTTGGGACCAGAGGCATCCAATTTCATGTATGTGCAGGATATGCCGTTTAAAGGGGCCAAATTATTGACGGGGGCCGATGAAGATGCATCTAACATTCACCGTCGAAATGATTTGTTACGTTCGGTCAACAATAACGCGATTATCGGCGATTTTCGCAATGATGAAAACCGTATTCTTAGTCAGCTCCAATTGGCGTTCATAAAGATTCACAATATGTTTTGCGACCAAATTCATGAAGATGAAGGTCTCGAAGAAGGTAAATTGCTGGAGGCTGCACGGCGTCAAACAGTTTGGCATTATCAGTGGGCCGTCGTAACCGATTTTCTGCCGGCAATGTGTGGTGATGCCGTAGTAGACCGGATTCTTACGCAGGGCCGAAAACATTTCAACCGTGGTTCTTTTATCCCGGTTGAATTTTCGGTGGCGGCCTATCGGTTTGGTCATTCCATGATTCCGATGAAAATTCAGGCTCAGAAAAACAAGCCCAGTTTTGAACTGTTCGGTTCTACCTATGGCCGCGGATTTTCACCGCTCTCAAATGATCTGGCAATCGTAGACTGGCATGAGTTGTTTAATACACCGGAAAACCGACAGGTTCAGATGGCTGAAAAGCTCGATACCAAAATGGCAGAAGATCTGCTGAAACTGCCCTTTCTTCCAAAAGACCAAAACTCGCTTGCGACGCGAAATTTGTTACGCGGGAACAGTTTTTTGTTGCCTGGTGGAGAGGTTGTGGCGGCACATATGGGGCGGCCTCAGGCAGAAATTGATACCGTTCTTACGTTGGTGCGAAATAGCACAAATCAGGCTATTACGTCTGGCGTGCCACTTTGGTATTATATTTTGGCCGAAGCTGAAGTGATTGGCCGTGAAACGACACCCGGTAATTTTGAACCGGGTGAAGGATTGGGCCCGGTCGGTGCAACGATTGTTGCTGAAACGCTTATTGGATTGCTGGAATATGACGAAAGCTCTTTTCTTGGGGCCAACAGAAATTGGCAGGTAAAAAGTGAATTCGATACAATTGGCAAAATTTTATCATCTGTAAATTCAACAGACATATAATATAAAACAAGGACCTGACAAAGTGTCTTGTGGCGGCTCGAAGCATTCTTCAGCTGGCACAAGGCAGGGATTATGCGTGCCAATGGAAAACCGCGTTTTACTAAATTGATATTGCTGGCTGTAGACAGACAATTGTTGGGTTCCAAGTTGGTCATGTTGGCTTGCCACGCCCGAAAATCCGAGCTATCCAAAAAAGAACCCAACCAAAGGAAAATCCATGGATAGCGCAAAACATATGGTTTCAACCGAATGGCTGGCGGCGCATCTGAACGCGCCGGATTTGCGGATTATTGACGCAAGCTGGCACATGCCCACTGCCAACCGAAATGCCCGCAAGGAATATGAGGTCTGTCACATTGCCGGCGCGCGTTATTTTGATATTGACGATATTGCTGATGCACGGTCAGAATTGGCCCATATGGCCCCGCCGGTTGAAAAATTTGTCAGCAGAATGCGGGCGATGGGTATTGGCGATGGGCACCGCGTTGTGGTTTATGACAGCTCAGGCCTGTTTTCAGCCGCACGGGTCTGGTGGATGTTTCGATTATTTGGCAAAACCGATGTTGCAGTGCTGGATGGCGGTTTGAAAAAATGGCTGGTCGAGGGCCGCCCCGTTGAGGATATGCCGCCCATTCTGCGCGATCGTCATTTTACCGCAAGGCGCGATGCCAACCTTGTGCGCACCGTAACCCAAGTAGCCGCCAGCGCCAAACTCAAAGATGCGCAAATCATCGACGCGCGCTCACCAGAGCGGTTCGCTGGCGAACAACCGGAATCTCGGGCCGGGTTGCGTTCGGGCCGTATTCCCGGGTCAAGCAATGTATATTACGCAGACCTGATCAACAAAGACGGCACCCTGAAAAACCATGCATTTTTGCAGGCCGCTTTTAAACATATAGACTTTAACAAGCCGGTTATTACCACTTGCGGGTCGGGTGTTACGGCGGGCATTTTGGCGCTGGCATTGGCCATTTTGGGCCATCGCGATGTTTCGGTTTATGACGGGTCTTGGGCTGAATGGGGGATGTATCCCGATTTGAAAATCGAAACGGGCCCAGCATGATTGATTATCATGATTGACTATACCGTAACATTTCTGGAAATGCAGACGCGGCCGAATTATGCCCGCCCACCGCAGCCTGTTGGGCATCCCATGGCATTGTTGCAGGCGCATAATCCACCCAACTGGTATTTTCTGAATCTTTACGATGCTGTGGGGGCGGAATATTTATGGACAGATATGCATGATCTTTCCGACGCGGCATTGACGGCTTTTGTGCAGCATCCTGACATGGAAATGTATACGCTTATCCGCAACGGCTGGCCGGCTGGTTTTTTTATGCTGGACCGCAAAGTGCCGGAATTATGTGATATTGCCTATCTGGGTCTTGTGCCACAGGCGATCGGGCTTGGCCTTGGCAAATATATGCTGCATACAGCAATACATATGGCGTGGGATGGGAGTGACACCAAAACCGTTAGTCTGCATACTTGCACACTTGACCATCCGCGCGCCCTGCAAATCTATCAAAAAGCCGGTTTTGAGCCGGTGCGTCAGGAAAAACGAACCCGAAAAGGATGATCCCATGCTGGAAGCTCTGAAACCCCAACCGCTCGATAAAATCATTGCCATGATTGGCCAGTTCAAGGCTGACCCACGCAGTGATAAACTGGACCTCGGTGTGGGCGTTTACAAAGACGTCAACGGCAATACACCGATTATGCGGGCGGTGAAAGCGGCCGAGGCGCGGCTGTTGAAAAACCAGAAATCCAAATCCTATGTCGGGCTGCTGGGAGATTTGAGCTATAACGCCGCGATGGCGGATTTGATTATTGGCGATAGTGTTGAGACCGCGCGCATTGCCAGCGCCCAAACCCCGGGCGGCACTGGTGCTATTCACCAATTATTTGAGCTGATAAAAATGGCCAGCCCCGAGGCAAAAGTCTGGATATCAAACCCGAGCTGGCCAAACCACGAAGCCATTCTAAAGCATCTAAGAATGCCGGTTGGCAAATATACCTATTTTGACGAAACCACCTGTGGCGTTGATTTTAACGGCATGAAAGCCGATATTTCCAGCGCGGATTCGGGCGATATTATTCTGCTGCACGGCTGTTGCCATAACCCTACGGGGGCCAATATCACCACGGCGCAATGGGCGGAGCTAACTGATTTACTGCTGGCCAAAAACCTGATTCCAATGATTGATATCGCCTATCA
>CAZCDC010000020.1:0-29539 GCA_964497195.1 uncultured Rhodobacterales bacterium | reverse complement strand
TGGCGGAGGAGGTGGGATTCGAACCCACGGTAGACTTTCACCTACGTCGGTTTTCAAGACCGGTGCATTCAACCACTCTGCCACTCCTCCGACGCCTGCCTTTTAACCACAGATTCCCCGAAGGTCCACACTCTGTTTTTAGTTTTTACAAACCTTTCCAAATCGGTTCTTTTTGGTTAAGATGCGCATAATGACCGCCAAAACGGCGGCAAATTCGGCAGAGCAAATCCAATTTGGCCCAAAAGGCTGCGGAAAACTCAGTTTCCGTTGGAAATCAGGAGAGTAATATGCGGTATCCAATTCGTGTGCCTCGGGCAGTAAATGGCCTTTTGGCAGGAATACTTATGTTAGGATTAGCAGCCTGTGAAGAAGGTGCGCTTACCAGTGCGTCGCCTGTTGCAGTGCCAGCAGCTGGTAGCAGCTCAGTTGAACAGGATGTCGAACGTCCCGATATATTGTCTGTTACAGAAAATGCGCTTTGGGATGGACGGCCATCCCTGGGCGGTATTTGGGTGGCCTACCCCGGTGATATTGACCCGGAACGCGTTGTGATTACCAATGTTGCCACAGGCGAAAGCGTCATTGGCGCATTATTCCGGCGGGAACGCGATAACCCGGGGCCGGCAATCCAGATATCATCTGATACCGCGTCGGCGCTTGGCATTCTGGCTGGCAACCCAACCGAAGTTTCCATTGTTGTGCTGCGCCGCGAAACCATTGAAATTGCCCCGCCACCAGAACCAGAAGCAAACCCGGAAACAACCGAAGCGATGGAGCTTGGCGCGATTGTCGAGGAAGTATTGGCTGATGTGCCTGTTGCCGCCCCCTTGGCAATTTCTGTACCCGCGCCCATCGCGCGGGAGCCAGAGATTGAGACCGTTGCCATCATTGCGCCCCCTGCCCCCGCAGGTCCGCCGCCATCAAAACCCTTTATTCAAATCGGGACCTTTTCGTCTGAGCAAAACGCAAAAGACCTTGTGACAATTTTGGGAAATGAGGGCGTGTTGGCGCAAATTCGCACTGATACCAGCGGCGAACGTACGCTTTATCGGGTGGTTTCCGGCCCTGCCACTTCTCGCGCCGAACGTAATGAACGGTTGCGGATTATCAAAAGCCTTGGCTTTACCGATGCGTTTATTTTCGGTTAGGGGGCTGTGATGAAATTTCTGTTTGGCTTTGCTGCCCTGATATTGATGGCGCTGCCTGCTGCGGCGCTTGATACCTCTGCTCGTGCTGCGATGGTGGTTGATTATGATACCGGCACTGTATTGCTGGCTAAAAATCAGGATGAACCCCTGCCGCCGGCGTCTATGTCCAAATTGATGACCCTTAACATGGTGTTTGAAGCGCTGGATTCCGGGCGCATATTGCTAAGCGACAAATTTTCGGTGTCGGATCACGCTGTGCATTTTTGCGGCGGCACAGCTACTTGTGGCTCGTCGATGTTTCTCGATACCCGTGACCGCGTGACGGTTGAGGATTTGATCAAAGGCGTGATTGTTCTGTCTGGCAATGATGCCAGCGTGGTTTTGGCAGAGGGTCTGGCAGGTTCCGAAGCTGAATTTGCGCTGCGCATGAATGAACGTGCGCGTGAACTTGGCATGCTGCACTCCACCTTTGCCAACGCCACCGGATGGCCCCATGCCGATCATCGCATGAGCGCGCGGGATCTGGTTTTTCTGGCCCGACGCCTGATCAAACAATTTCCGCAATATTACCATTATTTTGCGCTGGCGGAATTTGAATTCGATAACCGCGTGCCCAATAATCGTTTTAACCGCAACCCGTTATTGACGCTTGGTATTGGCGCAGATGGTTTGAAAACCGGCCACACCAATGAGGCCGGTTACGGGCTTGTGGCCTCAGCTGTGCGCAATGATAGACGGGTAATTATGATGATTACCGGCTTAGAAAGCTCCGCCGCACGAGAGGCCGAAGCTGAACGTCTGGTAACCTGGGCATTTCGCGAATTCACCCAAGCTACGCTGTTTACAGCTGACATTCAGATCGCCACGGCTGACGTATGGCTGGGCGAAGTTGTTGACGTCGGGCTGGCCCCGATTGAAGATATTTCCATGCTTTTGCCGTATCGCACAATTCCCAATGTCACCGCAGAGGTGGTTTTCACCGGACCAATTGCAGCGCCGATTACCATGGGCGAATTGCTGGGTGAACTGGTGATCAATATTCCTGATATGGGCACGCAGCGGTTTCCGCTGGTTGCTACGGAATCGATTGCTGCGGCCGGATTCACAGCACGGTTTTCCACAGCATTTGGCATTCTCAAATCACGGGTGCTTCGGAAAGATACCCCGTGAGCCGCAACGGTTTTTTCCTGACATTTGAGGGCGCGGACGGTTCTGGCAAGTCTACCCAAGCGCAAAAACTGGCGCAGGTTTTGAAATCTGAAGGCCGCGATATTGTGCTGACGCGCGAACCGGGCGGATCAGCGGGTGCCGAAGAAATCAGGCGTTTATTGGTAGAAGGCGAACCGGCGCGCTGGTCTGCCGAGACCGAAATATTGCTATTTACAGCAGCACGGCGCGACCATCTGGAACGCACAATTTTACCTGCATTGCAACGCGGCGCGATTGTAATTTCAGATCGTTTTGCAGATTCAACCCGCGTTTACCAAGGTGCTGCTCGTGCCGATTTACGCCAAACAGTTGATCAATTGCATTCCCTGATGATTAATCAAGAACCGGATTTGACTTTGGTATTTGATATCGACCCGGAAATAGGCCTCTCGCGCGGTTTAGCCCGAAAATCTGGCGAAGATCGGTTCGAAGAACTGGGGGCGGGTTTTCAGGCAAAACTGCGGGATGGGTATTTGGCGCTGCTAAAGGATTACCCCGATCGATGCACGGCAATTGACGGCAATGCTGCACTGGATCGGGTCGCGGATGCTGTGCTTGCCGCTGTGACACCGCATCTGCCATGAATGATGATGTTCCTCTCGAAGCGGATTGCATAGACGACGCGCCCCACCCGCGCGAAACACTGCAATTATTGGGGCAATCCGAGGCGGAAAATGCCTTTCTGAAGGCGTATAACACCGGGAAATTGCACCATGCGTGGATCATTGGTGGACCGCGCGGTATTGGTAAGGCAACCTTGGCGTGGCGTATTGCACGGTTTTTGCTGAGCGTTGAACCAGAGGGCATGTTTGGCCCACCGCAAGATATTTCCACACCAAATAATCATCCCGTTACGCGTCGAATTGCGGCATTGGCTGAGCCAGGTGTGTTTATTTGCCGCCGCCCGTGGGATCCAAAAACCAAACGCCTGAAAGCATCAATTCCGGTGGATGAAGTGCGTAAACTAAAAAGTTTTTTCACCCTGTCCGCCGCTGATGGTGGCTGGCGGATTGCGATTATTGATGCCGCGGATGAGCTGAATAGCCCTGCCGCCAATGCATTGCTGAAAGTTCTGGAAGAACCCCCAGCCAAGACGATTATTTTGCTGGTCAGCCATCAACCTTCCAAGCTGTTGCCAACAATCCGGTCTCGGTGCCGCATGCTGCGCTGCGGGACATTGCCACCTGATAAACTGGCGCAAGTTCTGGATCAAACCGGTTTTTCCACCGGCGCGCCGGATGTATTGGCTGAGCTTTCCATCGGCTCACCGGGGGATGCCATTCGGCTGATTTCCGGTGGAGGTATCGAGATTTATCAACAAATCATCAACATTCTTGGCAAAGCCCCCCGCCTGCCCCGCCCTGCGGTGCTTGCGCTCGGCGATAGTTGCGCTGCGCGCGGAAATGCAACCCATTATGCCAGCGTCATCGCGCTGATTAATTTAGCGTTGGTGCGCATGGCCCGCTTTGGCGCTGGCGCAGATATGAATGCAGCGGCACAAGGCGAGCTGGAAGCATTTCAAAACCTGTCAGCCAATGCTGTTCAGGCGCGGATATGGGCGGAATTGCAACAACAATTGTCGGCCAGAATTGCCCATGCGGTTGCGGTAAACCTTGACCCCGCGCAGGTGATCCTTGATACCTTTTTGAAAATAGAATCCGCAGCGGCCCGCGCCCTGCGTTAGCTTTTGGAAATACTCATGTCGGTTCCTCAAATTGTAGACAGCCATTGCCACCTTGATTTCCCGCATTTTTCCGATGATCTTGACGGAGTCATAACCCGGGCTGTGGATGCTGGCGTTTCACGTATGGTGACCATTTGCACCAAATTGGTGGAAATTGACCAAGTGCGAAAAATCGCTGACGATCACGCGCCGGTTTTCTTTGCAGCAGGCACTCACCCGATGAATGTTGTTGATCAGCCGATGGTAACGGTCGATGATCTTTTGACAGTTGCGCAGCACCCAAAAATGGTTGGCATTGGCGAAACCGGCTTGGATTATCATTACACCGCTGAAAGCGCGGAAATTCAAAAAACCTCGCTTAGAATCCATATAGAAGCGGCGCGGCAGTCCCGGCTCCCGCTGATCATTCACGCGCGCGCCGCAGATGCAGATATGGCGTCATTGCTGCAAGAGGAGCACCAAAAGGGGGCATTTTGCTGCGTAATGCATTGTTTTTCGTCTAGTCCTGCACTGGCCAAAGCGGCGTTGGAGCTGGGATTTTATTTGTCAATGTCGGGTATCGCAACATTCAAAAAATCACAGGAATTACGGGATATATTTGCTGCGGCACCACTGGATCGGATTTTGGTAGAAACCGATGCGCCGTATTTGGCCCCGATGCCGCATCGTGGCAAAACCAATGAACCTGCATATACCGCGCTGACCGCAAAAGTTGGCGCGGAAATATTTGGCATGGATTATATAGATTTTGCCGCACAGACCAGCGCCAATTTTGATCGGCTTTTTGCCAAGGCCGCCGCGTGGAAAGCCACATGAACGCAGTTTTACGCTTTACCATTCTTGGCTGCGGATCATCCGCCGGAGTGCCGCGCATCGGTAATAATTGGGGGGCTTGTGACCCCCAAAATCCGCGCAATCGCCGCCGCCGCTGTTCGATGTTGGTGGAGCGTATTACCGATGCGGGCACCACAACGGTGCTTATTGATACCGGCCCTGACCTGCGTGAACAGCTGCTTTCGGCCAATATTTCAACGCTTGACGCTGTGATTTATACCCACCCGCACGCGGATCATGTGCACGGAGTTGATGACCTTCGGGTGGTTGTCTATAATATGGAAACCCGTTTGCAGGTGTATGCGGACGCAAACACATCCAATGATTTGATTGCGCGGTTTGGCTATGTTTTTGTGCAGCCCAAGGGCAGCAATTACCCCCCTATTCTGGATTTGAATCCTATTGATGGCCCGATTAAAATCAACGGTGCGGGCGGCGAAATTATGCTGGAACCGTTTGAGGTGGAGCATGGCCGCATTGACGCGCTTGGCTTTCGCATTGCTGGTTTGGCGTATCTGCCGGATGTTTCCGATATGGATGAAAAAGCCTGGGAAATGGTTGGAAATCTTGATTATTGGGTGTTGGACGCATTGCGTCTGGACCCTCACCCAACCCATATCCATTTTGAGAAATCACTGGAATGGATCGCGCGGGCCAAGCCAAAACAAGCGGTTCTGACCAATATGCACATTGATCTGGATTATGCGCAGGTTGATGCGGATAGCCCAGAAAATGTGTGCCCGGCTTATGACGGAATGGTGCTGGAGCTGCCCGGATGATTACGGTCATTCTGGATATCATCGCGCCGGTTTTTCTACTGATATTCACGGGGTTTGCGGCAGCCAAGCTAGGGTGGATATCGGGTGCAGGCATTGACGGGCTAATGTCTTTTGCGCTCAAATTCGCAGCGCCCTGCCTGCTTTTCCTCAGCGTGCGCAGTCTTGATTTGTCACAGGCATTTAACACAGGGCTTTTAGTATCGTTTTACGGGCCAGCTTTGATCAGCTTTGGGCTTGGCTATTTGGCGGCACGCAAACTTTTTAACCGCCCCAAAGGTGAGGCCGTGGCGATCGCATTTGTCGCGCTGTTTTCCAATTCGCTGCTGCTGGGGTTGCCGATTTCAGAGCGCGCCTACGGCATAGAAACCATTGGTACAAATATCGCAATTATCGCCATTCACGCACCGTTTTGTTATCTGGTTGGTATCGCCACAATGGAGCTGCTGCGGGCCGATGGTCAAAGCATGGCCAAAACGGCGCGGGCCATTACCACAACGATGTTTCATAATCCGCTTATGATCGGCATCGGGCTGGGGTTTTTGGTCAACATCCTGAATATTCCGGTGTTTTCGCAGGTGATGTCAGTGGTGGAGATGTTGGGGCAAGTCATGCTGCCTTCTGCGCTTTTTGCGCTTGGCGGGGTGCTGACGCGGTATTCAATGCGCGCCGCATTGCCAGAGGCCAGCGTGATTGCATTCCTGTCGCTTTTTGTTCATCCATTTCTGGCATTTATCTTTGCAAATCATATATTTGACCTGCCAGAACAAGTTACCAGAAATCTGGTTGTGACAGCAGCCATGGCCCCCGGGATCAACGCGTTTTTGTTTGCAAACATGTATAAACGCGCTGAGGACGTGGCGGCGAGCACCATTTTGCTGGCCACAATTGCCACCATTTTTACCGCCTCGGGCTGGATATGGTTTCTAGCGTAGCTATTGTTTGCGAAATGCGCGGTTTCCGGCGCGGGCCAACAAGATCACCGGCAATAAGCCCGTCAGGGTAACCAATAATGCGGCTGGTGCCGCCTCGGCCAGATTTTCCAAGGATGCCTGTTCGTAAACCCGGGTTGAAAGCGTATCAAAATTAAAGGGTCGCAAGATCAGCGTGGCTGGCAATTCTTTGACCGCATCAACAAAAACCAGCAGAGCCGCCACCAAAACCGAGCCGCGAATAAGCGGGAAATGCACAGCCCACAAGGTTTGCCATGAATTGCGCCCTAATGAGCGCGCCGCCATCTCCATTGACGGGGTCACACGACCAAGCGCTGCATCAATGCCCCCTTGAGGAATGGCAAAAAAACGTACCACATAGGCAAAGATAATCGCCGCCGTAGACCCTGTTAGCAACAAGCCGATATCAATACCAAATTGCGCCTCTATGAAATCTGCCAACATATTATCAAACGCCGCCAACGGGATCAGCAGGCCAATCGCCAAAACCGCCCCCGGGGCCGCATACCCAATGGCGGTGATCGGCATCAATAGACGTGGCAAACGCAATTTTGATTGGCGCGCGCCGTAAACCATAAACAACGCGCCCAGCACAACCAGCCCTGCCGCCGCACTGCCCAGAAACAATGTATTTGCGGCCGCACGCCAAAGCGAAGCATCCTGCCAAATATCCAGATGCGCCACCGCGTGGCTGGAAATCACGCCAATAGGCAACACAAAACCCAACAGAAAAGGCAGCAAACAAGCAAGGCTGGCCAGCAACGCTGCTGTGCCGTTCAGCGTTTCAGGTGCAACCGGCGTAATGCGCGTCGACAGGCTGTGATAACGACGGTTTTTGCGGCTAAGCTTTTCAAACACTGCCAGCACCAGCACCAAAGTCAAAATAACACAGGCAATCTGTGCTGCCCCACCCGCGTTATACCCTTGCAACCAGACCGTAAAAATCCCTGTGGTCAGGGTTTGCACCGAAAAATAATCCACGGTGCCAAAATCGTTCAATGTTTCCATCATCACAATCGCCAACCCTGCCGCGATGGCTGGTCGCGCCAAAGGCAGCGCCACCCGGAAAAAGCTACGCCAAGGGCCACAGCCCAGCGCCCGCGACACTTCGATCATATTTGCTGACTGTTCGCGAAAAGCCGCCCGCGACATCAGATAAACATACGGGTACAATGACAAGGTCAGCACCATTGCCGCAAACCATATCGATCTAATTTGCGGAAACCAGTAATCGCGGCTATCTTGCCAGCCAAACATATCGCGCATGCCGGCCTGCACAGGCCCCGCATATTCCAGAAAATCCACCAACGCATAGGCACCAATATAGGCCGGAATCGCCAGCGGCATCAGCAATGCCCATTCCAGCGCCCCCCGCAGGGGAAACCGTTTCATCACCACCAACCACGCTGTGCCTGTGCCAATAATCGCTGTGCCAACCCCCACCGTTACCATCAAAATCAACGAGTTTCGGAGGTAGCGCGGCAGGGTGGTCGCCAGCAAATGCCCCCAGATATTCTCGGTCGGGAAAAATGCGATCCACACCACTGCCAAAATGGGTGACAATATTAGAAATGCAATAAAAAGACTGCCGATTGACCAAAGATCAAGCCGGTTTTTTGCAACGGGTTTGTATATCTGACTAGTTTTCTCAACCATATCGGAGCAATAGGCGAACCAACACCGGAATGTCCAGCAATTATGCCATTGTCAGGCTATATCCAAATGGCGTGATTGACACAATAACCCGTGAAATCTGGTTGATATCGGAAATACCAAAACGGATCGGCAACATATCAATGAATTTCATTGTCGGCAGAACATAGCCCTTTTTCAGGAAATACGCCCCGACCGAGGCTGTCGCTTCGTAATATCCAGCAGGGTCATCTGTATGATCATTTCGGATCAAGGTAACTTGGCCTTTTTGATCCGACACCAACTGCTCAACCGGCTGCCACGTGCCATTGATCATCTTTTGCACGTCGATTTCAACAGCGTCAATCGGCTGCCCACGAGCAACATCAATCAACGAGAGTACTAATTCAGCCATAATTACGCACCTTTTTATAAAATATTCATAACATCAATAAAGTTAATCAAGTGTGAACAACGCTGTAACCATAAGGCGTTACAGATAAAATAATCTTGCAATCCTTATTAGCGTCTTCAATCCCGAAGCGTAGCGGTAAGATATCCACAAATTTCATCTGTGGCAACGCATAGCCGCATTCGTTAAAATACGCCCCCAGAAACGCGGTCACTTCGTAATACCCGCCGGTTTGCAGGCTGTCACCCTCCGCCATCACTACATATCCATCAAGATTTGTGCGCGTTTGAGACACACTCTCCCAGCTTCCATCCACAATCTTGCGTGTTTCCACAGAAACATTTTCCGCAAAACCCCCACTGGTACTGTCGATTATTTTGATTGCCATTATGGCCATAAGAATTCTCCGCCGTGTGATAACATTTCCGTTATCGAATGATAAATTTGTACTGTGAATAACTGTTAAATAGCAAACAAGCAAAGCAAAATTTTGCGTGCGGAAAGTTTTTTCACCCCAACACATCTTAACGTTTTATTTCATAATACACTTGCAATTCCGGCGTTCTTGCAGATCATCTTGATATACCATAGCACTGTGAAATCCATCAGAGGGCCCCCCGCGTGACCAAAACCTGCTTTATCGTGAATGAACTATACCCAAAAGATCTGGGCGGCATTGGCCGGTTGATGCATAATATTTTACAACACAGCCACGCCATAAATCCAGACGCAGAACTGCATGTGGTTTTGACCGCGCAGCGTCAATCGGCCAGTCAGGAATTAATCGATTTTTTTGCGGATATTGCAACATTTCATTTCTTTGATACTGATGAAAATATAGCAAAAAACATTGGTGTTTCATCGCTGAAAAACGCAGCAGCTTTACGCCACCTGAAACAACCTGTTTTGACGGGTTTGCGCATTCTGGATACAGTCCTTGCTGCGCAAAACCAAATCGGTGCTGATTTTGATCATATCGAAATCCCTGACCATATGGGCGTTTCCGCCTTGCTGATTTCCGCGAAAAGGTCAGGCATAGCCTTTGAAAATACTGAAATTACGTGCCGCATTCACTCATCATTATCCGCAATTATTGCCCATGAACCGTTTTACCATAACCGCTCCGATTGGCTGGCACCACGTCTGGAAATGGAGCATCAAAGCCTGCGCGACGCAGACCGCATAATTGCGCATTTCCCCAGTATCGCCGATTTTAACCAACAGCATTTTGATCTGCCCAAAACATGGAAACACAAAGTCGAAACCAGTTTTCCACCGGCAATTTGGCCAGCAGAAACAGCTGAAATCACCCAAACCGATCCAAACGCAGATTTCATTTTCACATCGCGCTTCCAGCCCTTTAAGCGGCCTGAACTGTTTATAAAAGCCGCGCTGGCCCTGCTTGAAAGCGGCTCGGACTACAGCGGTAAGTTTCGGCTTATTTCATATGGATTTGACCGTGAATACATTGACAGCTTGCGTTTGATGATCCCGCCTAAATGGCGCGGCCGTATCCGTATTGAAATTGACCTCCCCGGCGATGCGCGCAAAGCAGCAATCCAATCAGGCATCACCGTTCAGCCTTCAGCATTTGAAAGCCTGTGCGCCCTAGCCTATGAGGTTTCGGCTGCGGGCCGACCGATATTGCTGGCACAAGATTGCCTTGCATTTGGCAAAAACGAGCGTTGGAATGATGGCGAAAATTGCCTGCTTTTCCCACCCACCCCGCAGGGCCTTGCCAAAACAATGGAAAAATCCCGCACATGGCAGCCAAAATCGGTGGCAAACACCACAGCCGACCCGTGTTATTTTCACAAGCCAGTGACACAAAATGCTAAGCCTAAACCGCATGAAACCGCCCTAATCCTTATCGGTCCCTTATTAACAAAAATGGATTTCGAAATATTTGGCAAAACAAATTTTGGCAAATTCCAAAAACAAGCCTTCGCCAGCCCCGAAAATATCGCGCGGTTTGCACCCGATAATCCCGAAGACATCCTCAAAATCCCCCCTTCCGAATTTTGCGGCACAGTACTACGCCAAACGGCAGCGCGCGCCGGACATCCCGTCTTATTTGCAACATCAAACGCGCTGCCATCGCAAGATTTCATAACAACCGGTTTGACTTGTCTGACCCGCGGGGTGGTTTTCTCAACAAACAGCAAAAACCTCGATGGGCGGCTTAATATCTATCCTGGGAAAATGCCCAGTATTGCGGCCACAGATTACCGCCTGATGCCGCTTTGTTTTATGCTCCACCCTGCTGATCTGGATATAATAAACGACCAAGATGATACCCATTTTATGCAACGTTTATTGGCCCGCATTGCGCGTTCGGACCTTGATATTGTGCTTTGCCCTAGGCCTTTAGTTATAGAAACCTCCCCATTAATAGACATACCACCAAGTCGAAATCTTCTTGGTTTTGATCCAGACCCACATTGGAAAAATCAAATTCAATCGATTGCAATCGACGTAAAAACCGCCCAATTCACCGAGCTGCTAAAAGACAGGCCGGCCAATTTCAAACAAAACGATATTGCCGGTGCATTTAAGGTGAAAATCTCCTGTGAACAGCCAAATCTTGTTCAACTTCAATCCGAAACATCTGTTTCCGGGCAAATCCTTGCCGTTAAAATTCGAAATACCGGAAAGACTGGCAAAGCAACAGTTTCCTTGCACCAAACCACAGAACCAAACGCGCTTGAACGTCACAATTCGGGTCAAAATTGCCGCGTCATCCGGGCCAACCAAACCTATCAGATGCGCTGGGGTCCAATGAACCAAGCCGCCGCGCCTGTGCTTGTGCTTAGCGCTGATCAAGACACCGAAGTAGAAATTGACGAATTCTTGGTTATTTCGCGTGAATAACATAACGAGGCTAGCAAATTCTGCAATACAGCTTAAAATACCCACTTAACGCTGCCTTCGCGGCCAAATGAAAAGAACAAAATGACCCGCGCCACAGCCATCGTTAATATCCACAAAGAAGGCCTGTTGCTGGCCCCAACCCTCAACAGCCTGCGTTTAGCCAAGCAAAACGCCACAAAAATGGGCTTTGAGGTGGAATTGATCATCATTGCCGATAACGCAGATGCCCAAACCGTTAGCGTCGCGGAGCAATATCTGGATGTGATCGACCGGATTATCCCCGTCAAATTTGGCGATCTTGGTGCCTCGCGTGAATACGGCATTTCGCAAGCCAGCCATGATTGGGTGTTTTTGCATGATGGCGATGACCTTTTCTCCTCAAACTGGTTTACCAAGTTTTTTGAGATGCAGGCGGATGGCCAAATTGATGAGCGCGCAATTTACCACACCAGCTTGTTTGCCCGTTTTGGCGTAGAGGTCGATATTCGCCAGATGATTGATTCATGGGATGCACGTTTCCACCCGCTTTTTCTGGCATCTGAATGGTATTACTCCAATAAATGCGTGCTGAATCGCAATATTTTCAACGATTTCCCGATGCCCTATAACAACAAACGTATCGGCATTGGCAACGAGGATTGGACCTGGTCTTGCCACACAATCAACAAAGACATTCGTCACAGCTATCTACCTGAAACCATTTGTTTTTACCGCACCAAATCCGCTGAGACCAGTCTTGGTCTGACGCCGGGAATGATCCATGACGCCTCCGCCTTGTTTGACCCCGAAAACATCATACGCCATGAAATCCAGCGCGCTGAACGGCCAGAACGCATCCGCGCCTTTGCGGATGGCATGACCGCCAAAGGTGAGCCGGTGATTGGCGATGGCCTGCCCCCCGATTGGTTTTGGCAAGAAGTCAAAATTCAAGGCGCATTTGACTCCCTTATCAGCGATTATCGTGCGGTACCCCACGGTGTGCTGCGCTGCCAATTGCCCAATTTGCATTATAACGTGGTCAGCGCCACACAGCACCTGATGCGCGACATGGATGAGCGGCCCAAAATATTCCTGTTTGCCAGCATGGAAAACCTGCGCGCCGCTGACAAAACCGTTGAGCTGTTCCTGAAAGCAGCGCATGATTACAACAACCAAAGCCACCAACCCGTTTTGATCGTCGATGAAGATGAACATGTTTTTTCCGATATTGGCCTGATGGGCCGTTTTGGTGCCAAAGTTATTTGCGTGAACCACGTCAAAGGTTTTTTCAAGCTAGAGGATTATTATTACAATCGCCTGATGATGCGCCCAATGGTGCAATTCAAAGGCAGCATAATTATTGATCTCGGCAGCAATATTTTTAATAAGTTGTTCACAGAATTTCACCGGGTATTGCTGGAGAATTTTGAATCTGTCTCAGCTGTCTTGTTTGAAAACACGTTAGACTTCATGTCACCCAGTCTTGTGAATACCGCAAAAAACGCCAATCTGTCAGCTCAACACAAAGGTAAAGAATTGCACATCTATACCCCTCAAGGCGCGATTACAGCGCTTGCTGAGCATCTTGATGTGCCGGTATTTACATGGCCAGAAAGCCTGGTTTCCAGCCATAATGCAGTTAGCCGTCACCGTTTTCGCAGCGTCACCCATGCCGACGGTCTTAAGTTAGCAGATATGTTCAGACAAGAAAGCTACCCGCTTGAGCAAAAAGAAAAACATGCAAAATTCGGGGGAAATGTCAGCTTTCAAGTTGAACAAACCGGTGCGATAAATCTAACTATTCTTAAATATAATAATATAAAATCATATTTTTATCAGACAGATTCAGTCTGGATTTCACAAAATTGGTATCTTGAGGCGCTGAAGTTTATGGCTGGCAATGAACATATCTGGATTGTACCACCACAAATTTTAACCTCTCGTGATACCAATGGGAATTATATTAACCGTTGGAATAATTTCTCCAATCCACAAGAGATATTCTCGCTTTGGTATGATCAAACCATGATGCAGGAATCCCTGCCCATTGCGGTTATCTGCCGCGAACCGATAAGCGAAACGCCACCGAAATCCGCTGGGGAACTTGCCCGCGCGCTCTACTATTATTGTGCTGACCCCAGCAAAAAGGTAAGCGCGTGCAATGAAACGCTGGCCATCGCGATGGGGGTAAGCCAATGAACGGCGCGCAAATCTCCTGCTATTGGCAAGCCTATCTGGACCTGATTGAACTATGGGCAAAAGGTATTTGGGACGAGGCCGACATGGCCAATCATTTTACAGAACACGGCGCCCCCGAAGGCCGGCGGATCATAGACCCGAGCGATGCACCAAAAGATTGGTCCGACTGGCAGTATTTCAAAAACTCCCATGATCATTATCAATGGTGGTGGCGCAAAGGTGTGATTGATAGCGGCATTTACGCAGGCTTGGTTGAGGGTGACGCCGCCCTGCAACGCGGTTGTATCTCGCGTGATCCCCATATTCAGAAACTGACCTCACTGTCCCAAAAGGCATTGGAGCAACTGGCCGAAAATGCCAGCCAATACCCCGGAGTTGGGCCTTTGGCGGCACTTTCCCACGATGAAATGCAATGGGCGCCAGCAAAACCCATTGGCCTTTTGCCCCTGACGGATGCTGTGAAAAACCAGTTCGCAGGCAAATTTGATTATATCATTGTTTTGCCATGGCTAGAATCCGGTGGCGGTGAACTGGTGGGACTGTGGCATTATTTGGCAGCGGAAAAACTCGGCCTTAACCCGTTGATGTTATTGGCAGATCACCCCAATGTAACCGAACGGTTTGCAGCCCATAACCTAAATATTCTTAACTTGCCGGAACTGGTGGAATCCATAACAGGAAATGATTACAGCAGCCTAACACGCGAAGCACGGATGCAGATTTTGACCACCACCTTAGAAGCATTGCAGCCCAAAACCATGCATCTGATCCATTCATTCATCGGGTATTCTGCCCTATCAAACAGTCAAACAAAAACCCGCATTCGGGCCGCCTGCGACACGATTTATGTCTCGGCGTTTTGCCCGCATATCCACAGCCCCGGTAATTACGACGGCTATTTTCGCTACATACCGGAGCTGGACAGCGTGGTTGACCAATTTGTTTTTGACAATGACTGGTACATGCAGGAAATGCACGAAATGTATCAGCTGGCACCTGAAAAAATGACGGCGATCAAATATCCGGTTGATACACTTAAACCCGTTACTGCCAAACCAGCAAAGCGCCCCAAAGTATTATGGGCCAGCCGTTTTGACAGCCAGAAAAACCCACAAATCGTTGGTGAAATTGCTGCCAAAATGCCTGAGGTTGATTTTGTGATGTATGGTCGGCGCGTGCTTGGCGATGTTGAAATTGACTGGGATAAAATGCCACCGAACCTTAGCGACGGCGGGGAGTTTTTTAACATCGACGCCCTGCCCTTTTCCGAGTGTTTTGCATTTTTGTATACGTCAAAATTTGATGGCACACCCAATATTCTAATGGAAGTCGCCTCACGCGGCTTGCCCATTGTCACCCCGAATATCGGCGGAATCGCAGGTTTTTTGGGGGATGATTGGCCTGCATATGTTCAGCATCCAGAGGATGTGGATGGATATGTGACGCATCTTTCCAGCCTAAATGAGGCGCCGGATCTAGCCAAAAACTTGCGTGACACCCAAAACGATATTCTGAAAAACCAACGCAGTTTTGGTGCGTTTCAAGACGCGGTTGAGGCGCTTGTCAAAGCTTCATGAATTCGATCATGTCACGTTTGAATTCCTGAAAAATATCCTGATCTTCGATATTGGCGCATTTGGGTTTGGCCTTGAAAAAGGTCGCGTTCAATTCATCTCGGTATGTCTCAACCCCTAATTCAGCCAAATCATCGTATTGAGCTTCAAGCTGTGTGCGCACATCTTGAATCATCCAAGGATCAAACCCAAAATACTTGCGATTATAGCCATATTTAGCCGAGAATTTAGCACTGGCCCCCCAATGACTGATTTCGGATTTTTTCATGCGATGGCCGATTTGGCGATAAAGCGCGATTTCCTCTGGCGACGGCGCAGGGTTTGTATGTTCAAAGCTTTCCGGCTGGGCATCAAACCCATAATCCTTGCACATTTCTGCAAAAATCACGTTTAATTTGGCGCCAACAAACGGCATGAACCGTACTTTTATGCCAGCTTTTTCCAGTGGGTATTTAACATTGCGACGAATATTAATTTTGTCTTCTTTGGCTGCCCGCGACACAAAATCGGCAAAGGTACAGTTTTCAACAAAGGTTTTAATTTGTTGGGTATACATCGAATTCAGCCGCGCAATTGGATCGCGCACAAAAAATATAATTTCCAGTTCAGCATCAAATTTATCACAGATATCTTTGACGCGGGTTAGAAAAGGCGCATATGTCGGGAAATCTTCTGATGAAAAAAACAGCGATTTACCTTGTTTTAAATCCTCCGACAATCGGTCCAACCCGCCTAGACTAGGGTCAAAACGCCGATCATTGCGCAATTCGTATGCAAGGTTATGGTGGCCCGCATCTGGCCGTGTCCACCCCCATTTGGGGTATTCCAACGGGGAATCACCATCAAAAGTTGACAGAAACTTCTGTACAGTTGTACTTGCGGTTTTGGAGGGACCGACATGTAATACGACTTTAGCCATGTTGTTTTCGCCACAATTTGCCCAAACTATTAAGGCAAACTACCTATAAATTGCTAATGAAATTAAATAATAGCATAAAATACCATAAGGACAAAAGAATCCAACTGGTTTTTTGATGAATTTGACGATAATGGCAATTTAATTAATCTGGGATAGTGTATATCCCATCAAAACTATCGGAGAATGCAATGTTAGCTGGCAACAACGATAAGGTTTTCTTACCAGTTTGGCGAGATGGCCGAATTTTGTTTTTTACAAATATTATGCCTGCCAATTCCAGCCGGATTGGATATTTTGTGGCGGCTGCGACTGAAAAAGGTACAGTCTCCGTCAAACGCACCGGAAAAGCGCCAATCACGGGTGACCAACTGAAATTCTGTCAGGAAATTGCAAATGATGGCGTGGGCCTGCAAAAATTCTTTGCCGCCATGGGGGCCGGAAATCTGGAGCATTTCACCAATGCCCTTCAAACCCAGGCGCTGCCATACCCAAAAACCACCAACCCATTGATATTTACCTGCTTATACCTTGATTTTTTGCGAAAATATGCCGTCGATAACGAAATAATCCGGATGTATTCCAATAGCCCTGTTTCCAGCCGTTTCAACGTCGAACGCAGCGTTGGTATCTACAAAACCCTTTCTGCCCGTTTGCAGGGAATCGAGGCCGAAACCCTGATCGATGCTGATTTGGACCACCACAAAAAACTGGCCGGCGCCTCGATGTCTGTGGCAAACCTGCTGCGCGAATGTGCGATCGTTAAATTTGATCTTGGCAAGTTTTCGGATGCTGAAGAATTTATGCTGCGCGCTGTAAAACTGCATGACACCAACGACAAATGGCGCCGATTAGGGGATTTTGCCAATGCAGCCCAAGACCGTGGAAAAACCATCCAGTATTTCCAAAAGGCGCATAATTCCGCGCCGCTTCCTGCCCCTGCTGCGCTAATATTGGCGCGATGTCTTATCGAAGACAGCCAAATATCAAAGGCTCAGGAATTTGTGGAAATCGCCGCAAAAATATTTGTTAAACCCGCAGCTGCATTACAAGAAAAAATTGACAGTGCAGCGCAAACAGCAGATTAGCTGAGCCGGAAAGCCCGTTTAATCACCCTTAGCGCATCATGCTGATCATCATTCCAATCCTGCCCCAGCGTTGCTTTGATGATTTCCAGTATATCCCAACTGGTTCAGAACCGGCCGATTTGCTCAAAATAGGTTGCGGCAATAATGCCAAGAATACCCAATACAGTATGCATAATTCCTCCAATATTAACTTTCCCAAAGCCTAGTTTGGATAGCAGTTTCAATCAAGCTGTGAAATGGTGCCATAGAAGTAGGAGAAAAACAGCCCAAGCCGCTGGTGCATTCTGGCCAAGCCGCCTAAACAGCGCTAACATTATCAAAATTGAGCGCAGGCAAGGCAGATGAGCACCCACCCAAACATCATTCCGCAACCCGGAATTCTGGATATATCGCCCTATACCGCCGGAAAATCCGGGCCAGCCGGGCATAATCGTGTGACCAAGCTTTCCTCAAACGAGAACCCGTCAGGGCCAAGCCCACGCGCGATTGCAGCTTATATTGAGATGGCCAACAGCCTTGGGGTCTATCCAAATTCTGACCATTCTGATTTGCGAAACGCAATTGCTGAAACACATGAATTGGACGCCAGCAGGGTAATCTGTGGCGCTGGCTCTGATGAAATAATAACGTTTTTGTGCCAAACCTATGCAGGCATTGATGACGAAGTTCTGTACACAGAACACGGGTTTTCCATGTACCGGATTTCGGCAATGGCAGCGGGGGCAACCCCAATAATTGCACTTGAAAACAACCGCTTGGCGGATGTTGACAACCTGTTGGCTGCCTGTAGCGAAAACACCAAACTGGTATTTTTAGCTAACCCGAATAACCCAACCGGCACCATGATTACAGAATCAGAAGTCACCCGATTGGCGCAGGGCCTGCCAAAGGCATGCCTGTTGGTGCTTGATGGTGCCTACGCCGAATTTGTCCCCGGTTTTGATGGGCACGCATCGCTGGTAGATCGTTTTGATAATGTCATTATGACCCGTACTTTTTCCAAAATCTATGGGCTTGGCGGCGCACGAATTGGCTGGGGATATGGGCCGGAACATGTAATTGACGCCCTAAATCGCGTGCGCGGACCGTTTAATGTTTCAGCCGCTGCACTTGCAGCAGCGCAGGCTGCGTTGAGTGATACCAGTTATACCCAAGCCTGCCAAAAAACCAATATTTATTGGCGCGAATGGCTGGGGGCTGAGCTGGCCAAATCGGGTGTGCCCTCGGACCAAAGCTTTGCCAATTTCATTTTGGCACAGTTTTCTAATACCGAAACCGCCCAAGCCTGCGACAAATACTTGGCCTCAAAAGGTCTGATTGTGCGCAATGTCGCGGGTTATGCCCTGCCAGAGTTTTTACGAATTACCATTGGCGACGAAATCGCTTGCCGCGCGGTGGCGCGCAGCATCGCCGAATTTATGGACGGAGCACGGGCATGACCCAATATAAACATATCGCCCTTATTGGCTTGGGCCTGATTGCTGGCTCCATTAGTTTGGCGGTGCGCCGCGCCGGCAGTGATTGCAAAATCACCGGCACCGCACGATCTGCAAAAACCCGTGAAACCGCGCTTAAAATCGGATTGGTAGACGCGGTTTTTGATACAGCAGCCGAGGCTGTAAAAGACGCTGATCTGGTGATCTTGGCTGTGCCCATTGGGGCCATGGCCAGCATTGCGGCCGAGATCGCGCCGTACCTGAAACCCGGCGCAACCATTACCGATGTTGGTTCCGTCAAAGCGGCCGTGGTTGAGGCAATTGGCCCCCATATGCCTGACAATGTTCATTTTATTCCGGGCCACCCGATGGCGGGAACCGAAAAATCCGGTCCAGAATCCGGGTTTGCGCATTTGTTTGATAATCGCTGGTGCCTGCTAACACCTGATGACAACACCAACCCGCAAGCCCTTGAAAAGCTAATAAAATTCTGGGAAAGCCTCGGTGCGATGGTTAAGACAATGGATGCCAATCACCACGATCTGGTTGCGGTTGTGATCAGCCACGCGCCGCATCTTATTGCCTATACAATGGTTGGCGTCGCTGATGATATGTCGCGTATTACCGAAGAAGAAGTTGTCAATTATTCTGCTGCCGGCTTTCGGGATTTTACCCGTATTGCAGCGTCAGACCCGACAATGTGGCGCGATGTGTTTTTGCATAACAAAGACGCCACATTAGAAGTTCTGGGCCGTTTTACCGAGGAATTATTTGCCCTGCAACGCGCCATTCGTACCGGCGACGGGGATTTTTTGTTTGATTATTTCACCCGAACCCGCGACGTGCGGCGCAGCATTATTGATGCGGGTCAAGACACCGACGCGGTTGATTTTGGCCGCGTCTCTCCGAAAAAGGAATAAGCATCATGAAATGGCCAGCCCTATTTTTCTGTCTGGTTTTGGGTGGCTGCGGGCGCGGTGGCGTTGGTGATTTATCCGATTTCACCACCTCTGGCGAAGTGCTTGATCTGGTTGAATTATGCGGTAACCCCAATATCCTTGGCCAGCCTGCGGGCAATATCAATGGCGCGGGCGCGTGCGGCATTCCCAACGCGGTAAATGTGCAATACGTATCAGGCGTTCGGCTTAGCCAAACCGCCATTTTGAATTGCCAAACCGCCAATACTTTGGCCCAATGGGTAGCACAGGATGCCCAGCCAGCGGTGCGTAAATTGCGCAGTCGCATTACCGAATTACGGGTGTTTGCATCCTATGCTTGTCGCAGTCGCAACAACCAAAGCGGGGCGCGCTTATCGGAACATGCGCTTGGCAATGCCATTGATATTGGCGCGTTTACGCTTGCGAATGGTGATGTGTTAAGTGTTGAAAATGATTGGGGAAATGGCAAAAAAGGCGCCGCGTTAGAGCGTTTACACAGCGCAGCTTGCGGGCCATTTGGCACCGTTCTTGGGCCGCGTTCCGATCGATTCCATTACAATCATTTTCATTTTGATACAGCCGGTTACCGCTCCGGATCTTATTGCCGTTAATATTGCGGGTTGATCAGTGCAGGGCCAATTGAAAACGGCCCGATCAGGGTTTTTCCACCTTCAAAACGCAGCGAAAATTCGAGTAAATTTCCTTGCGCCGCACCATTCAATGCCGCCTCCACCAAAGTCATTTCCGAGGGCTTCAGTTGCGATATTTGCTCAAAAGCCGCAAACAGGATTTTCCAGTTTTCCACATGAAAATCAATATTTCCCTCAATAAAACCATTTGTTCCGGGTCGTAATTCACCCGAAACCGTCAGGTTGGCGCGGCCCCAATCAAGGCTGACCTGCTCAATTTCAATATTTGACCATTGCGGCAGGCCGGATTCCAAGGTGCCACGGTTAATTTCTTGGTCAAAATCGACATAAGCGTTGGCCAAAACATTAGAAATCAAGCTGGTATTCTGGCCAACCTGCACCACTGCCGCCATATATTCTTGCGGAATATTGACGTCTTTCAGCTCGATTCCAAGCCGATATCGGGTGGAAATATCTTCGTCTTGAAACAGTGCCATATTCGCGCTTTGGGCTGTGCCTTCCCAGCCATCACTGCTTTTTATATTAAAATCTGTGGCCTCAATGATCAAGCGTTGCAGGGTTAATTCGGGGTTTGGCGCAACCTCGATGCTGCCGCGCATTTGGATGCCCTGCATGGTCAGGCTGCCATGTTCATTGGAAATCACCTGTTCGCCGGGCCATGCCAGAATGATATGGTTTGGTTTGTAAGACAGCGCATATACTTGAAATCCCTCGGATTTCCAGCCCCAGTCGCCATTAGGGCCTTGTAGATCAAGGCCTGTAATTATCGTGTCAAACCTGTTGGGAAATCCAGTGACATTCATCTCGTCGGTCTGGGCAACCCACCCGTTTGCACGGCTGGATTCAAGCCAATTTGCCAGCAGGCGTTCTTGTGCCTGTGCCCCCACAAACCAATAACCGCTCCAACCTAGGCCCGCGAAAATAATCAGATTCATCAACCAGCGCATTTTGCTCTCCCAATTGGATATGGTGTTGCTTATAAAGCCATAATCAGGTCGGGTAAATCAATATGTATAAAAATGGTTTTTGGGTATTTGGGTATGGGTCACTATTGTGGAAGCCCGGATTTGAATACAGTATCAAAAAACAAGCGCAGCTAAACGGATTTCGCCGTACATTTTGCATGTATTCAACCACCTATCGCGGTACAGTTGAAAACCCGGGGCTGGTATTGGCTCTTGACCCATTAGAAAATGCTAGCTGTCAGGGTATGGCGTTTTTTGTGCCCCCAAAAACCGCAAAAGCAACCCACGCGTATTTGCAAGAGCGGGAGCTGGTGACATCAGCATATATAGAGCAATCCCAAACTGTTACGCTTGAGGATGGCCAAGTTGTTGACGCTGTTTGTTACATTATTGACCAAAACCACTGCCAATATACCGGCGAGATTTGTCTAAATACTCAGGCAGATATTATCGCAACTTCATCCGGTAATACCGGCCCTAACTGGGAATATTTGTATAATACCGCCAGTTATCTTGCCAAAATCGGCATCAAAGACACCGATATGGAAAATTTGGTGGATATGGTAAAAGCGCGGCGTCTAGTTCAGGGCTGACATATGTTTGGCAACAATTGAAAACCATTCACCGGAATGACGCATATCGCGCATACCGATGTTTAAGGTTGCCAAATATGCGCGACCATTCGGATTAGTGCGCGGCGACAGAACGTGTAATGTATGTACGGTTTCGAGGCTCTCAATGGCTTGAATGCGCCCTGTTAAACCCATTTCCTCAATGGCTTTAAGCGCCATTTCAGTATCAACGCTTAGCACATCATAAAGACCATTCGCGAGGCCACTCAGGCATTCCTCAAGCGTGGCAGGCGTGCTGAACATCACCGCTGGCGGCATCAAGCCCGCTTGGGCCAGATCAAATTCGATATGACCGGCTGGGCGGCAAATATGGCTGTTGATCAAATCTTGTGGCGCAGTGGCATTTAACAGGTCGCTGCCGGTTTGCACAAACATCCCAATCGGTACTTCGTAATAAGGTTGCGACGCGATAAATTTCGAACAAATCGCCTTATCAGAGGCATTCAACGGTGCAAGATTTGTGCAATCGGGCACAAACCAAGGGAAAGACAAGTCAAAGTCGCCCTGCGCCATTTCATCACTGATTTGCGCATTTTGTGGATTTATAAACTGGATGTCAAAATCGCGAACATCGTTGGCGCGAATCATTGCTGTTGCAACAAGTTCAGTAAAAAGCCCGCCATTGGGCAGACTGATTTCTGCAAAACCATCTATTTTGTCGATGGCTGCCAAATGAACATTATTTGCAGAACCCGTTGCTTCAAGGCTGGCTAAGGTCACGGGAGGTTTGACAAAAAGCGCGGTTTGGGCTGTTGCAGCGCCAACAAAAACTACCGAAAAAACAACGGCAAGGGCTTTGGGAAATAGGTTTACCATTTACAACTCCAACACAAAAAAAATCAGGTTAAAAACTAATTACTAACGAGTAGGTCTCGTTTCTCTATAGTCCCCAATTTGAATGAAAATTGTGTTAAAAATGTGGCCTTATTCTAAATAAGGCTGCACAATTTCATCCCAAGAGCCATTTTCCTTGATCCGGCTTAAGCCATCATTAAAAACCGCCAAGGTTTGCAACCCGGCAGGATTGTTTTTACTGGCAATTGCATGAACCGAACGGATCCAGGTAAAATTCGGGTTTTCGACGATAAGAGACTGGCTGCTAAGAACAGCATAAGTCACCTCAACCGTCAAATAATCAGCGTTTACCACGTCAACTTGGCCCGAAAACAGTTTGCTCATACATTCAGCAACGGAACTGGCGCGGTCAATATTAATACTTTCTGTATCAAACCCGGCCTCGGACAGGTGGTTGGTGGGGTATTGGGCCGGCACACAAATGCTTTTTCCGTCAAAATCGCTAGCGTTCGAAACCTGAGCTAAACCGCCGCGATCCGCCACAAAAAATGTCATGACAATCTCATAGGCTTTGTCGGAAAAATCAAAATTTTCGCACAATACGGCTGACCGCACAGATAGAAATTCCGGTGCATCACAGCCCGGTTCAATCCATGGGAATGACAAAACCACATCAGGATCAGACGACGCCATAAGCGGATCAAACGGCATCGACACCGGATCAATCGCAATAGCAGCCAACGCTTGGTCATTGCCGAATGCGGCGCGCACGATATCGGTCATCATGCCTTTGCCTTCGCCTTCAGAAAAAGGCGGGTACATTCCAGCGGCCACAAAACTGGGAGAGCTGGGCAACGCAACAAGCGTCGTGGCAGTTTCGCTGGTCACAGGTTCCGGTGCGGTTTCTTGAGCCGTTGCTTCCACCGGCGTATCCTCCACCAGTGGCACTTCGATAACCGGGATTTGCGGCGTTTCCGTCACTGTAACCGTCGCAGTTGATTCGGGTGTTTCCGTATTTTCAATAACAACGGTATTGGCACTGGTTACCAGATTTATGGCTCCCGAACCGCTGGAGACATTGGCGGTTGCATCACATGGAATCGTCAGAACCATACCGATTTCGATATTATTTGGGTTGCCACCAACCACCGAACGGTTTGCTTTAAAAATCACTGGCGATAGATCACGCTCCCCAAAAACCCGCTCTGCGATCAGGCGCAGCGTGTCTCCGCTGACGATCGTATAGCTTTCGCAGGCGGTTTGCGCCTGAGCCTGAAAAGGCACCATAAGTGCTGAAACAAAAAGCGCGGCTTTGAAATTTGGCATAAGACATGTGTCCGAAAATTACTGCTAAAGCAAAACAATAGGCCAACTTACCCAATTCGATCAAGTCGATTTCGACAAGTTGCCATAATTGTTACGGGTTTTTAACCGTCAGGCTCACCCCTCTGGCCGCAGAAATAATCACGGATTGCCCAATTTCTGAGACCTCGCCAGCCTCCCAAATTGCTGGCCATTGCACGCCGCTAACGGTGACTTTTCCCTCACCGCTGTCAAAGCTCACAACTTTTGCCTTGCGGCCAATCATGCCCTCGGCACGCGAATTCAGGGTGTTTGCTGGCTCAGATTTGCGCAATTGGATCGCCAAGGCGCGACCCACAAAAGTAAATGCAACCGACAGGACCGAAAAAGTAACGACCAGCCATTCACCTGAAATATTGGGGAATATTGCGACCAGAACCGCCAGCACAATTGCGGCCAGTCCCGGCCAGACAATTACGAAGGATGGCGCCAACATCTCCAGCGCCACCAGTAATATGCCCAAAGCCAGCCAATACCAGCCCGAAAGCTCACCAACCCATGTAAAAAAATCCATGATTTAACCTTTGCTTGATGTGACTGCTTTGGCGATATCCGCAACACCCGCAATTGATCCAATGATGCCGGTAGCCTCCAGCGGAATCATAATGGTTTTGGAATTCGGAGACGCCGCAATATCGCGCAATGCTTCGGTGTATTTGGTGGCAACAAAATAATTGATCGCCTGAATATCACCCTCGGCAATGGCTTTTGATACCATCTCGGTTGCCTTTGCTTCGGCTTCGGCCAGACGTTCGCGGGCTTCAGCATCAAGAAACGCAGCTTCGCGCGCGCCTTCGGCTTCGCGGATTTGGGCTTCACGCGCACCCTCGGCTTGCAAAATCGCGGCTTGTTTATGGCCCTCGGCTTGCAGAATGTCCGCACGTTTGGTCCGCTCGGCTTTCATTTGGCGCGCCATGGCTTCGTTAATATCAGCAGGTGGCGCCAGATCTTTGATCTCAACACGGGTTACCTTAACACCCCAACCATGGGATGCCTCGTCAATCACGCCCAGCAATCTGGTGTTAATCATATCGCGATTAGACAGGCTGGCATCCAGATCCATGGAGCCAATAACCGACCGGATATTGGTCATCGACAATGTGCGGATGGCCTTTTCCAGATCACGGACTTCATAGGCGGCCTGCGCCGCATCGGTAACTTGGTAAAATGCAATCGCATCTGCCACAACCATGGCATTGTCTTTGGTGATAACCTCTTGGCTGTGAATATCCAGCACAGTTTCCATCATATTGATTTTTGCGCCAATTTTGTCCATTACTGGAATAAGAAAACCAAGGCCCGGTTTCAGGGTGCGGGTGTAACGACCAAAGCGTTCAATCGTCCATTCCTCGCCTTGAGGAACGGTTTTCACCATCATCCAAATTAGAATTATGGCAAATACAAGAATGGCTAGGGCGGGTGCGCCAACGGTCTGTAACATTTTTCAAATCCCTCCGGGGATAATTATTTAACTCATTACAGGCTATTTAAGCATTGTCAGGCTGTTCTTGAAGTGTTTTTATCAATTAGAGACGATTTTTGCCACAATATGTGCGTATATTTCGGTTATCGGCACAAAATATATGAAATTTGCTTGCAGGAGCACCGGAGCGGCATGAAATTAGTTTTCGACAAGACACAAGAACCGGCATTCTCGCTGCCAAAGCGCCAAACCATGATCATGCTGATTCTGCTGGCATTGGTTGCAGTTGGCGGATATTTTGCGTATCCGTCAATGGCGCCGATATTTGTGGTATCGCCTTATCTAAACGGCGTTATTTTATTGGTTTTTGTCACAGGTATTCTGGCCTGTTTCTGGCAGGTTTATACCCTAATATCCTCCGTTAGCTGGATCAAAGGTTTTGCCATGGACCGTCCGGGCCATGAATTTGTGCAATCGCCGCGCTTGCTGGCCTCGCTTTCAGCGCTTTTGTCTGACCGGAATGCGCGTAAATCGCTGACCTCCACCTCCACCCGTTCCATTCTGGATTCGGTAGGCACCCGGCTGGATGAGCTGCGCGATATTACCCGCTATATTTCCAGCCTGCTGATATTCCTTGGCCTGCTCGGTACGTTTTACGGGCTGGCAACCACGGTTCCGGCAGTGGTCGATACTATCCGTTCGCTTGCCCCCCAAGAAGGCCAATCCGCGGCTGAGGTTTTTGCCAATCTGATGAATGGCCTTGAGGACCAACTGGGCGGCATGGGCACAGCGTTTGCGTCATCCTTGCTGGGTTTGGCGGGGTCATTGGTGGTGGGTATGCTGGAATTATTTGCCAGCCATGGCCAAAACCGGTTTTATATGGAATTGGAAGAATGGTTGTCCTCGATCACCAAAATCGGGCTGGTATCCAATGATGGCGAAGGTGGCGGCAGTGATACCTCAGCGCTTTACGGATTTATGGAGCAAACCGCGCAGCAAATTGAAACCCTGAAGGATGTGACCTTGCGCGGCGAAGAATCTCGCCAGAAAACCGATGCCAGCCTTGGAGCATTGTCACAATCAATTTCTGAAATGACCCATTCTATTGCCAACCGTCCCAGTGGCGGCGGTGGCAATTTTGACGAAGACGTGTTTGAACGCATCGCCCAAAACCAAGAAGCCATGACCCAGATTTTACAAAGCCGTGAGGAAGTGGCCGGGCTTTTGGATAGCGAGGCGCGCTCACGGCTCCGAAATATCGATGTTCAGCTGCTAAGAATTCTTGAGGAAATGTCAGCCGGTCGCCAAGACAGTATCGCGGAATTACGCGGCGATTTAGCAACATTATCGCAAAGCATTCTGGCGCTTGCCAACAAACGGCAGGGGTAAGACATGGCCTTGGGTCGGCGCGGAAACGGACAGCCTCCGGTCAATATCTGGCCCGGGTTTGTTGATGCAATGACAGCGCTTTTACTGGTGCTGTTCTTTGTTCTGTCGATTTTCATGATCGTTCAATTTGTCCTGTCAGAAACCATTACCGGCCAAGATAGGGAGCTATCCGAACTTTCAGAACAGGTCGCCGGACTGGCAGATGCATTAGGGCTGGAACAAAACACCAGCCGTGACTTAAGCGTCAAACTAGGGGAGCTTGACGGCGCGCTTTCTGCCGCAGCCAACCGTGAAAACCAGCAAAACGCCTTGATTTCAACCCTGACAGCGCAACGCAATCAACTGCAACAGGCCCAAACCGAAACCGCCGCCCAAATTGCCAGTTTTGAAGAGCAAATCGCCAGCATTCTTGCCAATTCGCGTGATCATGAAACCGCGCTTTTGCAAGCAAGGGACGCCATAGATTTGCAAGAAGAACAAGCCCGTCTTGCCGCGGCGCGTGCGCGCGCTCTGGAAGCTATGGTCACCGATCTGGAGGCAGAAACCGGCCGTCGCGCGGCCCAAATGACAGATATGCAGGACCAAATTGCCAATGCCACGCAGGCGCTATTTTTGGCACAGGTTGCACGGCGCGAAGCCCAGCAACAAATCATCAGCCTTTCAGGCGAAAACCGCGATTTGAACAGCAACTTGGCAGCGGCCCAAAATAACCTGTCAGACGATCAAGATACGCTTGCTGGACTGGTGGCGGATCTCGCAACAGTTTCCGCTGAAAAAGCCGTGTTGCAGGGTCAGTATTCATTGGCCGAACAAGGCCGAATTGCCGCGCTGGCACAGTTGGAGGGCCTGCAAGGCGACGCTGCAAGTGCAGCATTATTAATCGCCCGCAACGAAGCAGATTTGGCTGAACGCAACCAATCACTTGAACAAGCCCGCGAAAACGCAGAACGGTTGGCCACCTTGTTAGAGGACCGCAAAATCGCCATCGTTGCTGCGGAGCTTGCCTTGGCCGAGCGCGCATCCCAACTGGACGAAACAGAGCGCGCCCGCGTTTCCGAAGCCGCCAGCGCCCAAGCGGCGCGTGCGGAATTGAGTGCCATCCAAGAAGCCACCCGCGCCCTGCAAGAAGACCTAAATATCGCGCAAATGGCCCGTATTGCGGTATTGCAGGAATTGTCCTCAGCGCGTGAAAACTCGGTGGGCACCAACACCGCATTGGCGATTTCCGAAACCCGGCTAGAAGCCTCTGAACGCGAAATGGCGGAGGCCGAAGCGGAATTGCAAGCCGCCGAAACCGCGCTTGTTGCCCAACGCGAAACTTTGGCCGCTGCGGATGCTGCCGCCACTGAAATGGCCGCGCAAATCAGTAATTTTAACGTGCAAATCACCGCCAGCCAGCTGGCATTGGCCGAACGGGCTGTCACTGCCGAAAGCGCCGCTGCGGAAATCGCGGCTTACGGCGCCAGAATCGCCGAAAGCCAAACGGCGCTTGACGCGGCCAAAATCAATGAGGCGCGGCTCGCTGAATTGTTATCAGATCGTGACATTGCCATCACCGCCGCCGAGCTGGCCCTAGCCGAACGCGCCGCTGCGTTAAGTGATGCCGAAAAAGCCCAATTGGCAGATGCCGCCGCCGCCGAAGCCCTGCGCACAAGGCTGGAAAGCGCTGACACGGAATTGACCGCCATGGCATTGGCGTTGGAAGAAGAACGTCAAAAGGCGCTTGAAACCCTGACCCAGCTAGCCGCCGCACGCGCCGCGCAACAGGAACTTGCCACATCTGAGGGCACCAGCCTAACGATGCTGGAACAACAACAGGTCGCGCTGGCAGAGGCTCAAAGATTGCTGCGCCTGGAGGAAGCCGCCTCAGCCGATAGCCAACGCCAAATTGCCCTGCTTAACCAGCAAACCGCCGCGTTACGCGGTGAATTAAACCAATTACAGGGCATATTGGATGCCTCTGCCAGCAAAGATATTGCAGCCCAAATCAGGATTGAAACGCTGGGCGCTGATCTAAACACTGCCCTGGCGCGCACCGCCGCCGAACAACGTCGAACGGCCCTAGCGCAATCCCAACGCGCCGATGCCGAAGCCGCCCGCGCTGATGCTGAGGCCCGCGAACGTGCCTTGCTGGAAACCGAAGCCAATGATTTACGCAATTTCCGTTCAGAATTCTTTGGCCGCATGCGCGAGGTTCTTGGGGATCGCGAAGGCGTGCAAATTGTCGGTGACCGGTTTGTGTTCTCCTCTGAGGTTCTGTTCGCCGTTGGCTCTGCTGATCTTGGCGCAGATGGCAAAGCCCAGATCGGGCAAGTAGCTGCGGTACTGCGCGAAGTTTCCGATGAAATCCCCGAAGGCATCAACTGGATTTTGCGCGTTGACGGCCATACCGACAAAACCCGACTGGGCACAGGCGGGCGATTTGCCGATAACTGGGAACTCAGCCAGGCGCGGGCATTGTCAGTGGTCAAATACCTGGTCGATTTCGAAGATATCCCCGCCAACCGGCTGGCCGCAACAGGGTTTGGCGAATTCCAGCCGGTTAACAATGGCGACAGCCCCGCAGACCTTAGCGAAAACCGCCGAATTGAATTAAAATTCACCGAACGCTAATGCTACCCATTATTCGGCAGGTTTTGCCAAAATACCGCTTGATCCCCTGCCCCGCAAAAGG
>CAZCDC010000019.1:16508-29895 GCA_964497195.1 uncultured Rhodobacterales bacterium | reverse complement strand
CAGCGCGGCAATATGATCAGCATTTTTGGTATGCAGGGCGATAATGCGCGCGTATTCTGGAACTGGAAATTCATTGGTGACATGCCGGAATTGCCGATCACACGCAACATGCTGAAACGGGCTTGTGATATCCGGTTACCCATCGGGTTAACCCGCGATGAGCTTGACCAAACTGTTGAATTTATTCTGGATTGTGTATCCGATGCCAAGCGCGCGGTTGCCTAAAGCAGGCGGAAATTATCTTTGAGCCATGGATATTCTCTAACTGTTTTTAAAATCAGTATATCTTCTATTAAGGGGCCCATTTTGGTGGCAATGTCGCGGGGCATACGGTCCAGCGTGTCGCGCCGCGCAAATAAACTAATGCGTCGCGATAGGTTGGTTATGGGCAATGGCAGCATATCGACGGCATTTTGAAACCGTTTCGCCCGCAAAAAACACATGGGTGGCGCGACGGCCCAGCCAGCACCTTTGGCAACCATTGCCATTATGGATTGATAGCTATCCAACGTAAATTTTTGCGGGATCGACAGACGTTCAACCGCCAGCGCGGCCTCAACTTTGCGGCCAACAACCTGATTTTCGGGAAACCGGATAAACGGGAGTTTGAGCAGTTGCGGCAGGCTGGGTTGGTTGGAGTCTATTGTATTTTTTGGTACCAGAACCACAAAAGGTTCGTTTAAAAGCGGATAAATCTCCATCCAGTCATGGGTTATGTCCGGCTCAGCCGCCACACAGATATCAACTTGACGGGATTCAAGAGCCTGAAGGTTGGAATGGCTGGCGCCAGTGGTCAAAACCAGATGGGCATCCGGCATTTCCTCGGATAATTGCGACATAAGGGCGGGGGTCACATCCGGTTCAAAATCATCGATCATCGCGATGCTGAAACGGCTGAGTTTGGAGAAATCTTGCACCGAAAGCTCGGCGCGGGCTTTGGTGGCCTCTGACAAAATATTCTGCGCGCGACGTTGGAAAAGATAGCCGGAAGGGGTTAAGGCCAGCGGGCGAGCGGAGCGGTCAATTAAAACCGTACCAAGTTCGGTTTCAAGATTGGAAATTTGCTGGCTAATGGATGAAGGACTGGTTTTAAGGCGGCGCGCGGCTGCGGCCACGGTGCCTTCTTCCATTGCGGCAATGAATATTTCGATGGAACGCAGGGTTAGGCGGCTCATGCCAGCACCGTATCAATGGATTGGGTGATAACGTCAGCCAATGTATCGGCCTGTTCATTGCTTATTAAAAGCGGCAGGCGCACGTCACACAGCGTTGACAGAATTTGCTCAGACTTTGTAACATTCTGATTATTATCAATATATTCCCAATGAGGCGAGCGCGATGTGAAGCCAATCGCGGTTTCACCACCAAAGAATTTGATCGGCACGCCGTGTTTTGTGCTGTCAGCGATCACAGCCTCAATTTGATCACCTGCCATGAAAAACTGAATCGAGGTTGGGGTGTAATCCTCGGGCGCGGGCCTCTCGGGGAGACGTAGCATTTGATGGCGCCGCAGGCGTGTGGCGATACGGTCATGGATCTCGCGCCAACGGGCATTTCGGGCAGCTAGCAGCGGCAATTGAGGGCGCAATATTGCCGCGACCAGCGCGCTCATGCGCATGGAATGGTTGGCGCAGCTGCCTTTCCAGTGGTCAAATATTTCGGCTGTTGGCGCGGCTGCGTGTTGCTCATACAGCATATAGCTGCCCGACATTAAAATAGCGCGCGCCGCGATATCCGGGTTGTCAGTGACAATCAAGCCGCCCTCGCCGGTGTTGAATTGTTTGAAAGACTGGCTGGAAAAAGCGCCGGCAATACCAAAGCGGCCGGTTTGGGTGCCGTTCCATTTTGCCCCCATTGTGTGGGCGCAATCCTCGATCATCTTGATGTCAAATTCAGCGCAAATAGCCGTGATCTCATTCATATCCGCGATATGGCCGCGCATATGGCTTAGCAGCAAGAATTTAGAATCTGTGTGCGCGGCGCGTTGACGCAGTGATTGGGGGCAGATCACCAAGCGCTCGTTGATATCAACCAACATTGTTTCTGCACCTAAATGCTGCAAAGCGCCAGGAACGGGGGCCAAGGTGAACGCGTTCAAAAGAACCTTGTCGCCGGCTTGCACCCCTGCGGCTTTGAGCGCCAGAAAAATCGCTGAGCCGCCAGAATTGACACCAATACAGTATTTTGCGCCCAACATGGCGGCAAATTCGGTTTCGAGCAATGCGGCCTCGTTTCCTGCGCCGCCCCTCTCGCCGTAGCGAAATAAATGGCCGGTTTTTAGCAGCCGAATTGCCGCGTCGATTGACGCTTGCGGGGGCGGTTCTGGTGTTGCGAGGTCTAGGTCAAGTCTGGCGCGCATTTGATCCTCGAAAAATTGCTTGGAAAGCGGGGCATAGGGTTGATATAACAGTGGAATGAAAACAATAACAACCACCGACGCGCTGGCCGCGTATTGCGCGACATGCGCCAAACACCCTTATGTCACCATTGATACCGAGTTTTTGCGCGAACGCACGTATTATGCGCAGCTATGTCTGGTGCAGGTCGCCATGCCGGGCGAGGGCACTGATGGCGCAGTTTTGATTGATACACTTGCGGACGGGCTGGATCTTGCGCCGCTGTATGATCTGTTTCGTGATGAAAATGTGGTTAAGGTATTCCACGCTGCAAGGCAGGATCTGGAGATTTTCGCGGTTGAGGGCGGGGTTATTCCCAAGCCGTTTTTTGATACACAAGTCGCGGCGATGGTGTGCGGGTTTGGTGAGCAGGTGGGCTATGAAACCCTCGTGCGGAAAATTGCCAAAGAACAAGTGGATAAATCCAGTCGGTTTACCGATTGGTCGCGCAGGCCTTTGTCGGCCAATCAAAAAACCTATGCGATTGGCGATGTGACCCATTTGCGGGTGGTTTATGAAGAATTGGCGCGGCAATTAAAAGAAACCGGCCGTGAAAAATGGGTGGAGGAGGAATTAGCGGTGCTGATGAACCCTGAGACCTATATCATTAAGCCGGAAAACGCCTGGAAACGCCTGAAAACCCGCACGAATTCGCCGCGATTTCTGGCGGTTGCGCGGGAATTGGCGGCGTTTCGCGAAGAATATGCGCAGCGTAAAAATGTGCCGCGCCCTCGGGTTTATAAGGATGATGCATTGCTGGAACTGGCGGCGAATAAACCGAAAAATTCGCACGATCTTAGCAAATCGCGTTTGTTGCGCGACGGTCGGCGCGGTGAAATTGCCGAGGGGATTTTAGCGGCGGTCAAACGCGGGGTTGAGTGTCCCGACGAAGATTTACCAATTGTGCCAAAGCAACGTGAGAAAAAACAAGGGTCCGAGGCGTTGTCAGACCTTTTGCGTGTGCTGCTTAAGGCGAAATCATCGGGGGCAGGGGTGGCCGCCAAGCTGATTGCGACAAGTTCGGATCTGGACCGTATCGCGAGCGAAGACGAACCGGATGTTCCGGCGCTGCGCGGCTGGCGGCTAAAGGCGTTTGGCAAGGATGCTTTGTTGCTGAAACAGGGCAAAATTGCGCTCTCGGCTACGGCTGATGGTGTGAAAATCGTGACCATATGAGGCTGGCAGTTATTGGGGGTTCGCGTGAGGCGGATCGGCTAATGGATGCTGTCAGAAAACGGGGCGTGACAATTAACCCTTTGGCGGATCATGTGGTTATTGCCGCGCACCCGTTTGATACGGATTTGATCGAGTGCGCGCTGCTTTCAGCCCAAAACAAACAACATATTTTGTTGCAACGCCCAAAATGGCAGCCGACGGAAAAAGACAGTTGGATTGTGGCGAGTTCAGCGCGCGATGCGGCGCAAAAACTTGATAATTTGAGCATTGAGCGTGCGTTGTTAGCGGTGGGTAATGGACGGCTCGCGCCGTTTTATCGACTTGATAACATTGAATTATTTGTGCGCAGCCGCAACACGCCCCACCCGCCAACGCCGCCGATGGGCGAAATTCGCCCGATGCGCGGGCCGTTTGACGTGGAAAACGAAATCAAAGGCATGATTGAAGATAAAATTGAGGCCTTGGTTGTGCATAATGCAGGCGGGCAGGGTGGTTGGCCCAAAATGGCAGCGGCACGCGCGCTTGGCCTGCCCGTGGTGCTGATTGATCGGCCAAAACCGCCGGATGTTAACATTGTTTACAGTGTTGAGGCGGCGTTAAGTTGGGTTGCGGCATCCTTGGGTCTGGACGCCGCGTGGCAAAGCCCTTAAATGCTGTGCAACAAGGAGCGCAGCCATGGCCACTGAACAATTTGAAGAGATCGCAGAGGATTTTGAATTCCTTGATGAGTGGGAAGACCGTTATCGCTATGTCATTGATTTAGGTAAGAAAATGGCTGAAATGGATGTGGCGCACAAGATTGATGCCACCAAGGTGCATGGCTGTGCCTCGCAGGTCTGGATTATGCCTGATATTGACGGGCAGGGCGGCGATGCGATTATCCGGTTTACCGGCGAGAGTGACGCGATGATTGTGCGCGGTTTAATTGCGGTTTTACATGCGTTATATAATGGGTTGAGCGCGCGGGATGCAGTGGCGGTTGACGCGCTAAAAGAAATGGCGCGGCTGGGTTTGGATCAACATCTCTCAGCGCAACGCTCCAACGGGTTGCGCGCGATGATTGAACGGCTTGATGGCATTGCCGCAAAATTGGTTGGATAAACGCCCCTGTGGGCAGTTAAGGGAATGAAAATGGACGCGCTTAGCAAATTATTGGCGGAACGAGACTGGCTTTTGACGGATGGCGCCACGGGCACCAACCTGTTTGCCATGGGGCTGGAGGCTGGCGAAGCACCGGAATTGTGGAATGTTGACCAACCCGCCAAAATCCGTGCGCTTTATGATGGCTCGATTAATGCAGGTAGCGATATGTTCCTGACCAACTCGTTTGGCGGTACCGCGTCGCGCCTGAAATTACATAATATGCAGGACCGCGTGCGCGAACTTAACCGCATTGCCGCTGAGATTGGCCGCGAGGCAGCCGATGCAGCCGGTCGCACGGTTATTGTTGCAGGTTCTGTTGGGCCAACCGGCGATATCATGGAACCTGTGGGTGAACTTTCCCACAGCTTGGCAGTTGAAATGTTTGAAGAACAGGCTGTGGGCCTAATGGAAGGTGGCGCCGATATTTTGTGGGTTGAAACAATTTCGGCCCCTGAAGAATTCAAAGCCGCCGCAGAGGCATTTGCCAATATTAACGCGCCGTGGTGTGGCACCATGAGCTTTGACACAGCGGGGCGTACCATGATGGGCCTGACCTCGGTTGATATGGTTAAAATGATTGCTGAAATACCAAACCAGCCGATTGCATTTGGGGCAAATTGCGGGGTCGGGGCCTCGGATGTTTTGCGCACCATTCTTGGCTTTAGCAAAGAAAAGCCAAATCTGCCGATTATTTCAAAAGGCAATGCGGGCATTCCGAAATATCATGACGGGCATATCCATTATGACGGCACACCGGAATTAATGGCGGAGTATGCGGTGATGGCGCGTAATTCTGGCGCTAAAATCATTGGCGGGTGCTGTGGTACCATGCCTGCGCATCTTGTAAAAATGCGCGAGGCTTTGGAAAACACCCCGTTAGGGGCAAAACCGACTTTGGCTGAGGTAGAGGCTGCAATGGGCGGGTTTTCATCGCTTGATGATGGCACAAGCGGCATTGCGCCGCCAAAACGTGAGCGTCGCCGGCGTAAATAGTCGGTCAACGACAATTCGAAGTCGTAAATTGCAAAGACTAATCAACGGGCTGCGAGATAAATCAAAGCTATACCCGTGACAAAGGAAGCCACCATGTCAGACGATGAAGACGACCTGATCCTAAGCGAGCTGCCCGACGATGAGTTGGTTTTGCAAATGTTTGACGATCTTTATGACGGCATGGCCGAAGAAATCGCGGAATCTGTAGACATTTTGCTGGAACGCAAATGGCTGCCTTATGATGTGCTGACCAAAGCATTGGTTGAGGGTATGCGCATTGTCGGCATTGATTTTCGGGATGGTATTTTGTTTGTGCCAGAGGTTCTGCTGGCGGCGGGTGCGATGAAACGCGGCATGAAAATCCTGAAACCGCTATTAATCGAATCCGGTGCGCCGCAGCTTGGTAAAATGGTGATTGGTACTGTCAAAGGCGACATTCACGATATTGGCAAAAACCTTGTGGCCATGATGATGGAGGGTGCGGGCTTTGAGGTTATTGACCTTGGTATCAACAATCCGGTTGAGGATTATCTGGCAGCGCTTAAGGCAGAAAAAGCCGATATTCTGGGCATGTCGGCCCTGCTGACCACCACCATGCCCTATATGAAGGTTGTGATTGATACGATGATCGCAGAGGGCATTCGGGATGATTATATCGTGCTGGTCGGTGGTGCGCCCTTAAACGAGGAATTCGGCAAAGCCATTGGCGCTGATGCCTATTGCCGTGACGCAGCGGTGGCTGTGGAAACCGCCAAAGAATACATGGCGCGCAAACACAACCAGTTGTGACACCGGACCTTGATAATCCGTTTTTAAACACGCCTGAGGGGAACTCCGGGCGCGTGCTTATTCTCGCTTGTGGCGCGTTGGCACGGGAAATCATCGCGTTGAAGGAAATGAATGGCTGGGACCATTTTGTGCTGCAATGCCTGCCTGCCAACCTGCATCTTTACCCCGATAAAATCCCGGATGCGGTCGAAGCGGTGGTTTTACAATCGCGTGAAAAATTTGCCAAAATATTTGTCGCCTACGCCGATTGCGGCACCGGTGGAATATTGCAAAAACGCTGCGATGATCTGGGCGTCGAAATGATAGCCGGCCCGCATTGTTATTCGTTTTTTGATGGAAATGCCGCGTTTGAGCAACGCGCCGAGATCACCTCGTTTTTCCTGACAGATTTTCTGGCCCGGCAATTTGACAGTTTTGTGTGGAAACCCATGGGGTTGGACCATCATCCAGAACTGCGCGACATGTATTTTGGCAATTACGAAAAACTGGTATATCTGGCCCAAACCAACGATTCCAGCCTTGATAAAAAGGCTGAGGAAGCCGCGCAAAAGCTTGGGCTAAAATATGAGCGCCGTTTCACCGGATACGGTGATCTGGCCAGCGCCTTGGCCCCTAAAGATAATCAGCGCGGCTAAGGCCATATTTCGCCATTTTCTCATTCAATGTCCGGCGGGGCAGGGCCAATTCCTCCATAACCTTGGAAACCGAGCCTTTGTGGCGGCGCAACGCATTGTCAATCAGCATACGTTCAAACGCCTCTACATGTTCCTTGAGCGGCTTCTTTTCGGTTGGTGCATTTTCTGAATCCACAGTTTCGGTGGCCAGTAATTGGGCAACGCTTTCAACCCCGTGGCGCGATTGCAGTACCGCGCGCTCCGCAAGATTAAGCAGCTGTCGAATATTACCCGGCCAAGGCGCGCTTAACAAATTGGCGGCATCTGCGGCGGTGATTTCTAGCGGATCACAGCCATATTCTTCGGTGAATATTTGGGTGAAACGGCCAAAAAGCTCAAGAATATCCTCGCCGCGCTCACGTAAGCTCGGCACCGTGATTTCCATGGATGAAAGCCGGAAAAACAAGTCTTGGCGTAACGCATTTGCCAGCGATTGGCCGTCTTGCCCCTCAACTGCGATGATACGCACACGCGGGGTTTCGCCATCATCCGTTTCACCATCAAGGGTTTCAAGCATTGTCAAAACCTGTGCTTGCAAAACCGCACTAAGCGAACCGACATCCTCTAGGCACAAGGTGCAAGGCTCGGTAAACGACATGATCGGTTTTATTTCGGCTGAATCAGAAGGGCCAAACAAATGTTTTGTCATTTCCTCGTCGCTTAACGCCGCGCAATTCAATGTGATAAATGATTTGCCTTGGCGCGGTCCACAGGCATGAATGGCACTGGCAATCAGGCTTTTTCCGGTGCCCGTTTCACCGTGAATCATTACATTGCCATCCGCAAAGGAAATATCCAGAATTTGTTCACGCAGCTTTTCAATGGCGGGTGAGCTGCCGATAAGTTTGCGCAACAAAACCGTTCCATCCGATAATTCTCGCCGCAAAGCACGGTTATCCAAGGTGGAGCGCCGCGCGGCGATGGCGCGTTTGGCAAGATCCGCCAACCGGTCGGGATCAAACGGTTTTTCAATGAAATCATAGGCGCCAAATTGCATGGCCTCAACTGCCATTTGCACATCACCGTGGCCGGTAATCAGAATAACGGGCAGGGCGGCGTCCTGCGCGTGCAGTCGTTTGAGCATATCCATGCCGCCCATGCCCGGCATGCGGATGTCCGAAATAACGATGCCTTCAAAATCACTGCCGATTTCTGCCAGTGCTTTTTCAGCATTTTCAAAACACACGGTTTTCAGGCCGGTCAATTCCAGCCATTGGCTGATGGAATCGCGCATATGGGTTTCATCATCAATGATGGCAACTTTTAATGTCTCGGGCATAATTATTCAGCAGCCTCTTTAAATTGGTCCGCATTTGGCAGGTGCAATTCAAAAATCGCCCCTAACGGTGTTGCATTGCGAGCGACCAAACGGCCGCCCATTTCAGTGGCGATCCCGGCAGAAATTGCAAGGCCAAGCCCCACGCCCTCACCGGGTTCTTTGGTGGTGTAGAAAGGTTCAAATAATGCTTCCGGGTCGTCAAAACCATGGCCATTATCCTGAATTCGCAAACATACGTCAGAATCCGCCGATAGGGTCACGGAAATACGGGGTTCGGTGACTTCTTTGACCGCATCCAGCGCGTTTCGCAGCAGGTTAATGATGATTTGCTCAACCCGCATGGCATCGCTAACCACATAAATCGGTTGTTCGGGGATGTTTTGGGTGATGGTTACCACGCGCCGCCCAAGTTGAGGCGACATCATCGCAAAAGCCGCTGCCACACAATCGCGCAGGTCAATTTTTTTCGCATCGTCGCCTGATTTACGCGCATAAGATTTCAGCTGTTTGGTGATTGCCGCCATGCGGCTGATCAGGTCATCAATGCGCTGAAAACTGGTACTGGCTTCCTCGATCCTATTTCGCGCCAACAGCAGCTTTGCCCCGGCCAAATAGGTACGCATCGCCGCAAGTGGTTGATTTAGCTCATGACTTACGGCGGCTGACATCTGGCCAAGCGCTGCAAGTTTGGAGGCTTGTTCAAGGTTTTGCTCTGCTGAATGCAGGTTTTTCTCAGCGGCTTGGCGTTGCTCTACTTCGGATGATAACCGAGCGTTTAGCGCCCGCAATTCAGCGGATTCACGGATGATTCTTACAGAATCACGCGCAGTTCGACGGGATAAAACAAAAAATATAAATGCCACGAGCAATGACAAAGCCATAACTTCAAGCGCCAAAATCGCATTAACCCGCGCGGCAACATTTTGGGTTGAGGCAAAATAATTGATCTTCCAGCCACGAAACCCCACGGCGGCCTCGCTGGCAAAAAGGCGTTCACCGTTGATATAGACAAAATCACTGACAGGTACAGGCTGAAACGCCCCGAAAACCCGTTGCGAAGCGGTTGGCAAACTGGTGCCCTCAAGAATTTCCTGTAAGGATTGGCGGCGCCATAATACTTCTGAGGCCAGCAGAATATTACCGGTTGAATCGGTCAGCGCAACCTGAAGGCCGATATTGCGCCACAATTCTTCTTGTTTTCGCAAATCCACCTCAACCACAATTACCCCAAGCGCTGCCGGCCCGTATTCCAGTTTTTGTGCAAAAAAGAACCGATAGGAATTTTCCTCTTGGGTTGTTGCGCTAAAAACTGTGCCGCTGTCACGCAATGCGCGAATGAAAAACTCCTCGTCTTTTAAAAATTCACCAATACTACGCCGGTCGCTGCCTGCAACAACGCGCCCGTCCAAGTTTAGCAAAAACACCGAGGCCGCACCGATTTCTTCGGAAAATGAAATAAGTCTTTGTGAAGTGGTAGAGAATTTGTCAGATTGCAATGCTGCCGCCAGGGTCGGATCCTGAGATAATAATAGCGGCACAACCGAGTGTTTTTGCAGGACTGATTTGATATTCCCTGAATACAACGCCGCCCGCAAAACGGCCTGATTTCGTAAGCTTTCCGTGAACCGAGAGGTCATATACCCGTTAGAGGCCCAAAGAATTGCGATGATTAGCAGGACGGACAAGCCAACAAACCAGCGTGCAAAGCGGGTAGGGCGTCGTAAGGGCTGAATGTTGGAAAAACTCATGTGTTGAATCTAGGCGTTGATCACGTGATCCTCAAGCGTCTTTGATTAGCGCTTTGGCGTCTTTCCGCTTATAGTCCAGTTTGGGGCAGAAAAGGAGCCAACATGCATTATCACCAAAAGCCAAGCTGGTTGATCAAAGAAAACCAAGCCACCGATGAAAAACACTTTATTAACAGGCGGAAATTACTTGCGGGCATGGGGATAGGCGCGGGTTTGGCGGCCATGGGCAGCTCTGCTTATGCGCTGGCGTCGCAATCTCAATTTTTGCCTGCGCCGGGGTTAAACGGCAATTATGCGGATGCTGGCCGTGCAGTTACCGACGAATCGATTAACAGCACTTATAATAATTTTTACGAATTCGGGTCTTCAAAAAATATCCATGAAGAAGCACAGGCCCTGCAAACCGATCCGTGGACCGTGACCATTGACGGCCTGGTTGATACGCCATTTCAAATCTCGGTTGATGATCTGATTTCGCGCATCGGGGTCGAGGAGCGTATTTACCGGCATCGCTGCGTAGAAGCATGGTCAATGGTGGTGCCTTGGATCGGGTTTCCTCTGGCTAAGCTGGTTGAGATGGCCAAGCCTTTGTCGGGGGCCAAATATGTGCAATTTCAAACCTTTAACAACCCTGAAGTCGCCAGTGAGCAGCGCGCTAGCTGGTATCCTTGGCCCTATACCGAAGGCCTGACCATGGGTGAGGCCACCAATGAGCTGTCGCTGATGGTTGTCGGGGCTTATGGCAAGGTGTTGCACAAACAATTCGGCGCGCCAATGCGGCTGCATACGCCTTGGAAATTCGGTTTTAAATCGATAAAATCCATTGATCGCATTACCTTTACCGATCATCAGCCGGTCGGGTTTTGGGAATCTTTGCAGAAAAAGGAATATGGTTTCTGGGCCAATGTGAACCCGGCCGTGGATCATCGCCGTTGGTCACAGGCAACCGAGCGGCCTTTAAGCGGCGGCGATCGTATCGCGACCCAGCTTTATAATGGCTACGGCGATCAGGTTTCGCAGATGTATTCCGGCATGGCGGATGAATTTGGAGATATGTTCTGGCGTTAGGCCAAAACCATTGACGCAACAAGCGAGTCGAATAATTTGGCGCCATCTTCCCCGCCTAGCGCGGGGTCGTTCAGGCGTTCGGGATGGGGCATCATGCCCAGAACCCGCCGGTTTTTTGACAAAATACCGGCGATATTTTCCACCGACCCGTTTGGGTTTTCCACATAGCGAAACGCAACGCGGTCCTCACCGTTTAATTCAGCCAGCAAACGGTCATCGGCAATATAATTACCATCATGATGGGCCACCGGAACTGTGATTTTCTGGCCTTTACCAAAGCGATTGGTAAACGGGCTGTTGGTGGTCTCGGTGGTTAGCTCCAGATCCTTGCACACAAATTTCAGGCCCGAATTGCGCATTAATGTGCCGGGCAACAGCCCGCTTTCGATCAACACCTGAAAACCGTTGCAAATGCCCAGAACATGGCCGCCTTTATTGGCAAATTCCACAATGGATTGCATGATTGGCGCGCGGGCCGCAATGGCGCCGCAGCGCAAATAATCGCCAAAAGAAAATCCGCCGGGAATGGCGACGATGTCAATATTATCGGGCAGATGAGCGTCTTTGTGCCAGATCATCTGTGATTTGATACCGCTGCTGCGTTCAAACGCCACGGCCAAGTCTCGGTCACAATTAGAACCGGGAAAGACAATAACCGCCGATTTCATGAGGCTGGCCGGATTGTATAATTTTCAATCACGGTATTGGCCAATAGTTTTTCGCACATCCTGGTTGCGGCAGCCTCGGCCTTGGCGCGGTCGGTCTCGGTTAGATCAAGCTCGATGACCTTGCCTTGGCGCACCCCGTCAACCCCGTCAAACCCCAACGCCCCAAGCGCGTGCTGAATGGCTTTGCCTTGCGGGTCCAACACACCGTTTTTCAGGGTAATATCAACAAGAATTTTCATAGGTTTTCCCTAATCAACTAATTTGGGACCCGTGGTCGAGGATTTTTTAGGCATAACCCCCAGCCGCGTGGCCAATTCTGCATAAACATCCCCAAGATCGCCCAGATCTTGGCGAAACACGTCTTTATCAAGCTTTTCGCCAGTTTCAATATCCCACAAACGACAGCTATCGGGGCTGATTTCATCCGCAATTATCAGCCGCTGAAAATCGCCCTCGAAAATCCGGCCAATTTCGATTTTGAAATCGATCAGCTTGACGCCAATGCCATACATAACGCCCGACATAAAATCATTAACCCGAAGCGCAAGGCTGATCATTTCTTCCAGATCCTGCTGGCTGGCCCAGCCAAAAGCAATGGCGTGTTCTTCGGTCACCAGCGGGTCATTCAGGCTGTCATCTTTGTAATAAAATTCAATGATCGGGCGGGGAAGGGGGGTGCCCTCCTCAATGCCCAGACGTTTTGACATCGAGCCAGCCGCCACATTGCGCACCACCACCTCCAGCGGAATCACGTCAACCTTGCGCACCAGTTGTTCGCGCATATTCAGACGTTTGATAAAATGGGTTGGCACACCGATCAGATTCAGCCCGGTCATGAAATGTTCGGACATGCGGTTATTCAACACGCCTTTTCCATCAATCACTGCCTTTTTAGCCGCATTAAACGCGGTGGCGTCATCTTTGAAATATTGGACAAGGGTGTCCGGTTCTGGCCCCTCATACAGGATTTTGGCTTTGCCTTCATAGATCATTCTGCGACGCGGCATTTGGATCCCCGATTTGGTCAATGGATATAGTTTACCGCTCTATATGCTTTGTTGGAAAAAGGAGCAAGGATTCGCAACTAAGCCTTGAAAAGCAGTAGCTACCGTAACTAAATGTTAAAAGAACCATAACAGGAGCAGACCATGTCTACATTTAAAGAACGCGAAAACGCTTTCGAAAACAAATTCGCCCATGATGCCGAAACCCAATTCAAAATTGACGCCCGCGCCAATAAATTACTGGGCCACTGGGCGGCTGATTTGCTGGGAAAAACCGGGGATGAAATTGGTGCATATGCGTTAGAAGTCATCAAATCGGATTTTGAAGAAGCCGGCAATGAAGATGTGGTGCGCAAAGTCGCAGGCGACCTTGGTGCCAAATCAAACCCAGACGAAATTCGCGCAAAACTTAGCGAATTAGGTGCTGTTGCCGCAGAGCAAATTCAAGC
>CAZCDC010000019.1:0-16408 GCA_964497195.1 uncultured Rhodobacterales bacterium | reverse complement strand
GACATCAGGGCTGTGACCTCGGTGTCGGCTTTTAGCTCGGTCATAAAATCCGCATTTTCTTCCCAGACTTTCATAGCATTGCGTTGCACCATTTTATAGCTGTCTTCACGGCTGGCACCTTTTTGGGTTAGCGCCAGAAGAACACGTTGGGAATGAATAAGGCCGCTGAATTTATTCATATTTTTCAGCATATTATCAGGGTAAACCAACAATTTATCAATCACCATTGTTAGCCGCGCCAAGGCAAAATCAAGCGTGATTGTGGTGTCTGGCCCGATGTTTCGCTCGACCGAGGAATGGCTGATATCACGTTCATGCCACAAAGCCACGTTTTCCATGGCAGGCACAACCGACATGCGCACAAGGCGCGCCAAACCCGTCAGGTTTTCGGTCAGAATTGGATTGCGTTTATGGGGCATGGCGCTAGAACCTTTTTGGCCGGGCGCGAAATATTCCTCAACCTCCAAAACTTCGGTGCGCTGCAAATGCCGGATTTCGGTGGCAATGCGTTCAATCGACGACCCGACCACACCAAGGGCTGCAAAAAACGCGGCATGACGGTCGCGCGGAATAACCTGTGTTGAAACCGGTTCAATATCGAGGCCCATCTTGGCACAAACATGTGCCTCAACCGCTGGGTCAATATTGGCAAATGTACCAACCGCACCGGAAATCGCGCCGGTTGAGATTTCTTTTCGGGCCACGCGCAGGCGTTCAAGATTCCGGTCCATCTCAGCATAGGCCTGCGCCAGTTTGATGCCAAATGTGGTTGGTTCCGCGTGAATAGCATGGCTGCGACCAATGCAAATCGTGTCTTTGTGCTCCATCGCGCGGCGTTTAATAACGGTCAGCAGTTTTTCCATATCGGCAATTAAAATATCAGAGGCCCGCACTAATTGCACATTAAAACAGGTATCCAGCACGTCGGAGCTTGTCATGCCTTGATGCACAAACCGTGCTTCTTCATTGCCGATTATTTCTGCCAAATGCGTTAAAAACGCGATAACATCGTGTTTGGTAACGGCCTCGATCTCATCAATCCGCGCCACGTCAAATTTTACATCCTTGGCTTTCCAAATGGCCTCAGCGTTTTCACGCGGGATCACACCCAGATCAGCCTGCGCATCAGAGGCGTGTGCCTCGATCTCGTACCAGATATTGAATTTGGTCTCAGCTGACCAGATGGCAACCATTTCGGGGCGGGAATAGCGAGGGATCATGGAGCAGACCTTTGATTGATGCATTTACCGCTTGATACAAGGCGCACCGGAAATGCTCAACCCGTTGATCTGCCGCAGGTCAGGTTTTGGGCTTTTCAAGTTTGCGATAATTTTTAGGAGAATAGCCAATCTGGTCTGAAAAAACGCGGGTAAAATACGCGGGTGAGGCAAACCCGAGCTCACGGCTGATAGCGCCAATTTTCTGGTTGGTTTCTTTTAGCAAAAATTTGGCTTCTTCAAGGGTTTTTTCCTGAATAAGCCGCGTGGCCGGTTTACCAATGGTTTGCCGACAAACCCGGGTTAAATGTGTGGTCGTAACACCTAATTCTGCTGCGTAATCCTTAACGGTATCATTGGTGAAATAGCGTTTATCAAGCTGTGCCACAAATTTGCGCATCAGACGACGTTTGGCGGTATCTTTGTCCAGCACCTTACGATTGGCCGAAATATCAAGCCGTTGGAATTGCACCGCTAATGTGCCGGTTGCATAAATTAATGCGGTGCCGCGCAATTTGCCTTTTTCCGAAAATTCTTCCTGAACTGCGCCAAAACCTTTGCTTAGCTTTGATTGCTGCATCGGCTTTTGGATGTTGGTTAAAAACGGCAACTGGGGCAGGGGGATGCGCAAATTGGATGGAATTGAGACATGCCACCCTGTGGTTCCGGGCGATAATTCCAGATGAAACAGGGTTTGCGCGGGGATAAACATCGCCGTGTTTGGCCCAAAACCTTGCTGGGTGCCATCAATTGTCGCGCGGCCACCGCCACGGGTTATCCAGACCATATGATGGTCCGAGGCGCGCAAAGGCTCTGGCTTGGCTTTGGCGTTGGGAGAGGTGCCGGTCAAGGTATTGCTGTTGATCCGGTTGCCCAGCTTATCAAAATCTGTAATTGGTTTGCGCATCTGCTTTGCCCATATGTTCGAAACATCCAAAGAATCGGATATTCCTTATACAAAAGCAACCCTAAATTTTGCTAACTATCGAGATTCGCTATGATTTCTGTCGATGACGTTGAGTCATCCATAGCGATCTGTTGCCAATCTTTCATTTTACTGCGAAACCAAGTGCGCTGACGTTTGGCAAACTGGCGCGTCAAAAGTTTTGCTTTTGAAACAGCGTCTTGCATGGTGATCTTACCATCAATGGCGTCAATAATCTCAGCAGCGCCAAGCGCCCGAGAAGATGGCAGAGCAGGGTGGTAATACCCGTCTTTAACCATCTTGACCTCCTCAACCGCGCCATTTTCTATCATCTGGTCAAATCGCGTATCAATGCGGTTGTTTAAGGAATTAACCTGCCAATTCAGGACCATAGGTATGGTATCTTCAAGTCGCACAAGCGGCGGCGGTGTCGTGGATTTCCAATATTCAAGGCCTTTTCCTGTGGTTTCCAGCACCTCCCACGCACGTTGCAGGCGTGCCGGGTTGAGTTGATCGATATTCTCATAGGTCTCAGGGTCATTTTTGGCCAAAATTTCCGCAAACCAGTTCTTGCCAACATTATCACGTATTTGGTTGCCTTGATCGCGGATTTCCGGAGGAATTGGCGGGATGTCCGCCAGTCCATTGGTTAGCGCGCCAAAATACAACCCAGTGCCGCCAACAAATATTGGTGTTAAATCAGTGCTTTGTAAAATTTTTCTAATGTCTGAAATCCAGCTACCAACGGAATAATGGCAATCCATGGCAACATGTCCATAAGCGGCGTGTGGCGCTAATTTTTCATCGTGGCCACTTGGCCGCGCGCTAAGGATTTTCCATTTGTCATAGACCTGAAGCGCGTCTGCGTTGATAATTATGCCATTATAGCGAGCAGCCAACGCCATAGCCAATCCAGACTTACCAGATGCTGTTGGACCAGCGATCAATATCGTTTTCATGACTGGCCTTACCATAGAGAGGTCTTAACTTTGTTGCGTTATAATAGACTGATACGTTCTGTGCATCAATCAAATAGTAACATAATATCAATTATGCGCGTAATCTATATAGAAATCATGCAGCGCTATTGTTCTTGTTAATATCCCCCCTGCGCTTTAAATCATTCATATGAATAGCGAAAACCCTGAGCGCAAGTCTTATCACCATGGCAATTTAAAGCAGGCTTTGGTTGAAGCAACGCTTGCGTTAATTACAGATAAAGGCCCGCAAGGTTTTACCTTGGCAGAAGCCGCACGGCAAGCTGGCGTATCTGCGGCCGCGCCTTATCGGCATTTCAAGGGTCGCGAAGACCTGATCGCCGAGGTAGCGCGCCAAGGCTATATCCTGTTTGGCGACCTGATGGAGCACGCCTATAATAATGGCCAACCTACCCCGCTTAGCGCGTTTTCAAAAGTTGGCCGCGCTTATCTGGCGTTTGCCAAGCGTCATCCGGGACATTACATCGCGATGTTTGAATCCGGTATTTCGCTGACAGGCAATTCTGATCTTACAAACGTTTCTACCCGTGCGATGTCTGTTCTAACACAAGCCGCAGAAAAGCTAATCGCCCACCTGCCCCCAGATCAGCGCCCACCGGCTGTGATGGTTAGCCATCACATATGGGCGATGTCCCACGGCGTTGTGGAATTATTTGCACGCGGCCCCCCTGGCGGTCGCGCGCCATTTTCGGCTGAGGATTTGCTAGAAAGCGGTACAGGCATTTATTTGCGTGGTTTAGGTATTATTCCGGATTAGGCTCACAAAGATCGGAGCGGGTGATAAAGCGTTTGCCACGGCCATTATCCAATGAAAACATCCCGCCGCTGCCCTTTATCACGTCAATCGTTAGCCGTGTGTGTTTCCATGCCTCATATTGCCGGCCGCCAATATAAAACGGCATACCGCCAATTTCGCCCATTTTCACATCGTGGTCAGCGATTATCAAATCCCCCTCGGCATAACACATCGGAGCAGATCCATCACAGCAACCGCCGGATTGATGAAAAATAACCGGCCCGTGGTCAATGATAATTTCCCTAATAAACAGAAGCGCGGAATCCGTTGCTGTTACTTGATTTTTCATTTTACCTCCAAAAAAAGGGCGTGCAACCATGCACGCCCAGTATCAGGTTTTCCCTAGAAAAAGCCAAGTTTATTTGGATTATAGCTGACCAACAGGTTTTTAGTCTGTTGATAATGACCCAGCATCATCAAATGGTTTTCGCGGCCAACCCCCGATTGCTTATAGCCACCAAATGCCGCATGGGCTGGATAAGCGTGGTAACAATTGGTCCATACCCGACCGGCCTTGATGGCGCGCCCCATGCGGTAACATTTGTTGGCATCACGAGACCAAACCCCTGCCCCAAGGCCATAAAGCGTGTCATTAGCGATTTCCAAAGCTTCTTCGTCGGTTTTAAAGGTGGTCACAGAAAGCACCGGGCCAAAGATTTCCTCTTGGAAAATCCGCATATCGTTGGTCCCTTTGAACACTGTGGGTTTGATGTAATAGCCCCCGGCGGTTTTGTTGTCGGTCGGGGCGGCTTCGCCTCCGATCAGCACTTCGGCACCTTCTTTGCGGCCAATATCCATATAGGACAGGATTTTTTCGAATTGCTCCTGCGATGCTTGCGCGCCAACCATGGTGTTGAAATCAAGCGGATCACCCTGAACAATGGCTTCGATCCGTTTCAGGCATAACGCCATGAAATCATCATAGATATCTTCATGGATCAAGGCGCGTGACGGGCAGGTACAGACTTCGCCCTGATTAAAGGCAAATAACACCAGCCCCTCGATGGCTTTATCAAGGAAAGCATCGTCTTCGTCCATGACATCCTTGAAGAAAATATTGGGTGATTTTCCGCCCAGTTCAACCGTTGAGGGAATAATGTTAGCAGCCGCATATTGCATGATCAGGCGGCCAGTTGTGGTTTCGCCGGTAAAGGCGATTTTGGCAATGCGGGTTGATGTGGCTAGGGGTTTACCTGCCTCAAGCCCAAAGCCATTCACCACATTAAGAACGCCGGCGGGCAGCAGATCGCCAATCAACTCCATCAGCACCAGAATAGAGGCCGGGGTTTGTTCGGCCGGTTTCAGCACAATGCAATTGCCCGCCACCAATGCCGGAGCCAGCTTCCAAACAGCCATAAGAATCGGGAAATTCCACGGGATGATCTGACCAACCACGCCAAGAGGCTCATGGAAATGATAGGCGACAGTATCTTCGTCAAGCTGGCTTAATGAGCCTTCTTGCGCGCGAATTACCCCTGCAAAATAACGGAAATGATCAATTGCCAACGGCAGATCTGCGGCGGTGGTCTCGCGGATCGGTTTGCCATTATCCCAAGTCTCGGCCTCGGCCAGCAGCGCCAGATTATCTTCCATCACTTGGGCGATTTTGTTGACAATTATCGAGCGTTCAGCAACGCTGGTGGCACCCCAAGCATCTTTGGCTGCATGGGCGGCGTCCAGTGCCAGATCAATATCTTTGCCATTTGAGCGCGGAATTTGGCACAAAACAGAGCCGTTCACAGGCGTGATATTATCAAAATACTGACCATCTACCGGATCAACCCATTGGCCGCCGATGAAATTGCCGTATTTCTCTTTGAATTTAAAAGTCATGTTTTTCCTCCCAGAATTGTTGCACCGCGCAACAAATACCAGTTTGATAGGAAAACCCGGCCCTGTCGCGGAGCTGTTGTTTATTGGGGCTAAAAATGTATCAATTCTGCGACAGAATTAGCCGATGTCTAGCTTTCGAAGCTTTCGGTGCAGGGTTGAGCGGCTGATTTCCATCTCTGCGGCGGCTTTGCTGATATTCCCCCCTGCCCGTGCCAATGCTTGTTGGATGACGCGGCGCTCAGCTGTTGCGTATTGATGCGCGGCGTCAATTTTTTGGCCAAGCAAGCTGGATAAAGGCTGTGGGGTAAGTAAATCTTTGCTGTTAATTCCATGAATTTGGCGTGCCTGACGGGTTGCACCAATAACAAGATCATCCTGATCAATTGCAAATAACGCAGTACTTGCGCTGTTTTTCACGCCTTTTATTTGTGCTGTATCTGCCAGAACAATGCGCGCGCCAGAAAATTGTGCCCTAAAATGATTGGTTTCGATCATGTGCGCGGTGCTTAAAACACTCGCTGAAATAAGCTTTGAAAATCCGGCTGTCAGATCGGCACGGCAAGAAGAAACATCAATAACCGCCAGCATATCTCCGTGATGATCAAAAATGGGCGCAGCCGTGCAAGACAGCCCGGTATTTTTAGTATGAAAATGCTGGTCTTTGTGAATAGTGAGCGGGCGTTCCTCTATAATACATGTGCCAACACCATTTGTTCCCTCTGATTTTTCGCTCCAGATTGCGCCGGTCCACAAACCCCATTTGTTAAAAGTTTTATCATCCTGCACCGCACCCCGCCGTGCAATAGCCACCCCGTTTTTGTCAGCCAAAACCACACTACAGCCGACATCACCTACTGCCAAATATAGCTGGTCCAGGCTATTTTGGCTGGCATAAAGCAATTTCCCCAATTCATCTTGTAGGCTTGATAGCTCTGATTGGCTTAGGCGTTCCGGTGGTTTTCGGTTGTCAGGGCTTAGGTCATGCAAAATGCTTGAGCGTTGCCAAGATGCAACAAGCGGCAGCCTTGCCGCTTTGTCCCGATTGATGGCCCTTTCAATGGATGTTGCATGACTGGTAGAATGTGACATGATATTCCTTGCTGGCACAGCATAACTCAAATTTTAGGAATACGCAAAAATTTGATGTTTAAATCATTAATGTAAGAAACATTTACATTCCCCTTGACCTAGCCAAAATACTGCCTATCTATGTTAATGTAAGAAACATTTACATATGGAAGGAATACAAAAAATGTCAAAGCCCGCACAATGGCTGACAAACACCAGAGACTGGCTGGATGGCCACGGCAGAGCCGCTTGGATAACCGCCATGATCCTTGGTTTTATCATTTTCTGGCCTGTTGGTCTTTTCACCCTCTTTTATATGATTGGAACAAATCGCATGGGAAAATTTTGTTGCAGCAAGCGCCGCCGGGGTTTTGGCTCCACCGGAAATACTGCGTTTGACAGCTATCGAGATGAAACACTGAAACGTTTGCAGGATGAGCAAAAAGCATTTAACGGCTTTCTGAACAATCTGCGCGCGGCAAAAGACAAAGCAGAATTTGACCAGTTTATGGATAATCAAGCGAACCAAAGCTTTGATGAAACACCATCTGATCCCCCTGCCGCGTCGCAAAAAGCGCAACCAGCAACAGATTTTGGCGGCAATCCAAGCTTTGCCTAAATCCGTTATGGGGGCGGGTCGCCGCCCTCATAAACCCTTGCCCAATTGCGGCTTTCCTGTGTAGGCTGATGTCAGACCAAGGAAACCCAGCTTTATGCGCCACACGCTCCCCCTTTCGCCCCAGTTTTATGTGACCGCGCCCCAGCCCTGCCCCTATCTGGACAATCGCGAAGAACGCAAACTTTTCACAACGCTTGATATTCACAGCCCGTTGGAGCTGAATGACGCCCTTTCCCATCAGGGTTTTCGTCGTTCGCAAAACGTAATTTACCGGCCCAGCTGTGCAAACTGTAACGCCTGCCAATCCGCGCGCGTTGAGGTGGAGCGTTTCACACCCTCAAAGTCACAAAAACGGGTATTGCATCGCAACGCAAATCTGGAGCGCAATATTCGCCAACCCTGGGTAACCGATGAGCATTTTGATTTGTTTTCAGAATACCTGAACAGCCGTCACGCAGATGGTGGCATGGCAGGCATGGAGGTTGAGGAATTTGCCGCAATGGTGGAGGAATCACCGGTTAATACCCAAATCATTGAATATACACTGGAGGGGGTTTTAATCGCGGCATGCCTGACCGATAGCCTAACCGATGGTCTGTCGATGGTGTATTCGTTTTTCAACCCGGATTATGCGCGCAACAGCATAGGCACCTATATGATTTTGGATCATATCCGTATCGCACGGCAAGTTGGCATGCCTTATATTTATCTGGGTTATTGGGTGCAAGGCAGCCCGAAAATGGATTACAAAGCCAAATTCGCGCCGCTAGAAACCTTTCATTCCGGCGGCTGGCAGCCGCTTGATATCACTAAAGCGGCTGACAGTTTTATGCCAAATGACCCTATTCCGGAACAAGTGGCTGCAATCCACCTGCCCCGCGTTTAAGGTTATCCGCCCAGTAAATTTGGCACAATGGTAACCACCCAAGGGAAATACCAAAGCAATGCCAGCCCGCCGACCTGAATTAATACAAACGGCACAACGCCTCGATAAATATGACCGGTTGTGATGCCTTTGGGGGCAACGCCGCGCAGATAAAACAGCGCAAAACCAAAGGGCGGTGTTAGGAAACTGGTTTGCAGGTTTACCGCAATCATGATGGTAACCCAGCTTGGGTCCATGGTGCCGCCATAAATAACCGGCCCGACAATCGGAATAACGATATAAATGATTTCCAGAAAATCCAGCACAAAACCAAGGATAAACAACACCACCATGACGATCAGAAATACCTTCATTTCATCATCAAAAGATTGCAAGAATTGCTGGATATAATGTTCGCCGCCAAAAGAAATTATGACCAGATTCAACATCTGGCTACCGATCAGAATGGCAAACACCATGGAGGTCACCTTGGCGGTTTCTCGCACAACCGGCGATAAAACCGTGGTGCGCCACAGCACAAAACACGCATAAAACAGCCCGCCCATAGCCATCATATACGCCGCTTGCGCCACCAGAATGGCGATCCAGCCCTGAATGGATTCCCAAGAAAGCACATTGCCACGATCAATACTGGTGCGTAGGTCAAAATTAATGCCAACCAACAGCATGATCATCAGGGCAAAACTGGTCCAGATAACTACTTTGCCTGATTTTTGTTCATCGTTCAGCTTGCGATAAGCAGCCAGCAAAATCGCCCCCGCCGCGCCAAGTGCGGCTGCAGGGGTCGGGTTGGTGATCCCGCCCAGAATAGATCCAAGCACCGCAACAATCAGCACCAGCGGTGGAAAAACCACTTTTAGCACTTCGTTTTTACCAAGCAGCGGCCCGGATTTTTTGACCGCGTAAAAAATCATCGCAAAGGGCAAAGCCTGTAATAAAAATACCCGCCCAGAGCTGCTGACCGGACCAAGCAGCAAAATATCAACAAGCAAAGCACCAAGAACCCCCAAAGCCCCGACAATCAAGGGTTTGCGATCTGCCGAGGGGGCCACGCCAAAGGTTGTTGTCATAATAAGTGCTGCAAAAACCAAAAGCGTTATTAATCCGGTGCCAATAGGTGCTGCATCTTCGATCAATTGCAAACGGATTACTTCCATTTGCTCGGGTGTGCGTTCACGATCGGCTTGGCTAAGGGTGCCACCGGCTGCGTCGATTTCGGCGCGTTTGGCAACCGATTCATCCCATAGCTCAATACCGTGTTTATCAATCATTGCCGCTTGGCATTGCTCGGAAACATTGGTGCGCAATTCCGGCTGTTCGCCAATATCCGCAACCGAAAATACCGATATTGTCTGGTTGCCAACAATGTTAAAGCCGCCCATGCCAATGGCCAAAACAATAACCCCGATCGGCGCGCCAAGAAACCAGATCAAGCTGTGGCTTTTGCCACGTCCGTGGCCGCCTGTGCCGCGATCTGCAACCACAATCGGCGGTGCTTTATGGGGCATAAATAGCGCATAGACAAACGCATACAGCGCGTAAAGAAATGCCAGCATAATGCCGGGCAGCAATGCCGCCTTAAATAAAGTGCCCACCGAAAGAACCGCTGCATGGCCCAGATAAGTCAAGGCATCGGAGCAACCAAGCGCTTGCGCAGATTTCTCCTGTGCGGAGGCATAGAGATCTCCGGCCAAGGTGCCAAGCAACACGATCACAATAGAAGGCGGGATGATCTGCCCCAATGTTCCCGATGCGGCAATCACGCCGGTTGCCAGCTCGGGCGAATAACCATTGCGCAGCATGGTTGGCAGCGAAAGCAACCCCATGGTTACCACAGTAGCGCCAACAATACCGGTTGAGGCTGCTAAAAACGCACCCACCAAAACCACCGAAACCGCCAAACCGCCGGGCAACGGGCCAAACACCCGCGCCATGGTTGTTAACAGGTCTTCGGCAATTTTTGAGCGCTCCAATGTGACGCCCATCAATACAAACATCAACACCGCCAGCAGGGTTTCGATGGATTGTCCGGCAAACACCCGTTCGTTCATGCGATTGACAATAAAGGAAATATTGCGATCCATCGCGTGCTGCCAGCCATTCTTGAACAAATGTTCAACTTCGGTTGGTAAATCAGGGTATCGGAACAGCGAAATCTGGTCTCGGGCAACCCCGGCATCAACCAAGCTTAGGAAATCTTCGCTGCGGGTATCGATTGCGGCATGCATTAACACACCCGAATTATCCAACGCCGCCAAGATACCAAACGCCGCCACCGCCGCGCCGCCAATGGAAAACGCCACCGGAAAGCCCGACATAATGCCGATAAACAGGCTGCTGAACACAATAATCAGGCCAACCTCGACCCCATCTAAACCAAATAACATAGCCCTGCCCCTTTAATGTATCGCGGCGACGGTTTCCGCCAGCTCGTCGTTTAGTTTATCTTTATCCAAATACTTGCCCTCGGATTCAGGGCCTTCGATCATTTCCAGCATGGACCGGTAAAAGAAACCGATGCCCTGAATAATCATCATGAGCGCAAACGAAACCAGCAGCACTTTGAACAGGAAATAAGCGTTAAACCCATTAGGCGAAAACCCGATGGTTTCGATGTTTTCCTTTAGAAAACTAGCCTTGCGCAGCATTTTTTCCAAGGATTCAGAGGCTGCGAATTTTGGCGTTACCAGATGGCGCCACATAAAGAACCAGCCATACAACCAGATCAGAAACATGGTTGGCATGATGAAAAACAGCGAGCCAAACATATCGATGATTTTTTTGGTTCTGAAACTGACACGGGAGTAAAACAAATCAACCCGCACATGGCCGCCCTGCACAAAGGTATAGGCACAGACCAAAGCGACCACCATGGCATTATAAAGCTTTAATTCCTCACCAAACCAGCTCAGGTCTTTGGTGAAAACCACCCCGAACGGGCCAATTGATATTTCGGATACCCGAAAAATACGTTGCAGGAATACAATCATCACCTGTTGCAGCACCATAATCAGCCCTGCCCAAGCAAAAAACCTTCCGATTCCGTTGGAAAAACCCTCGATGATCCGAACGACCAGCCAGAGGAATTTGCGCTTAAACAAGCCAATTACGGTAATCACAAGGAATAAATTTATGATAACAAACAAGAATTCACTGGAGGCGCCGTAATAAATAAACCGTATCACAGCTTCTTTATCGGACCAGTCCAACCATGCTGACGGGTTTGTGATTGCGGTGAAAAAGTTTACGAATCCCATCCAGATGTTGGAAAAGAACCAGCCAAGCGCGCCTAACATATATCAACTCTCGAATGAGGGGGCAAAATACGCGCCCACCCAAACAGGGCGGACGCGAATAATTTGTTGTCAGGGATTAACCCAGAATACGGTCACGCTGTGAACGATATGTGCCTTCGGCATTTTGGATCCAAGCAGAAGATTCCGACATGGATGCATTATAAGATGCACGGATTTCAGCAAATAGCGCGTCATCCATATAGCTGTCGAGCACTTCGTTAGAAGCCGCACCAAACGCATCCCAGACACCGTCGTTGAATTCACGGATCAGAACGCCTTCGGAAACCAGACGCTTCAGCGCCGCACCGTTATTGTTCAAGAACTGTGAAAGGCTCCACTGGTGGGTTTCACCGGAAGCAATTTCGATGATTTTCTGATGCGCTGGTGAAAGCTCATTGAAAACTTCGAGGTTGGTTGCAAGCGACAGACCAGCGCCCGGCTCGTGGAAACCAGCGGTGTAATAGATTTTGGTGATTTCCTGGAAACCGGCAACCTCATCAGCCCATGGGCCGATCCATTCGGTGCCGTCCAGCGCGCCGGAAGCCAATGCTTGATACACTTCGGAACCCGGTAGGTTTTGCACCGATGCGCCCAATTTACCCAAAGCTTGACCGCCAAGGCCCGGCATACGGAATTTCAAGCCGTTGAAATCCTCAGCAGAGTTGATTTCCTTGTGGAACCAACCACCCGCCTGTGCGCCAGTATTACCAGCCAAGAAGGATTTCAGGTTGAAAACCTCGCCCAGTTGGTCATGGAACTTACGGCCGTCGCCATGGTGATACCAGTTTACCAATTCTTGCGCAGCCATGCCAAACGGCACAGATGTAAAGAACGCATAACCCGGATGCTGGCCTACAAAGTAATAATCAGCAGCGTGATACATGTCTGCCTGACCGGAGGAAACCGCGTCAAACACTTCAAATGCGCCAACAAGTTCGCCAGCAGCTTTGATTTCAATGTTCAATGTGCCATCGGACATTGCGGTAATGCTGTCGGCAACATGTTGTGCAGCGTCAAAAACACCGGCAAGGCCACGGCCCCATGATGTTACCATAGTCAGAGTGCGGTTGCCCTGTGCATAAGCAGGTGCAGCCAATGTGCCCGCAGCAACAGCGGCGGTGCCACCAAGTGCAGCTTTGGTGATAAAAGAACGACGATCCATGTATTCCTCCCAGATATGACTCCCCACGTTTTTGCGGGGTTGATCGAATAAGTGACGTTAAGTTAACGATCTATTTCACATATGCCAACGGTAAATTTGACCCTTGTGCCAGAAACTGACTTAGGGTGACTACTACACGCAAAACCCATGCATGAATTTGCATTCAACGCGATTACCCGTGGTATTTGAAATAAAACGCAAAAAAAATACGGATTTCAGCAATAAAGTTTTCTTTTTCGCATTGACCTCTGCAATTTCCACGCTTAAAAATACCGCATGAGAAATAATATTGAAATTCTAGTGGTGGTGAACGCATGGCGCGGGCCGATTGAGACCTAAGGTTTTAATCTGTTTTGTGCCAGCCTCCGACATTCGGGGGCTTTTTTTTGGCCATACAGAATCATATACGGAGAAGATAGATGTCAGAAATGACCGGTGCACAAATTGTTATTCAAGCCTTGAAAGACCAAGGCGTTGATACCGTCTTTGGCTATCCCGGCGGTGCTGTGCTTCCTATTTATGATGAGCTTTTCCAGCAAAATGCTATTCGCCATATCCTTGTGCGCCACGAACAAGGTGCGACCCACGCAGCCGAAGGTTATGCGCGCTCAACCGGAAAACCCGGTGTGGTGCTGGTGACCTCTGGCCCGGGCGCCACCAACGCAGTTACCGGCATGACCGATGCCTTGATGGACAGCATCCCAATGATTGTTTTGTCGGGCCAAGTGCCAACCTTCATGATCGGCAATGATGCGTTTCAGGAGGCAGATACAGTCGGTATCACCCGCCCCTGCACCAAACATAACTGGCTTGTTAAGGATACTGCCGATCTGGCGGCGACCATTCATCAAGCGTTCCACGTGGCCACTTCGGGCCGCCCGGGGCCGGTTTTGGTAGACATCCCCAAGGATGTGCAATTCGCCAGCGCAGAATATACAGCCAAAAACAAAATGCCCAAAATGCATTACAGCCCGCAGGTCAAAGGCGATATTGACGCCATTACCCGCGCGGTTGAGGCCTTGGAGATCGCCAAACGTCCGCTTATTTATTCCGGCGGCGGTGTTATTAATTCCGGTACAGGCGCCAGCCAGCTATTGCGCGAGCTTGTGGCCAGCACCGGTTTTCCCATTACCTCTACCTTGATGGGGCTTGGTGCTTATCCGGCATCGGGGGATAATTGGCTGGGAATGCTGGGAATGCACGGCACATTCGAGGCCAATAACGCCATGCATGATTGTGATTTTATGCTTTGTATTGGCGCGCGATTTGATGACCGTATTACGGGGCGCACCGACGCATTTAGCCCGGGCAGCTTTAAGGTGCATATTGATATTGACCCCTCAAGCATCAATAAAATCATCACTGTTGATTGCCCTATTATTGGCGATGTTGGCCATATTCTTGAGGATATCTTAAAGGTCTGGAAGTCGCGCGGTCGCAAAACCAACGCAGCCGCCGTCAAAGACTGGTTTGGTGAAATTGAAGGCTGGCGGAATGTTAATTGTCTGAATTACAAAAATTCCGACACCATCATCAAACCGCAATATGCGTTGCAGCGGCTGGAAGCGCTGACCAAAGATATGGACCGCTATATCACCACCGAGGTCGGCCAACACCAAATGTGGGCTGCGCAGTTTTTAGGCTTTGAAGACCCGAATAGGTTTATGACTTCGGGTGGATTAGGCACCATGGGCTATGGCTTGCCCGCCTCCGTGGGTGTGCAAATCGCCCATCCGGATGCGCTGGTCATTAATGTGGCGGGCGATGCGTCTTTCTTGATGAATATGCAGGAAATGGGCACAGCCATGCAATATAAAACCCCTGTAAAACAGTTTATCATGAATAACGAACGCTTGGGCATGGTGCGCCAGTGGCAGCAATTGCTGCACGGCGAGCGGTATTCCTCAACATGGTCCGAAGCCCTGCCTGATTTTGTGAAATTAGCGGAAGCATTTGGCGCAAAAGGCATCCGCGTGAGCAACCCCGCAGATCTGGATGATGCCATTCAGGAAATGCTTGATTATGACGGCCCGGTTATTATGGATTGTCTGGTTGAAAAACATGAAAACTGTTTCCCGATGATTCCCAGCGGCAAAGCCCATAATGAAATGTTAATGGGCGATGACAGCGTTGAAGGTGCGATAGATGCCAGTGGATCGGTAATGGTTTAACCCCATGAAACCCCTGATTTATTTCAGCTATAGCATCACCAAAGCCGGCTCTACGATGGCCTTTCATCTGGCGCGCTCTGCGCTGGAGCTGGCAGGCTATCCACAGCCGCGCTTTGATCTCGGAGCCATTGCCAAAGCCAAAAAGATCAATTTTGTGCAGAGTATTTCGCAAGATCAAGCCGATGAAATGATGCGGCTGGTTGATGATCTGGGCTATCCGATTGCGCTAAAATCCCATAATCGCCCCAGCCCTTCGGTGGTAAAAATGGTGCAATCGGGCCATGCACTTGCCCATGCGGTATACCGTGATCCGCGCGATATTGCCCTGTCGATGATGGACCATGGCGCCAAATCCCGCGCCAAAGGGTCGATCGCTTTTGCCGAAATCGAAACGCTGGAGGATGCCATAACCGGCATTCGCAACCAATGTGACAGCCTGACCGCATGGCTACGCCTGCCCGGCACCCTGCCGCTTTGTTATGATGATGTGGCCTTTGATACCATCAAAGCCGCGCAACGTATTCTTGACCAGTTGCAAATCATCGGCGATGCCGAACAAATAGCCCATGTGGTGCTGAATAACCGCTTTACCCAGTTTAACAAAGGCAAGCGGCAACGATATCTAACCGATATGCACAAATCCGACGCCGAAGCCATCGGGGTTGAATTTGCGCCGCTGCTGGACAGGTTTATCAAAAATCGCCACAAACTACCAATGGATGGCTCTATTCAACTGGCCCCACCCGACCAATTACGCACAACCGCCCGCGAATAGCTGGGCAAAACCCTAAACATCAGGAGACCCTCATGAACGCCCTACATATCAAACAAGGTGCCAGCCGTAAAAGCGCCTATGATCTGAAAAACCCTTTGGACGAATTGCTGGAAACCCATACATTAACAGTGCTGGTTGATAACGAAGCCGGCGTTCTGGCACGGGTCATTGGCCTGTTTTCAGGGCGCGGTTATAATATTGACAGCCTGACCGTTGCCGAAATTGATGCCGAGGGCCGCAAATCCCGTATTACCATCGTCACCACGGGAACTCCGGCGGTGATCGTGCAAATCAAAGCCCAGCTTGGCCTGATTATTCCGGTTTACGAGGTTAATGACCTGACGGTTGAAGGCGCCTCGGTTGAACGCGAAATGGCGCTGCTAAAAGTTTGTGGAACAGGTGACAAGCGGGTCGAAGCCATGCGGCTGGCCGATATTTTCCGTGTGAATGTGGTGGATAGCACCCTAAGCAGTTTTGTATTTGAAATCACCGGCACCCCCGAAAAGATCGACGCGTTTACAGATTTGATGCGCCCGCTTGGCCTGATAGACATCGCCCGCACAGGAGTGGCGGCCATGGCACGCGGCATCTAACAGCCCGCTGCCGAGGCGAAGCCGAGGCATGGCCCAAACCGATGTTGCATGATCTTTGATCAGGCTGCA
>CAZCDC010000018.1:0-31514 GCA_964497195.1 uncultured Rhodobacterales bacterium | reverse complement strand
AAATTGCCCAGACTTTTAGACATCTTCTTGCCCTCAACCTGCAACATCTCATTATGCAGCCAAAAGTTCGCAAACCCGCCATCAGGATTGGCACAGCAGCTTTGCGCGATCTCGTTTTCATGATGCGGAAATTGCAAATCCAAGCCGCCGCCATGAATGTCAAACGTCTCGCCCAGCAGGTCCAGCGACATGGCCGAGCATTCAATATGCCAGCCCGGGCGACCAAACCCCCAAGGGCTATCCCAGCCGGGTTGATCATCGCTGGAGGGTTTCCAAAGCACAAAATCCATCGGGTCGCGTTTGTAATCGGCAATCTCTACCCGCGCGCCCGCGCGCATATCTTCCAGCTTGCGGCCCGAAAGCGCCCCGTAAGCCTCATAAGAAGTCACATCAAACAACACATGGCCCGCGCTGGCATAGGCATGGCCGCTGGTAATCAAGCCCTCGATCATGGCCACCATTTGCGGAATATATTGCGTGGCGCGAGGCTCATGCACAGGGCGCAATGCCCCCAGCGCGTCCATATCCTCGTGATACCACTTGATGGTTTCACCGGTAATGTCACCAATGCTACGCCCTGTTTCAGCCGCCTTGGCATTTATTTTATCATCAACATCCGTAAAATTACGCACATAATTGACATTATAATGCCCATAAACATGCCGCAGTAGCCGGAACAGAATATCAAACACAACCACTGGCCGCGCATTGCCGATATGGGCACGGTCATAGACCGTAGGGCCACATACATACATACGTACATTATCCGGCTCAATTGGGGTAAATTGCTCTTTTTGGCGGGATTTTGTGTTATATAACGTGATCTTAGTCATTGGCTTTTCCAAACGCAGGAGTGCTGCGACGGGCCTAACATTTCATCATTGATTTGAAAACAAAAAGAAGCCGCCGCGGACGATATGTCAGCAGTTAATACAGATACAAATAGGACAGATTGTTCTTTTCATATCGTCTTAATGCCCTTTTACCATGTCAAAATCAAGTCATTTATGCGCCCGCTTTCTGTCTACAATTTGATGACAATACAATCCCTTAGCCAATTTGAAATCCATGTCGACTATCAGGTTTACCAACTTCCAAATTTTCGCTTGAATCGAATTGAAAGAGAGAAACCATGTCGTCATATCAAATTACCGTCTATCACCAATCAGATTTAAACATCGTCCACACCGGCGGCGGGAACTATACTGTAACGGTAAAGGAAGGCGCGACGCCTGACACGATTACAGTTTACGACACGGATAAAGGTGAAAACAGTCATATCTTTAATGATGGTGCGGTTGGTGGAGCGGATCGCTCCGAAAACCTTAACCAGACTTTCAGCGGAAAACTGAATGGAACCGAACATGAAGATGCGTCGATCTCACCTGATTGGACAATCGATTTTGCCGGTGAAGAAGAAGGCTCCATGTTTAGCCTAACGGTTGGGGAGGGTCACCAATTTGTTGGTTACGGATTTACCAAAGAGCTGGAACCGGGCGAATCTATTAATCTTTGCCTGCGTGACCGAGAATCTATCGACATGCGCCCAGATATTGAAATGGACCCAGACGCCCCGTGCTTTACGCGGGGCACCATGATTCTTACAAAATCTGGTGAAATTGCAGTAGAAAACTTGGCAGTTGGCGATCTGATCTGGACAGAAGAATCCGGTTATCAAAAACTGGCATGGGTTGGTATGCGCGATGTATTGGCCATTGGCGCGATGGTGCCGGTTTGCATCAAATCCGGGACCTTGGGAACCAATGCCGACTTAATTGTGTCAGCCGAACATCGAATGGTTATAAGAGATGGCATTCTGGACGCGGTTTTTGGTACAAAATCGGCTTTAGTTTCGGCCAAAAACCTGATAAACGATCAAACAATTATGCGCGACTATTCCGCAATCCGTGTGGAATATTACCACCTTGCCTTTGAGGACCACAAAACCATCTGCGCGAATGGCGCCCTGACCGAAAGCTTTTTTCCGGATGAAAAATCGTTTAAGTCCGCGCCGATAGGTCAAAAAGAGGAATTACTTGCTTTATTCCCCGAATTGGCAAACGACATCGCGCTAACTCAGCCTGCTCACCCAACTCTGACGGCCAATGAGGCTGTTTTGATGTCCCAGCTTATGGTGTTCGAATCCAGCTATTGACCTGGCAACGATCGCAAGGCTATTTCAGCCCGCACTGGGGAATAGGTTAACCGTAGACTGGTCTTGTCCCGTTTACGTTCCGGCCTCTCAACTCATTTAGGCAGCTTTCCGTTCAAAGGCCAAGGGGCCAAGCCAAGCGTCACATGCGGAAATTCAACGATGTCCCCAAGGCTCAATTTGGCTTATATTTGAAGGAATGTGAGTGGCGTTTTAACCACAATGCCCCTTCAGGGCAGTTATTACTGCTATGGCAATGGGTAAGTGTCACTTGAAGTCGTTATTTGGGGCGGACCCTTTTTTATTTACTGGATTTTACGGAGTTTAAACTTTACCGTGACCTTCTTATTCTTACCCGCAGGGCTTTATGAAAAAATTAAAAAGGATAATTTCCGGAAGTCCTTTGGAGGGCGTCGTTAGGTTCATCCTTAATAAGCCAAAGGTTTATTTTGATGAAAGTGGAAGTTATTGGGATCAGCGTTATAGTTCAGGCGGGAATTCCGGCAGCGGGAGCTATGGTCGACTGGCAGATTTTAAGGCTGAAATCCTAAATGGATTTGTGGCCGAAAAGAAGATTCAAAGCATAATCGAGTTTGGCTGCGGTGACGGAAACCAGCTTTCTCTTGCGAATTACCCTCGTTATTTGGGTATAGATGTATCGGAAAAAGCAATCAGTCTTTGCAAAGATAGGTTCTCAAGCAACAAGACTGTCGAGTTCTTAACGCTCCCAGAGTATGACAATCAATCCGCTGAACTGGCGTTATCTCTAGATGTTATTTTCCACCTGATTGAGGACGAAGTTTATCACGATTATATGGATTTTTTGTTCAAATCTGCTGAACGTTTTGTTATCGTATATTCATCAAATTCAAATGAGATAAATTATGTGGGTGAGCATGTGAAGCACCGAAATTTCACAGATTGGGTGAGGGATAATGCTAAGTCGTTTTCGCTTCTTGCGCACATCCCGAACATTTATCCGTATGACGAAAAAAAATGTGACACAACGTCGTTCGCGGATTTCTATATTTTTGAGAAGACAGGGTAATCCCCCTATTTTTGATGGGGCGCGCTAATAGAATTAAGCGGCTGGTTTCAGTTTATAACGGGTGTAATCCCTCTGATACCCATGTTGGCGAAACTCTGAACAAGGGCACCCTGGCTTGGCAAAGGTTGGCCAGCGCCAGATTCAGACCGGCAAAATCGCGCATCAAATGCATGCCATAGTGCGCATCTTCAGTACAGGGCTCCCCTCTCATCATTTGCAAGCAAACAACTGCCGGGCAATGGATAGAGGCCATACCACTGTTGCAGAAAATAAACTGAGCATCACCAAAAGCGGTATCTGCGGGCGGCCCTTGCGTGGCCGCCTGTAATGGGGTGCGATCAGGGCCTTGTTCAGGGATTCTTTAAGATAAATACACAAATACAGCATGTATTTTGAAAAACAACTCTTACGTGCAATGGATATATTCTGGTAGGCCCGGTAGGACTCGAACCTACGACAAAAGCGTTATGAGCGCTCTGCTCTAACCAACTGAGCTACAGGCCCGCCTGCGGGGTTATTACCCCCGTGAAATTCCAGGGTCAAGGGTGTTCCCTTTTGAATTTATATGGGCTAAATCATCGACAAAACCCCTGTTAAGGAAACTACCATGGTTAATCGTCCAAATGGCCTTACTTATGCAGATGCCGGCGTTGATATTGACGCAGGAAATGCGCTGGTTGAAAGGATCAAACCCGCAGCAGCCAGCACCAAACGCAGTGGCGTTATGGATGGCCTCGGCGGTTTTGGCGCGATGTTTGACCTAAAGGCCGCTGGATATAATGACCCGATTTTGGTTGCTGCAACTGACGGCGTCGGCACCAAATTACGCATCGCGATTGATACCGGCATTCTGGATACAGTGGGCATTGATCTGGTCGCCATGTGCGTTAATGATTTGGTCTGCCAAGGTGCAGAACCCTTGTTTTTCCTTGATTATTTCGCCACTGGAAAGCTGGATGTGGAGGAGGCCGCTATGGTTATTGAAGGTATAGCCGAGGGCTGCCGCCGCTCAAACTCTGCTCTTGTTGGCGGTGAAACCGCCGAAATGCCTGGCATGTATGCCAAAGGAGATTTTGACCTGGCTGGTTTTTCCGTTGGCGCAATGGAGCGCGGCCAAATGCTGCCTTCTGGCGTGGCTGAGGGCGATGTTCTGCTTGGCCTCGCCTCCAGCGGCGTGCATTCAAACGGCTATTCGCTGGTACGTAAAATCGTTGAAAATTCCGGCCTTGCATGGGATGCGCCCTGCCCGTTCGGGAATGGAACCTTGGGGGGGGCACTGCTGGCGCCAACCAAATTATATGTGCGTTCCGGCCTTGCTGCATATCGCGCCGGCGGATTGCATGCCTTGGCACATATCACGGGGGGCGGCTTGACAGAAAATTTGCCACGTGCGTTGCCAAAGGGCCTTGGCGCAGAAATTGACCTGACAGCCTGGGCTTTGCCTCCTGTGATCAAATGGCTGGTTGAACAGGCAGGAATGGCACAAAAGGAATTGCTGAAAACCTTTAATTGTGGCGTTGGCATGATCGCCATTGTCAGCCCTGATCGCGCCTCGGATCTACAACAGATATTTGAGGAAAACGGCGAAACCGTTATTCAAATGGGCCATATTGTTAGGGGTGAAAACATCACTTATTCCGGCATATTGGCATGAAAAAACGTGTCGCCATTCTGATTTCCGGTAGCGGCTCAAACATGGTGGCGCTGGCCAAAAGCATGGAGCCAGACCACCCTGCCGAACCGGTTTTGGTTTTGTCCAGCAATCCACAAGCTGCGGGGCTAAAAAAAGCCAATGCCATGGGTATTCCCACGGTCGCGCTGGATCATCGCAAGTTTATCGATAACCGCGATGAATTTGAAAACGAACTCCACAAAGCATTGCTGAAATCTGCGCCCGATATCATTTGCCTTGCTGGATTTATGCGAATTTTATCGCCTGCGTTTGTGGGGAAATGGGCAGGAAAAATCTTGAATATCCACCCTTCCATTTTGCCCCTTTTCCCGGGTCTTTACACCCATCAACGCGCACTGGATGCGGGGATGGCGGTGCATGGCTGCACGGTGCATCTGGTTACGCCGGAACTGGATTCGGGGCCAATATTGGGCCAAGCGGTAATTCCTGTGAAACAAGCCGACACAGCCAATGATCTCGCAAAACGGTTGCTGCCACTGGAGCACCGGCTTTACCCTCAAGTTTTAAGGAATTTTGCAGCAAAAATTGACCTTAAAACCAGTATTTTGGCATAAGGAATTCCCATGAAATTCATCCTCCGAGACGAAGCCCGCGCTACTGAGCGCCGCACGCCTATCACACCTGATGATGCAAAAACCTTTCTATCCGCAGGGTATGAATTGGCCGTGGAGCGCAGTCAGAAACGCATTTTCAGTGATGTGGAATATGCAGCGACAGGCTGCGAATTGATTGCCGCTGAAAGTTGGAAAACTGCCAAAAATACCGTCATTCTCGGCCTTAAAGAATTACCGGATACGCCCGATATTTTGCCAAACCCGATGATCCACTTTTCGCACAGCTTCAAGGATCAAACCGGCTGGCAAGATGAACTCGGGCGCTACAAAAATGGCGGTGGTCATCTGTTAGACATCGAATATCTAACCATCAACAATCGGCGCACCGCCGCGTTTGGATATTGGGCAGGCTGGATGGGCGCGGCCCTTGCTGCATGGCGTCAACTGGCTGCGGAACTGGGTGATGACGGACCTGAAAAAGGGGTTTCCAGTTTTGATAGTCGTGGTGAAGTTGAAGATATTCTTTTGGCTCTTGCTGTGCGCTCAAACCCCAAAAAGGCTTTGGTGATTGGTGCCAAAGGCCGTTCTGGAAGTGGCGCAATTGAGGCTCTACAACTAGCGGGTTATATCGTAACAGAATGGGACATCGAGGAGACCCGAAACCTAGACCACAAAACCCTGCAAGCACATGATTTAATGGTAAATTGTGTACTTATGACCGGCCCGGGATTGCAGTTGTTGAACAAAAAATCCATCACCCAAGGCAACCTGAAAATGGTCTCCGACGTGTCCTGTGACCCGTTCAGCGATTTTAATCCATTGCCGGTTTACGACGCGCCAACAAGCTGGGAAAAGCCGTTTATTGACCTTGGCAGCGGCGTTGAACTAACCGCCATCGACAATTTGCCCTCAATGTTGCCGCGCGAAGCCTCAATTGATTTTTCCAGTCAGTTGATCAAGTCCCTGCTGGCCTATCCCGATGGGCCGGAATGGCAAGCGGCCCGCGCCAGTTTTGATGCCGCAATCAGCCGTGCCTGACCCGGTTTCCACTATACGAAACCTTGGCCCAGCGGCGGAAATGATGTTTAGGCGCGCCGGTATTCCTGACGCAGAAACCTTACGGGATATTGGCGCTGATGAGGCCTATAGCAGGGTGCTGGCCACGGGCACCCGCCCGCATTTCATTGGGTATTATGCGTTAGTAATGGGCCTGCAAGGCCGCCCGTGGAATGATTGTCAGGGTGACGAGAAAAAAGCGTTACGCGAAAAATTTGATGCGCTAAAAGGCACAAAAAAAGACCGCTCCGATATCGAAGCGGTCCTTAATAAAATCGGTGTTATCCGAAAAATTTAGCCAACCAGCTCAAGACCGGAAAAGAAAAACGCGATTTCTTCGGCGGCTGTTTCTGGCGCGTCTGAACCATGCACGGAATTTTCACCAATGCTCAGCGCAAATTCTTTGCGGATAGTGCCCGCATCTGCGTCAGCTGGGTTGGTTGCGCCCATGACTTCGCGGTTTTTTGCAATCGCGTCTTCGCCTTCCAGAACCTGAACAACAATTGGCTCGGAAATCATGAATTCGCACAATTCGCCAAAAAATGGACGTTCTGAATGGACGCCGTAAAATTGTTCAGCTTGTGCCAATGTCATTTGAATGCGTTTGGAGGCAACAACGCGCAGGCCGGCGGCCTCAAATTTAGCGACAATTGCGCCTGTAAGGTTGCGTTTGGTGGCGTCTGGTTTGATGATCGAAAAAGTGCGCTGAATGGCCATTGGGCTGTCCTTTGAAAAGTTTGAATTCTTGACGCGGCGCATACCATGGGCCGCGTCTGCAATAAAGCGGTATTTTTGCGCATTGACTTAAGCGCGCCATTAGGCGAAATGACGCCCCATGTTAGCTATAAATAATATAACCTTCCGCCTCGAAGGCCGCGTGTTGCTTGATAACACCTCGGTCACCATTCCGTCTGGTCATAAGGTCGGCATTGTCGGGCGTAATGGCACCGGTAAAACCACCTTGTTCAAATTGATCAGGGGGGAGTGGAACCTTGACGATGGCACGGTCAAAATCCCGCGCAACACCCGCATTGGCGGCGTGGCGCAGGAAGCTCCGGCGTCAGACCTGTCACTGCTCGAAACCGTGCTGGAGGCCGATACCGAGCGCCACGCGCTCATGAACGAGGCCGAAACCGCCACCGATGCACTACGCATTGCCGAAATCCACGGACGGTTGGCCGATATTGACAGCCATTCGGCTGAATCCCGCGCGGCGGCCATTTTGAATGGTCTTGGTTTTGACAAAGATGCCCAAGCCCGCCCTTGCAAAGATTTTTCCGGTGGTTGGCGGATGCGCGTTGCTCTGGCGGCGGTATTGTTCAGCAAACCCGATTTTCTGCTGCTCGATGAGCCGACAAATTATCTGGACCTTGAGGGCACAATCTGGCTGGAAAATTTTCTGGCAAAATACCCCTATACGGTGCTGATCGTCAGCCATGACAAGGACCTTCTGAATCGTTCGGTCAACGCCATCCTGCATTTGGATCAGCAAAAACTGACGCTTTATCAAGGCAATTACGATAATTTTGCCAACCAGCGCCGTGCGAAAATGGAACAACAGGTTTCGGCCAAAAAGAAACAAGACCGCGAACGCGCCCATATGCAAAGCTTTGTGGATCGCTTCAAGGCCAAGGCCTCCAAGGCCAAACAGGCGCAATCGCGGGTCAAAGCGCTGGAACGCATGAAGCCTATTGCCGCCGTGGTCGGCGATACTGTCGCCAGCTTTAATTTCCCCACGCCCGAGGAGCTCTCGCCGCCGATTGTGCGCATGGAAAACGCGGCTGCTGGGTATGACGGAAAAATCATTCTGGCGGGGTTGGATCTACGGATAGACCAAGACGACCGCATCGCTCTGCTGGGGGCCAATGGCCAAGGTAAATCAACGCTTTCTAAACTGATCGCTGGTCGTTTGGAAACCATGAACGGCAAAATGATAACGTCAACCAAGCTGCGCATTGGTTATTTTGCCCAGCATCAGGTTGATGAGCTGTTTCTGGACGAAACCCCCATTCAGCACGTGATGCGTGAACGCCCCTTAGAAACTCCCGCTAAAATCCGTGGCCGTCTGGCGGCGGGTGGTTTGGGGCCAGAGGCTGTGGAAACAGTGGTCGCAAAACTGTCAGGCGGGCAAAAAGCGCGCCTGTCAATGCTGCTGGCAACGATCGAAGCGCCGCATCTGATTATCTTGGATGAGCCAACAAACCACCTTGATATTCAATCGCGCGAAGCGCTGGTAGAGGCGCTGACCGCCTATAATGGTGCGGTTATTCTGGTGTCACACGATGCCAGCCTTGTTGAACTGGTCGCGGATCGGCTCTGGCTGGTGAAAAATGGCAAGGTCGAGCCGTATCACGAGGATATGGAAGCCTACCGCCGTATGTTACTATCTGAACGTGGTGGCGCAGCCAAAGACCCGGTGAAAAAGGTTAAACCCGTTAAAAAAGGTCCAAAACCCGTTGCCAATGCAGCCCTGAAAAAGGATGTAAAAATCTGTGAGCTGCGCGTCACCAAATTGACGGAAATGCGCGATAACATCGACAAACGTCTTGGTAACAAGGCTTTGTACGAACGTGGTGACCACGAAGAAATTGATAAATGGACCAAAAAGCGCAAAGAGGTTATCAAGGGGCTGGAACGTGCGGAAAGCATGTGGATGAAAGCTATGGAAAAACTGGAACGCGCATAAATGGAGTTTGAACTTGCCCTGACAGCGTTTGTTGCGCTGTTTGTCATTATTGACCCCATCGGCCTCACGCCGTTATTTGTGGCGGTTACACAAGGCAACACAGCCGCGCAACGGCGAAAAATTGCTTTTCGTGCGGTGCTAACAGGTTTTGGTATTCTGGCATTATTTGGTCTGGCCGGAGAGGCAGTGCTGGATGCAATCGGCATCGGCATGCCGGCGTTCCGGATTTCGGGCGGTATATTACTGTTTATTACTGCCATCGAAATGCTGTTTGAAAAACGCACCCAACGCCGTGAAAACCAGGCGGAATCAGAAAATGACCCTTCGGTTTTCCCCCTTGCCATGCCGCTTATTGCTGGCCCCGGCGCAATGACCACAATGATTTTGCTTACCGGCGAATATTCGGGGAGTATCGCCGGGCAAGGCATGGTTTTTGGCGTTATGGCGCTGGTTCTTGTCTTGGTTTTAATAATGTTTTTGATGGGCAATACAATTGAACGCCTGCTTGGCCAAACAGGTATCAACCTGATTTCCCGACTTTTTGGTATGTTTTTGGCCGCGCTTTCGGTACAGTTTGTTATTGATGGCATTCGCGACATCGGATTTTAGGGAAAACCATGCGGGATATTGACCCAGACAATCTGGCGACTTTGTTTTATCTGATATTGTTGTTGATCGTTGTTGGCGGTTCAATGTTGCTTGGCTCGCGCAAACGTTTAAATAATATGTTACAACAATTGGGCATTTGGGGCCTTATTTTTATTGGCTTTATTGGTGCATATTCGATGCGCGACCAGTTTGAGGAACAATTCTTTTCCTCTCGCCCGCAAATGGCTGATCGTGGTACCGTTATGGTTGGCCGCGCATGGGACGGGCATTTTTATATTGATGTGCTGGTCAATAATGTAACGGTAAAATTTGTTGTGGACACAGGTGCAACCGATATTGTGCTGACCCAACGCGATGCCGAACGGGTCGGATTTGACCTTGCGACACTGGATTATTCAACCCAGGCCAGCACAGCCAACGGGATTGTGCCAACAGCAATTGTGTCGCTTGATAATATCGTTTTGCAGCGGTTCAAAGATTATAACATGCGCGCAGCCGTAAATGGCGGTTTGCTCGATGTATCATTGCTTGGCATGGAATACCTGAACCGGTTCACCAAAATTGAAATCACCCGCAACCAGTTGTTGTTAATACGTAATTAGCTTTGCGCAGCAGGGTCGGATTCAGCTTTTTTGAGCCAACGCCCGTCAGCATCCTGCGCCCAGTAAACCGCTTGCAATTTTGCCGCCACTACCGATTTCCAGTCTTGGCGGGCTTTGGTTAGCGCTGTTTCGTCATTGCCATCGAAAAACAGGCAGGTCAGGTCAAATTTATCCATAATTTCAGGTGTGGAAATCGCACCATCTACCAGCATTAACACATTGGCATCATTAAGATTTTCAGATGTATCGGAAAGCAAAATCGGTTGATCTTTTGAATGTTCAGCGCCAGTAATACCATGGGGTAAAAAGCTGATATCGGCCCCCTGCCACAGCCTTTGATCCAAAAACGCCAATCGTTCAGTCACGCCGGTTTGTACCAAAACCCGCCAACCACGTTGCAAAGATTTCTCCAGCAATCCGGGCAAGGTTTGCTCCAGCGGATTGCGGGTCAGGTGGTAAAATCGAATTTCAGACATCAGGTCTCAAAATTATCAGAGATTAACCGGTTGAGCGCACAAACGCCCCAGCCGGTTGCACCTTTTGGGGCCAAAACCGTTGGTCCCGGTGAGGCAACGCCAGCGATATCCAGATGTATCCACGGCGTTTCTGGTTTCACAAATCGCTGCAAAAACTGTGCGGCGGTAATTGACCCACCGGACCGCCCGCCGATGTTCTTCATGTCAGCAACACGGGATTTCAGCAATTTGTCATAGGCCGGAGCCATAGGCAGACGCCACGCGCCTTCGCCCTCGGATGCCGCCGATTTCAGAAACTGTTTACACAATTTATCAGAATTCGAAAACACACCTGCATTTTCATGGCCAAGGCCAATAATAATTGCGCCCGTCAAAGTTGCCAGATTGATCATCGCTTTGGGCGCGAATTTTTCTTGAGTGTACCACAGGATATCCGCGAGAACCAAACGCCCCTCAGCATCGGTATTGATCACCTCAACCGTGTCACCTTTCATTGATTTAATCACATCACCGGGGCGCACCGCATTACCATCGGGCATGTTTTCAACAATGCCGACCACACCCACAACATTGGCTTTGGCTTTGCGCAGGGCCAAGGTGCGCATCACGCCAGAAACCACGCCTGCGCCCCCCATGTCCATGGTCATGTCTTCCATGCCGCCAGCCGGTTTTATGGAAATACCGCCGGTATCAAAGACCACGCCTTTGCCCACCAGCGCAAACGGGGCCTCAGCTCCGCCGCCATTCCAGCGCATCACCACAACCTTTGAGGGGCTACGAGACCCCTGCCCTACGCAAAGCAATGTGCGCATACCAAGCTGTTGCAGCGTGTCTTCTTCCAGCACATCAACCTCGACTCCGATGTTGCGTAAATCCGCAAGGCGTTTCGCAAATTCGGTGGTGGTTAACACATTGGCTGGCTCATTGGTCAGGTCACGGGTGAAAAATACGCCCTCGGTCACTGCTGCCATTGGCGCATGTTCTGCGGCCACTGCATCAGGGTCTGCGACCATTGCCGAAACCATGTGCAAAATTGTATCACTATCGGTTTTATGGGCGTTGAAATCATAGGACCGCAACGCCAGCCCGTGCGCAATATCCGCCGCACGGGTATGTGAGGCCAGCAGTACCGTCAGCGCATCATCGCCGCGAAATACCGCCATTGACGCGCCAACTTTGCGGGCCTCCAGCATGTTGATCGTGCGATCAGCCTTAACAACCTGCACCGCTGAGGTGGCCATATTAGCTGGAAACGCCAAAACATGGCCTTCACCCTCCCTAATCTTATGCCAGATTTTTGAGGCGACAAGACGTTTAACCGCACCTTTTGTCAGGGTATTCACCTTGCGGGTCAACGTGTTCATGGACCCGTCAGACCCGATAACAAGCGAAATTTTACCACGGATCGACGCAATTGCATTCAGATCATTTGAAATAAAACTGATATGGATTGGTTCGGTCATTATGGTCCCCTCGGCAAGAATCTGTTAAATTAACCCTAGCCGCTTCGACACAACTTGACCAGTTGCCCGATTGCACATAGGCACGAGATAACAGTCAATGAACCGTCAGGAAGCCGTTTGAACCGTCTCGATCGATATTTTATATCCCAGCTTTTAGGCCCGTTCGGGTTCTTTTCCTTGGTGATTATCGGTATTTTATGGCTGGCACAGGCATTGCCCTTGGTCGACAAAGTGATCGAGAGCGGCCAGTCGGGGCTGATATTCCTTGAAATTACGTCGTTGCTGATCCCGCGGGTGATGATGGTGGCCCTGCCTTTTGCAGCCTTTGGTGCCGCACTTTATGCCCTAAACCGCCTTTATACCGAGGCCGAACTGGTGGTGATGATGACCGCTGGTCAATCGCCGCTGGCACTGGCAAAACCTGTTGCTGTTTTTGGCGTATTTGCCATGGTATTAATGGCCATCACCACGCTTTATCTGGTGCCCGCCAGTCAAACGCAGTTACGCATACGGATGAATGATATTAAAACCGAAATGGCCGCCAGCCTGATCCGAGAGGGCCAATTTGTTCATCCAACCGAAAATATTACAATTTATGTGCGCGATACATCGCGTGATGGCGAAATGGCAGGCATGTTTTTGCATGACCAGACCGACCCGCTTAATCCGGTCACGTATTCCGCGCAAAAAGCCCTGTTTTTACAAGACGGTTTTGATATGCGTATCGTCATGGTTGACGGTATTATCCAGCAATTTGATAAATATAATGCGGTTTTGAACACCATTCGGTTTGACCAATTCAGCTATGATCTGGGTGAGGTGCTGCCCAGTACTCGGGAATATAAACGGGGGCCGTTTGAAATGTTTCCGCAGGAATTGATTTTCCCAACGGAGGAAATGCTAAACAGCGAACGCTGGGGATTGGGCGATTATGCGGCCGAAGGCCACCACAAACTGGCGCTGCCATTTGCGGCACTTGTTTTGCCGCTGCTTGCGCTAGGCGTCATTGTTGTTGGCGGTTTTCGGCGTGGCGGATTTATGCGCCGTGTCATGATTGCTATTGCTATCGGCGTATTATTACAATCCAGCGTGATCGTCGCAAAATCCATTACCCAGCAATCACCCGAATTGGCGTGGACCATGTACATGCCCACATTGGGGGGCGGTATTTTAGCGCTGGTATTATTACAACTTTCGGGCCGTATTAAACGTCAGAAACCGAAAATAACATGACCCTTTCTCTTTATGTCTTACGCAAATTTGGCTGGAATATTATCCGTGTACAATTTGCGTTTTTGTTCTTGATTGTCATCATCGATGGCGTAGAGCAACTGCGGATACTGTCAGCATATAACGCCCCCGTGCGTGATGCGCTTCTGCTGACAGCTTTGCGTACAAATAGCTATGTCATGCAGATATTTCCACTGGTGATCATGTTGGCCGCACTGTCAACATTTGTTGGCTTGTCACGAAGCTCGGAACTGGTGATCTCCCGTGCTGCGGGGCAATCTGCGCTTCGGTTATTAATGGTTCCGGTTGGCGCTACTTTGATTATCGGTGCTGCGATGACCACGCTATATAATCCCATTGTTGCAGCAACCGTGCGCCAGGCGGACGCCATTTTGGATAAATACAGTGTTGGCGGACGTTCTCTGGTTTCCTTGAGCGGCGATGGTATTTGGTTGCGTCAAGGCGATGATGAAAGCCAGTTTGTCATACAAGCCAGCCGCGCCAGCTTTAACGGGACAGTATTATACCAAGTTGGCTGGCACGAATATACGCCAGATGGACGTCTAATACGCCGCATAGAAGCCGCGCGCGCGCAATTGTTAGACGGGGAATGGGTGATTCGTGCAGGGAAACAATGGCAATTTGATTATCTCGACCCGGAAAATCCGGTAAAGGAAACTGAATTTTCAGAATTACGTTTGCCAACCAATCTTACTTCACAAGAAATCCTCAAAAATTTTGCGTCGCCAGCTGCGGTGTCGATATGGGATCTGCCTGCGCTCATCACCCAGTTGGAAACATCCGGTTTTTCAACCCACCGTCAACGGCTGTTTATCCAGTCCGAGATCGCGCGCCCCCTTATGTTGGTGGCCATGGTTCTTATTGGCGCGGGGTTTTCCATGCGGCATTCGCGGTTTGGCCAAACCGGCGTTATGGTTCTTGTTGCCGTATTTTCGGCGTTTATTCTGTATTCCATGCAAAGCATTGCTGAATCGCTGGGTTCGGCACAGGAAATATCAATATATCTGGCCGCATGGGGGCCGCCAATTGCGGGAGTTCTGTTAACGATGGGCTTGCTGCTGCATCTCGAAGACGGCTAATATAGTCCCCCACCCAATGCCCCGGAGCCCCCGTTGACCCTGTTTAGAAAAATACGTGTTTTTTTGACATTACTATCGGTTTTTTCCTTTGGAATCAGCACCATAGGTCATAGCCAAGCACGCGCATTTTCATCTCTTATCGCCGATAATATCCATTATGATTCGGCAGGGCAAAAACTGATTGCTGAGGGCAACGTGATTGTCATCTTTGAAGGCACGCGGCTGGAAGCAGACAAAATTGTATATGACGCATTTTTAGGGCGGGTTTTTGCTGAGGGCGGCATTCGGATTACCGACGGCAATGACACCATTTTCATAGCCAGCGCAGCGGAACTTTCTACGGATCTGCGCGAAGGTATCATTTACGGCGCACGGCTATTGCTGGCCAATCAATTTCAAATTTCTGCTGCGGAAATTCGGCGAACAGATGGGCGTTTTAATACACTTTATCGTACGGTAGGTTCGTCGTGCCAAGTGTGCTTTGACCGACCGGTGCCGCTTTGGCAAATCCGTGCATCTCGTATTGTCCACGACACCGAAGCACAGCGATTTTATTTTGAGAATGCCCGTTTTGAAGTCCTTGGCCTGCCAATCCTTTTTTTGCCAAGCCTGCGCATGGTTGATCCTTCTGTCACACGTGCGACCGGCCTGTTAGGGCCTAATTTCATTTCTTCAGACCTGTATGGTTTTGCGATGAAATTACCGTATTTCATAACCTTGGGTGACCATGCAGATATTACCATAACGCCGTTTTTGACATCCTCCGGCGCATTTTTGCTGGAGGGCGAATTTCGGCAGCGATACGCAAATGGCCATATTTATATCAACAGCGCATTTGCCCTGAGTGATGGAGCCGGAAATATCGGCACCGGATTTTTGAACATAGATTCCGAATTCAATCTAAGCCGGGACCGGAATTTTTACGCGGATATGAAGTTTACAAATGATGACGGTTTTTTACGTCGCTTCGGGTTTGATCAATCAGACCGATTGGTCAGCAAACTTGGCGTTCGGCGTTATCGAAACGACAGTTTTTTTGAAATAGGTGCCGTATTTTTTCAAAGCCTCCGGGATGATGAAATCGATGCAGAGATTCCTTTTGTATTGCCAGAAATCAGTTTTCGCAAAACATGGGAAGATCCATTGCTGGGCGGTCGTATTGGCCTGAATTTTAACTCAGTGGGCCTGTTTCGCAAAACAGGCCGCGATGTATTTCGGGTAAGCGGTTCTGCTGATTGGCGACGTGATTGGAATGCGCCGTTGGGGATACGTGCCAGTACGTTCGCGGAAATTCATGTTGATACTTATAAAGTATGGGATGACATCGTTTTTGGCGACAATCTTTTATTTCGTTTAACCCCGATTATAGGCGCAGAAATGCGGCTGCCTTTGCTGCGAAACGGAAATAATAACGTATTGCACGTTCTGGAACCGGTTATTCAACTGGTTTACACCCCGGAATTTGCTTTTAACGATGACGTGCCAAACGAGGACAGCTTGCAGGTTGAATTTGATGAAACCAATCTGTTTTCAATCAATCGGTTCCCCGGATTTGATAATTCCGAAACCGGTTTTCGTGCCAATATTGGTGGCAGTTACCGCCGTTACGACCCGTCTGGCTGGACCTTGGGCGTTGACCTTGGACAAGTATTCCGGACTGAGGAAAATACCCAATTTTCGGATGGCTCCGGTCTTGCGGGCCTTGCGTCTGATACATTAGCCGCTGTTAGTTTTGAGCTACCGGGCGAAGTTCGCGTCATAAATCGATTATTGATGGGCCGCGGGTTTGAAATTCGTCGCGCCGAATCGGAAATTTTAGTACACCGTGATTCGGTTGATTTAGACCTGTCTTATGTATATCTTGCAGCCGATGTTACAGCAGGTTCCCCTGATGCGCGTTCTGAGGCCAATTTAGTGGCAAGCTACAAATTTCGGTCAAATTGGCAAGCAAGAGTAGATTGGCGGCGCGATTTGATTGAAAATCAGAATATTTCTGCAGGAATTGGCCTAGTTTATGGCAATGAGTGCGTGGAGATCGATTTATATCTGTCACGACGCTTTACAACATCAATGGTTGTTCCGGCGGAAACCAGCTTTGATGTGTCAGTAAGGCTTGCAGGTTTTGGCGGGGGGTTGCAAAATGAGTGGCCGGCGCAGCAATGTCTTCAGCTGAATTAATCGACAATAAGGGTGAGCAATAAATGGTTCGTTTGATCAATAGGTTTTGGGCAGTTTGCCTTGTTGCGATTCTGCTGCCAGCCTCCGGTATGGCGCAAAACGCCTATTCCGCAGCCTACCGCGTTAACGAAAGTATTATTTCCCATTTTGACATTAGCCAACGTGTAAAAATGATGCGTGTTTTGGGTGCAAACGGATCCGGATTGCGCCAAACCGCCGTCGATGCCCTAATTGATGAGCGGCTACAGGTCGAACTTGCCCATAGTTTTGGGATTGAAATCCGGCCAGAGGAACTTGCGCGCTCAATAGAAAATTATGCGCAACAACGTAATATGTCGACGGAACGCCTGCTGGCACGCATGCGCGGGCGCGGCGTTTCTCAAGAAGCATTCGAGGAATTTATCACCGCATCCTTGTTGTGGCGCCAAATCTTGCGCAGCCGGTTCGGCGACCAAGCCAACCCAACTCTAAATGAGCTGAATTCACACTCAAATACTGTTGCTGTATCATCTTCCAGCAGTATCCAATTGGGCGAAATTGCGCTTTTGTATACTGAACGCGGCCAAGAAGGCACGGTAAATTTGGCAAACCAGTTGCTTAGCCAGCTTCGCAATGGTGAAAATTTCCAAACCCTTGCCCGCCAATATTCACGCGCGCGCTCGGCTGAAAATGGCGGCGTTATTGGCTGGGTTTCACCAGGTAGGTTACCACCACAACTTAACGCCGCAGTTCGTGGGCTGGGCCGCGGTCAGGTTGCTGATTTGATTTTTGTACCAACCGGCGTAATTATCATTAAGGTGCTCAATACACGCACCCAGTCCCGTCAAATCCTGATCCCGACAAAAATAAACGTTACCTATGCGCATCTTATTTTGCCACATAATGCTGGCGAACAGGCAAACGCGATTCAGCAGGCTGACCGATTACGCCGCAGCCTGGATGGATGCCGTGGTCTTGAGGCTCGCAGTGCTGAGTTTAGCCCTGATAGCGGGATTATCGGGCCGGTCCCATTGGGGGACGTGGCGGCTGATATTGGTCTGAACCTTGCACGGCTAGAACCCCGTGACAGTGCGGTAATGACCGGTGAAAATCATGTAAGCATACTTGTCTTATGTGACCGTGTTTCTGAAATATCAGATGAATCACGCGCGGCACTTCGTAACCAGCTTTTTGGTCAAAACATGCAGAGTTTGGCTGAGGGTTACCTGCTGGAACTTCGCCGCACATCAATTATCGAAAAACAATGAACCATGACCCGCTTCCGCCCTTGCGGGAGGTTATCGCAACGCACGGGTTGGCCGCGCGTAAATCGCTTGGCCAGAATTTTATATTAGACCTAAATCTGACCGGAAAAATTGCACGGCGCGCGGGTGATCTTAGCAAATGTGATGTGCTGGAAATTGGCCCTGGGCCAGGCGGGTTAACCCGCGCATTACTGGCTGAGGGCGCACGAAAAGTTGTCGCAATTGAGATGGATGAGCGGTGTTTACCAGCGCTGCAAGAAGTTTCAGATGCTTATGACAACCGCTTGATAACGCTGTCTGGCGATGCCTTGAAGATTGACCCAACCCCACACCTAACGCCACCCATTCGGGTCGTCGCAAACTTGCCCTATAATGTTGGTACCGAATTGCTGATACGCTGGCTTACGCCTGAAAACTGGCCGCCCTATTGGCAATCTCTGACGTTGATGTTTCAAAAAGAAGTGGCGCAGCGCATTACCGCAGCGCCGGGCAGCAAAGCCTATGGGCGGCTGTCTATCCTGTCACAGTGGCGCACGAATCCCAAAATGGCATTTGAATTGCCCGCAAGCGCGTTTACGCCCCCCCCCAAAGTAACCTCTGCTGTGGTGCATTTTGAACGGTTGGAACAGCCAAGGTTTCCGGCCAGTCAAAAAATCTTAAACGAAGTTGTGGCGCGCGCGTTTAACCAACGCCGCAAAATGCTGCGCGCCAGCCTAAAAGGTTTAATTCCGGATATGGAAACCCACCTGATAGCTGCGGGCATAGACCCAAAACAGCGCGCAGAGCAGATTTCTGTTGAACAGTTTTGTCATTTAAGTGAAATTGTGCGCCAACAGCGCAGTTAGTTATTCAACCGCTGATGCATCTTCAGCGGTTTTGGGCGCGACTTGACGGGTGCGAGACCGGCGTTTGGGTTTTTCTTGAACAACTGCCTCAGGTGTTTCAACCAATTCCGCAACTTCGGTTTCCATGGCGGCCATAGGGGGTTGATCATCGGCCACAACTTCACGCGGCTTTGCATCCGCTTCGCGTTGTTGACGTGCCTGATTTTGTGCCAGCTGTTGTTTCTGGTGTTCCGCTTGTTTTTCAGCTTGCTCTTTTAAAGCGGCGGTTAACATGCGCGAATAATGCTCCGAATGCTGCTGATAGTTTTCAGCGGCAACACGGTCGCCCGACAATGTGGCATCCTCTGCCAAAGATGCATATTTTTCAACGATTTGCTGCGGTGTTCCGCGCACTTTGCCAGACGGGCCGCTAGAATCAAACACGCGGTTAACCGCATTTTGGTTTGGGTTTTGACGACGGTTATTATTCTTGTTGCGCTGGCGCGATTTGTTTTGCGGTCTCATTTTGGTTTGGTTACCCTTTATCGGGATGGGTCAGGAAATATACCTGAGCTACGAATTGTAAAAATTGCGTATCCGATTTCAATTAAAATATCTGCGCCTAAAATGGAGAGCCACTGGTTCAATCCGTGCAGATGCGTTACTTATGCCAATATCTGACAAATTATCAAGCCCTTTGAGCAAAATTTCCTTATTTTATACGCAATTGTGTGTTTACTGCCACAATCCGATCATGCCCGGACAAGTCTTGGTAAACGTTAACCCTATCAAAACCCGCATTGGTAAAAATTTCCTTAACATCAGCAGCTTGCCGATATCCAATTTCAAATATTGCACGACCATTCGGGGTTAAAAATCTTGCCAATTCCATCGCTATTTTGCGATAAGCCGCAAGGCCATCACCGCCGGGCGTCAACGCCAGATGTGGTTCCCAATTTTCGACTTCGGGTGCAAGGTTCTTCATCTCAGCTTCGGAAATATAAGGTGGGTTTGATACAATCAAATCATATTGGCCACTAAGCCCCTGAAACCAATTTGCCACCCGAAATTCGACCCGATCCGAAAGAGAAAGCCGCACCGCATTGCGCCGCGCAATATCCAGCGCGCGATCGCAAATATCAGTGGCAAAGCCAGTCGCGTTTGGCATTTCTGCCAGCAGACTAAGCACAATTGCGCCGCTGCCGGTGCCAAGGTCAAGCAGCCGTTTAAACGGATATTCCAGCGCCAGCGCCACCAGTGTTTCAGTATCTGGTCGCGGGTCCAGAACATCATCCGTAACCAGAAACTCATGGGCCCAGAAATCCCGTTTACCGGTGATATGGGAAACCGGCTTGTGCCGCCCCCGCATCGCGATAATCTGGTCAAAATTAAACGCTGCGGAATTGGGTAATTTTTCATCCAGCCGCAGCGAAAGCTGCGCGCGGTCAATTTCCAGAACATGGGCCAGCAATATGCGTGCATCCCGTTCGGCCCCCGAAATTCCTGCCATATTCAGCAGCGCCGTGGCGCGTTGCAATGCTGAACGCGCGGTTTCTATCATGCCAGTTCAGCCAACCGGTTGGCCTGATCCGCTGCTGTCAGCCCGTCAATCAATTCATCCAGGTCGCCCTGTAAAACCTGATCCAGCTTATAAAGCGTCAGGTTAATCCGGTGGTCAGTCACCCGGCCTTGCGGGAAATTATAGGTGCGAATACGTTCGGAACGATCACCCGAGCCGATTTGGCCTTTCCGCGCATCTGAACGCTCATCATCAATTTTTTTCTGTTCCATATCATAAAGCCGCGTGCGCAATACCTGCATGGCTATGGCGCGGTTACGGTGCTGGGATTTTTCGGCGCTGGTGACCACAATGCCGGTGGGCAAATGGGTAATACGCACCGCAGAATCGGTGGTGTTCACGTGTTGCCCGCCTGCCCCGCTGGCACGCATGGTATCAATACGAATATCGGTGTTGGGGATAGCAATATCGACCTCCTCGGCCTCTGGCAATACCGCCACTGTGGCCGCGGATGTATGCACCCGCCCGCCGCTTTCGGTGCTGGGCACCCGTTGTACACGGTGAACGCCGCTCTCGAACTTCATTTCTGCGTAAACATTGGCGCCCGTTAGATTGGCGACAATTTCCTTATACCCGCCAAGCTCGGTTTGGTTTTGCTCAACCACGTTCAGCTTCCAACCACGTTTTTCGCATAACCGCTGATACATCCGAAACAGATCCGCTGCAAACAAGGCTGCTTCGTCACCGCCAGTGCCTGCGCGAATTTCCAAAATTGCGGGTTTGGTATCGTTTTTATCCTTTGGCAACAGTGACAGCATTACCTGATGTTCTGCCTCTGGCAATTTGGTTTTGAGGTCTTGTAATTCCTCCTGCGCCAGTTCTTTCAGCTCCGGATCATCCAGCATTTCTTCGGCCTCAGCCTGATCTGAAAGCATCTGTTGATATTCGACAACCTGCTCTACCACCGGGCGTAATTCTGCATATTCACGCGAAATTGCCTCCAGCTCTGACGGGGCCACGCCCTCATTCAGCCGCGCCTCCAAAAAGGCAAAGCGCTGCGAGATTTGTTCAAGTTTTTCTTGGGGTATCATAACGTAATTCTTTCAAATTTGAGGGTGCAGCGGTGCTGCGTGGCTATTCCTCAAAGGATGAAAGTGTCGCCAGCCATGCCTCAACGCGGGCTTTGTTAACACCCAGATCACCCTGCCCGTAACGAGAGCGCGAATAGATCGCAATCGTTGAACGCCCTTCCGTTAGGTCAATGAATTTTACAGAAATATAATCAGGAAAACGCAATGTCGGTGTACGTTGAACATAGGTAAACCAGCCGCTCTCGGGTTCGCCCGCTATGCGCGTAACACTGTTTTGCGCCAAAACAAAATCATCGAATGCTTTGGCCATCAGGGTCGGATTGGCAGAATAAACCGGCGCTTCGCGATCTGGAATTTGGTTGGTTAAACTGCTTGTTGCCACCAAATAGGTGTTCGGTGTTGCCGGACGTTCAAAATTCAATGGGTCAACATGCCATTCAGCCGGATCACTGCTGACTGTGGCAACACGGAAAAACATGATTGCCAGCAGCGCACTGATTGCAAAAATCAAATATATTGCAACGCGGAGCATTGTTCTACTTACCCTCAGATTCTTGCGCAAGCTTTTCGGCGCGTTCTTCGACCAGATCAACGATATGGTCAATCATTGCCGCATTGTCCAGCTTATGGTCTTGTTTTCCCGCAATATATACCATGCCTGAACCAGCGCCGCCACCAGTAAAGCCAAAATCAGTCATCAAAGCCTCACCCGGGCCATTCACCACACAGCCAATAATCGACAGGCTCATCGGGGTTCGGATATGTTCAAGACGTTCCTCAAGCGCGGCCACAGTGCTGATGACATCAAACCCTTGGCGTGCGCAGCTTGGGCAAGAAATAATATTAATACCGCGATGCCGCAAACCCAAAGATTTCAAAATCTCGAAACCGGCCTTAACTTCCTTAACCGGATCAGCAGAAAGCGATACCCGAATGGTGTCGCCAATACCGGCCCACAGCAAATTGCCCATCCCAATAGCTGACTTAATCGACCCGGAAACCAACCCGCCTGCTTCGGTTATCCCAAGATGGATCGGTGCATCCGTGGCATCCGCAAGGCCTTGATAAGCCGCAACAGCCATAAAAACATCAGATGCTTTGACGCTGATCTTGAAATTATGAAAATCATTGTCTTGCAGAATGCGGATATGATCCAGACCGCTTTCGATCATGGCATCAGGGCACGGTTCGCCGTATTTATCCAGCAGGTGTTTTTCCAAACTGCCTGCATTAACGCCAATACGGATCGAACAATTATTGTCTTTTGCGGCTTTGATTACTTCGCGCACCCGGTCTGGGCTGCCGATATTTCCCGGGTTAATACGTAAACAGGCCACACCTGCCGCCGCCGCCTCAACCCCGCGTTTATAGTGAAAATGGATATCTGCCACCAAAGGCACAGGACTGTTCGCCACAATTTCTTTCATGGCAAAACTGGATTCCGCATCAGGGCAAGACACCCGAACGATATCCGCGCCGGCCTCTGCACATTCATTAATTTGGGCCAAGGTCGCGTTTACATCCGATGTAATTGTATTGGTCATGGTTTGCACCGTAATCGGCGCATCTCCACCAACGGGCACATCGCCAACCATAATCTGACGGCTTTTGCGGCGTTCAATATTGCGCCAAGGGCGAATGGGATTATGGGTCATATTGGGGCCAAATTGTTGGGTTAATTCAGCTTACAGGATATAGAAATATCACTCAGACGCAAGCGAAGCTGCGCGAATTTGCTGTTCAGATACGGTGCGCATTTCAGCGGTCATTGCGCCCAAAGTATCAAAACTGGCTTCGATTGAGGCCGCCGCCAGTGACAATCCATTAACCACCCCATCTGTGCCATTAAGCGGCCCAAAAACCTGCCCGTCAACCAACACATAAACATTGCCGGCATTTCCCGCGCGCAAGGTCGCTAATTCAGTTCCTGATTTAAGCGTATATTCCTCACCTGCGGCAAGAATGGTTTCAAAAACGATGGTTCCATCATCTGCGGTCACCCGCATCCATGCTTCTTCTTGGGCAAAGATACTGATAATAGGTTCGTGGATTTGCGCGGTTAATTGCGGCGCAGCAATTTCAGCAATCGGCGCAGGACCGGCTGTTTCTGGCGCTGCCTCAGCCACCAGATTAAATGAACCAAATGCGTTTGGATCAATGTCAGAGATCGGGCCGTCACGCGGGGTTACGATTGGCACCTCAAGCGATTGGCGCGTATACAATCTTGTTAGGTCATTGGCTTGCTCAGCCACGCGATCCATGTTGCCGATATTAATACCGGCAGCAAAATCACCAGTATCAAACTGGTCAAGCACCACAGGTGAACGTTCAATTGGCGCAATATCAACCCGCTGAATATCCTTTAGCAAAGTCCAGCCGCCAAAGCCAATGCCCGCAATAATCGTGACAATCACAAGTAACGGACCAAAGCCAGCCAGTTCAGCACCAATGCCACGGCGGCGCATCGCCATGCCAGCCAAGCCCGGCGACAGGTTTTTACCAAGATCAGAAGCGCTAATGGCGGCAACAGGTGCTTTGTTTTTACCCTCGCGGTGGCGGCCCAAATCAGCATGCGCCCCCTGAAAATTCGCCTCAACGCAAAAACGTGTATAGGTTTCTTCGGGGTCGAGCTCCAGATAACGCGCATATGACCGCACATAACCCGCCAAAAACCCGGTATTTTCAAAAACAGACAGATCACAGTTTTCAATCGCGGCGATATACGCTGCCTTGATTCGCAAATCCCGCTGGACATCAAGCAAGGACCGGCCAAGCGTGGCGCGCTCACCGCGCAGCTCATCACCAAGCTTTAATTCAAATGAATCAAAGCCTTGTAGTTCCTCAACTGACGTATCTTGCGTCATGTTCTGTTGATAACCTTTTATCTGCCGCCTGTGATAACAGCGTTTTTGTCCCCGTATTATGCGGGTTAACAAAATGTGTATCACACATGCGTGTTCCTAGGGGGTTTTACCAATTAAGTCCAGCAAACTTAGGCAAAAAAACGCCTATAATCAGGAGGCTACGGCATTTCGGGCCAATTCGCATTGTTGCCACAATGAATCCAGCGCTTTGACCAATTGGTCAATCATATCAAAATCATGAACCGGAGACGGTGTAAACCGCAGCCGTTCCGTGCCACGCGGCACAGTTGGATAGTTAATCGGCTGCACATAAATGCCAAACTGATCCAGCAAAGCATCCGACAGCATTTTGCATTTCACAGGGTTGCCAACATGCACCGGCACAATATGGCTGGGGCTATCCATAACGGGCAATCCCATGGCTTTTAGACGTAATTTCAACACCTTGGCTGCATCTTGTTGCTGGTCACGCAGCTCCTGATGCTTCTTAAGATATTTGATTGATGCCGTTGCACCAGCCAAAACAGTAGGTGGCAACGACGTCGTGAAAATAAATCCGGGCGCATAAGACCGCACCGCATCCACCATTTTGGCCGAGGCAGCTATATAACCGCCCATCACGCCGTAAGCCTTGCCCAAAGTGCCGTTGATAATATCAATCCGGTCGGTCAGGTTTTCTTGCTCCGACAGACCACCGCCGCGCGGGCCATACATGCCAACGGCATGGACTTCATCCAGATAAGTCAGCGCGTTAAATTCATCAGCTAAGTCACACACTTCGCGAAGTGGACCAAAATCTCCATCCATTGAATAAACCGATTCAAACGCGATGAGTTTCGGCGCAGCGGGGTCCGCAGCCTCCAGCATTTCACGTAAATGCGCCAGATCATTATGCCGCCAGATTTTCTTTTCACACGGGCCGTTTTTAATGCCCTCGATCATTGAGGCATGGTTAAGCGCATCGGAAAAAATAATCATGCCGGGGAAAAGTTTGGGCAAAACGGATAAAGTAGCTTCGTTAGCGATATAAGCGGAAGTGAAAACCAGCGCCGCTTCTTTTTGATGAAGGTCAGCGATCTCGACCTCTAGCGCGTTATGATATGCGGTGGTGCCGGAAATATTGCGCGTGCCACCCGAACCAGCGCCTGCATCATCCAGCGCATCATGCATGGCTTTTAAAACAATGGGGTTTTGCCCCATACCAAGGTAATCATTGCCACACCAAACCGCGATTTCCTTAACCGAACCATCAGGACAATTCCATTTAGCGCGCGGAAAATTACCGTTTTTACGAACAATATCCAGAAAAACCCGGTAACGCCCCTCTTCATGCAATGCATCAAGGGCGTCGTCTAGTTTACCGTTATAGTCCATTTACAGCTTCTCCGGCGAATCTTGTTCAACATATACCATTAAAGCAATGTATCAAGAATTCACCATATAAAATGCCGCATTACAGAAATTCTTGCAGGTTTAGTAAATAAATCTGATCTGATCGGTCCAAAATCGCTCAATCCGACGCATCACATTGTTGGTTTCATCAATTTCTTCTGAATCCACGATGCCCTTTTCTGCTAATGTCCCTGCGTGGCGTGCAAATAGTTCTGATACAGTCAGGCGGACCTCACGGCCTTTTTCGGTTAACCGCACCCGCACGGCGCGGCGGTCTACCTCACATTTCTGGTGATGCATATAGCCCGCTTCAACCAGTTTTTTCAGGTTGTACGAAACATTTGAGCCTTGATAATAGCCGCGCGATTTCAATTCGCCTGCTGTTACAACATTTTCGCCGATATTATACAGCAAAAGCGCCTGAACCGAATTGATATCGATTATTCGCAATCGCTCAAATTCATCCTTGACCACATCCAGCAAAAGCCGGTGGAGCCGTTCAATAATTGCCAGACTTTCCAGATAACCGCTCAGGAAATCATCTGTGTCACTGGCGGGAGCGGTGGCGGTACCATTCCCTGTTTCTTGCCGAATCGCTGTCTGCATAGCCATCATTTTCTCCGTCAATTCCCGTTCCTAAAACAAGTTTCAACAGAAGATGGACAATAACTGGTTAAAACCGCCGCAAATTCACTGAAATTTTTCCAAACGGCGGATTTTGTCCATCATTTCGGTGTGTTCCTCGGGGCATTTCACCCGTTTTGTGTACCACGGATATAAATCCTGGTCGTTTTCATCCAGCAACGCCTCATACGAATCGAGCATTTCTGGCGATAACCCTGCCAAATGGGAATCAGCAAAGCTGCCCAAAATCAGGTCCATTTCCTTGATCCCGCGCCGCCAACTACGCATGTGCAGACGTTTCAGGCGGTTTTCCGGTGTTTCTTGCATTTGCAATCCTTTTTATACGCACCCTAAGATACCTGCACCAACAAAAACAATCGTGTAATTTCTTGCAATTGAGGCATAAGTTCTGGCAGATTAGGCCATTGAAATCAGAAAGGCGCTTTTACCGTGCAAACACCGCAGAAACTATTTTATCGGGTCAGCAATACGGGCGCTGATGTTTATCGTATTGACCTGCAAAACCGCCTACGCCGGCTGGACTTGCAAAAAATAGCCGAGATAAACGTGGCCGAAGACACAATTGACAGCTTTGATAATGATCTGTCAATTGAGGAACGCGCCGACATGCAAAAATGGCGCAAAACGCGTCAGGGCCAATTGGAATTGCGCAGCCAAAACGATATCAATCGCTTGATCGAAGCAATGAATCACGCAGCCAACTGGATCGAAAACGACGCCGGTGACGATCAAATTAGCGATATCAGTGATACGGTTTTAATGGCCATGCACGATCTGCGTGCTACTTTGGTGCGCAAAATGACAGCTAAAAAGTAACAAAAAAAGCCATGACTAATCTTTCACAAGACCAAGAAGAAATGCGCCAATCCATCCAAAAAATCGCCATGATCTGGAGCATCACTTTTGGCCTGATCGTGGCGGGCATTGCATTTTGGGCGCTTGGCGGGCAAAGCGGCCTTGTGCGATTTGCCGCTGGGGCAGTTGCCGGGATTATTGTTTTGGTCGCGGTATTCAAATGGTGGTTTGCGGCAAATTCAAAATCTGCCCAGTGCAAAAAATGCAGCACAGCCTTTAGCATCGGTAAAACCGATCATGTTGAAACCCTGAATTCCAGCACAGCAAAAGAAACCCGCGATGCCCAACAAGATTATTCCACCAAGGTTACAACATGGACCGAAGAAGAATATGGCGTAATTGACACATATACATGTGCAAGCTGCGGAGATGTGGAAACCAAAGAATACACAAATACCCGCAAAAAAGACGAAGCGACCGAAATTGAACCCGCGCCCGTCAAAGGAAAACCAGCTAAAAAGGCTCAGGCAGGTGGCGTTGCGTCCAGTGCAAAACCCCAAAAATCAACAGATGGGGCATCCAGCAAAAAGGGCTGATTAGCCCTGATGTTTGGCCTGCCGCGCCGCGCGTAATTGCGCAAAATCATCACCAGCATGATAGCTGGAGCGCGTGAGCGGTGTGGATGACACCATCAAGAAACCTTTGCCATAGGCAGTGGATTCGTATGATTTGAATTCCTCGGGGGTTACAAAACGATCAACCACGTGGTGTTTGGGGGTTGGTTGTAAATATTGCCCGATGGTCAGAAAATCAACATCAGCGGCCCGCATATCGTCCATCACTTGATGTATCGATTGTTTGTTCTCGCCCAGCCCAACCATAATACCGGATTTGGTGAACATCGTTGGGTCAAGTTCTTTAATACGTTGCAGCACCCGTAAACTATGAAAATATCGCGCGCCGGGGCGCACAGTCGGGTACAGGCCCGGCACGGTTTCCAGATTATGATTGAACACATCTGGTCGCGCCTCAACCACGGTTTCAACCGCTTCGGGGCCGCATTTCAGAAAATCCGGCGTTAGAACTTCAATCGTTGTGTCGGGGGATTTACGGCGAATGGCGCGGATAGTCTGGGCGATATGTTCGGCTCCGCCATCCTCCAGATCATCGCGATCCACGGATGTAATCACCACATGGTTCAGCCCCAGCTTTTCAACCGCCACAGCCACCCTGCCCGGTTCAAACACATCCAGATTATCGGGCCGGCCTGTGGCGATATTGCAAAATGAACAGCCGCGCGTACAGATATCGCCCATGATCATCATGGTGGCGTGGCCCTGCGACCAACATTCGCCAACATTGGGGCAGCCCGCCTCTTGGCACACAGTCACAAGGTTATTTTCTTTCAGGATATTGCGGGTTTTACGATAGCCTTCGGAATTTGGCGCTTTGACACGGATCCAATCCGGTTTACGTAAAATCGGCGTATCAGGCTTATGGGCCTTTTCGGGATGACGTTGGGCTTTGTCTGAATTATCACGCATTTTGGTCTCCGGAATTTATTGGCAATCTATAGCCTATCAATGCGGCCCTGTCTGCCCGAAATTTTGACATGCCAGCAATGCATTTCACGCAAGGATGCGCTTATGCGATAAGGCCCAAACCTTAAGGATATGCATATGCCACCTTTATAGCATTTATTATTTTTGGATCGGTGCCGTTATTGCCCTATTTCTTGATGGAGCCATCACAACAAACATTTTATCTGTCAGTAACATCCACCTTTGCAGCGCTGGTTGCTTTGGGATTGTTGCGCTGGAAAGCCACGTCGGTATCCATGCTGCGCTGCGTTGGTGAAACTGTTCTGGTTGGTGGAATTTGTGCGGTTGTCGCGTTTGGCGTCGGGTTGGCGTTTCGATAAAACACACGGTTTTTAGGTGCCAAGCAGCGGTGCGTGGAGACCACGCACCCTACATATGAATAACGCGCCCATAGGCATCCAGCACGCTTTCATGCATCATTTCGCTTAGGGTCGGGTGTGGGAATACCGTGTTCATCAGGTCTTCCTCGGTGGTTTCCAATTGGCGACCAACCACATAGCCCTGGATCAGCTCGGTCACTTCGGCACCAATCATATGCGCGCCCAGCAGCTCTCCGGTTTTGGCATCAAATATGGTTTTGACAAAGCCCTCAGCCTCGCCCAAGGCAATGGCTTTGCCGTTGCCCATAAACGGAAAACGGCCGACTTTTATGTCATAACCAAGTTCCTTGGCTTTGGCCTCGGTATAGCCGACGCTGGCAACCTGTGGGTGGCAATAGGTGCAACCGGCGATGCTTTCGGGTTTGATAGCGTGGACGCTCAAACCTTTGATTTTCTCGGCTACCATTACGCCCTCATGAGAGGCTTTATGCGCCAGCCAAGGTGCGCCAGCGATGTCACCAATCGCGTAAATGCCGGGGATTTTGGTTTGGCAATATTGATCGGTCACAATATGGGTGCGATCAATCTCCACACCCAAAGCCTCCAGCCCCAGCCCCTCAACATTGCCAACAATACCAACCGCAGAGATCACCGTGTCGAAAGTTTCCTGAATGATTTTGCCGCCAACCTCGATATGTGCGGTGACCTTGCCCTTGCCGCGATCCAGCTTTTTGACCATGGCTTTTTCCATGATTTTCATGCCTTGTTTGACAAATTGTTTTTTGGCAAAAGCCGAGATTTCAGCGTCTTCAACCGGCAACACACGGTCCATAACCTCAACCACGGTCGTATCCGCACCCAATGTGTTGTAAAAACTGGCAAATTCAATGCCGATAGCACCAGAGCCAATCACCAACAGTTTTTTTGGCATCCGCACAGGGTCAAGCGCGTGTTTATAGGTCCAAACCAAATCACCGTCAGCCTCTAGCCCCGGTAATTCCCGCGCCCGTGCGCCAGTGGCGATAACGATGTTTTTGGCGGTCAAAGTATCACCGTTTACAGCAACCTTACCAGCGGCAGGTATTGAGGCTTCGCCCATAATCACCGTGATTTTGTTTTTCTTTAGCAGGTGTTTGACACCAGCAGATAATTGCGCAGCAATACCACGAGACCGCTTTACCACGGCTTTGATATCATACGAAATCGCGTCAGCCTTCAGGCCAAACTCCCCTGCCCGCTGCATCAGGTGAAAAATCTCGCTTGAGCGCAGCAAGGCTTTGGTCGGAATACAACCCCAATTCAGGCAAATGCCGCCCAGATGTTCGCGCTCCACCACGGCCACATTCAACCCAAGCTGCGCACCGCGAATGGCGGCAACATAGCCCCCCGGGCCAGCGCCAATAACGATAAGGTCAAACGATTTAGCGGTCATGGCAATATCCTTTTGCAGTGTTTTTTGGAACCATAAAGCAATGTCATGCGGTTACAAGCGGCGGATATGCAAAGCGCGCAGCGCAGCTGGTCTCCGAACGCAGTGAGGCCATGCCCAACCGAAGGGCGGGAGGGCGCTTTCACCCCAAAGAACTGCCGTTGGCGGTGGCCTCGCTACGCTCGGCTTTGGCTCAGAGCTTGTCTTGGGCTTGGAGCGTTTGAACTGTGTGCATATATGCACCAGATTCCAGATATTTCTGCTCTGCCGGAGAGGTTTTTCGACCCAACGCGGCATTGCGATACGGGAAACGCCCGAATTCACGGATAACCTGTCGATGCGCTCGAGGATGCAGCAAATCACCGTCGTCCATGCGCAGTTTATACATGCGCACGCCGGTGTCTTGGTCGGCCAGCACTTCGGAATGCATCAATGGTAAATAAAAGAACTGTCGCATTGGTTTGGCGATTTTCAGATCGTTGCGCATATAAATTGCCCGTTTGGCTATTTTGCGTGCCATGGCATCAGTCGCAAAAGCTTCACCCGAACCGCGAAACATGTTGCGCGGGAATTGGTCCAACACAATAAGCAATGCCAGCGAGTGTTCCGGTCGGCAGCACCATTTGTCATACCCGCCATTGCGGGCTGATTGCCACATTTCCAGATACCGCTCGCGGATTTTTTCATCCACGGATTTGTCTGATCTATACCATCCCGGTTCTGTGACTTCGTTTTGCCAAAAATCCAGAATTTCCTGATGTGAAATACCCATTTGCCTGCTCCGCATTGATATTTTTTTCAACGTTGGCACGATGTAAAATGATTCGCTACTAAAACATTCAATTTTCGGCATCAATTTCCTGATCAATGGCGATTTCCTGCGCCAGCTCGGCAACAATCGGCGTGGTTTGCGGCAGAACCGGCGTATAAGACATGGTTTCGT
>CAZCDC010000017.1:22598-32065 GCA_964497195.1 uncultured Rhodobacterales bacterium | reverse complement strand
TCCAGCTTGGCCAGTGCCGCGCGGGTTTGTTGGCGTTGCACAACAAATACGATCCATGTGGCAACCAGTGCCAGTGAGAATACGGGAAGTGTCAGTGTTTTGATTGCGAGAGTTTGCATGATTGCCTCCATAAGCATTTGTGTTAGGTTTGGGTTAATTCATCTTATAACTTGATGTATGGGTGATTCTGGTTGATAAGTAAAATGAATTGATTTGCTTTAATACATCACGGAGATTGATATGCCGAGAAATCTTGACCTGACCGCTTTGCGTTCTTTCATGACCGTTGCCCAAACGGGGGGCGTTACTAAAGCAGCGGCGCAGTTGCATCTGACACAATCGGCGGTTTCAATGCAGTTAAAGCGTTTGGAGGAAGCGTTGGGGCAGCCCTTATTGGCGCGTGATGGGCGCGGTGTTCGCATGACTGCACATGGCGAACAATTGCTGGGGTATGGTCGTCGTATTCTTGCCCTTAACGACGAGGTTTGGGCTCGCATGGCAGATCATAAATTTGAGGGCGAAATTATACTGGGTGTGCCTGCTGATATTGTTTATCCCCATATTCCGTTGGTTTTGCGGCTGTTTGCACAGGCTTTTCCACGGGTTAAGGTGCAGCTTATTTCGTCCAATACCGACCGGCTCAAGAAAATGCTGATGGCGGGCAAAGCCGATTTAATCCTGACCACAGAATTTGGCATGGATGAAGGCGGCGAGGCGCTAGAGGCCGCACCTTTGGTCTGGATCGGGGCGCCCGATGGCAACGCATGGCAGGAGCAACCGCTGCGCTTGGCATTTAACAAAGAATGTGTTTTTCGCCGTGCGGCGCAGGCGGCTTTGGCAAAAACCGATATGAGCTGGGAAATGGGTGTGGAATCTGATTCATTTCGCACCATTCAGGCCAGCGTTTCCGCTGATCTTGCCATTACCGCAGAATTGGCTGGCTCGGTTTCCCAGCACATGGAGCCGATAAATCATAATGGTGCATTGCCCGATTTACCGATGTTTAACATCAACCTTTATCTGGCGCACGGGGTGCAGCAGGATTTGGCCGAAAATCTGGCGGGATATGTGCGCAATGCTTACGGGGTGCAATCGGCTCAGGCGGCTGAATAAACCTGCACCACAACTTTGCCGGTTGATTTGCGCTCCGCCAGCAATGCCAATGCTTCATTGGCCTGTTCCAGCGGCAAAACATGGCTGACATGGGGTTTTAGCTTGCCGTCTATATACATGCCAAACAATTGCAAAAAACTTTGCAGCAAGACCTCGGGCTTAAAGCTGGCATAACCGCCCCAATAAAGGCCAATTACCGAGATGTTTTTGACCAGCAGGATATTGGCCGGAATTTGCGGAATATCACCGGAGGCAAAGCCAAGCGGAATAATACGCGCCTCGGGGTTGCACGAACGCAGGGCCGCCTTGAATTGGTCGCCGCCTACGGGGTCATAGACCACATCCGCGCCGCCAAGGGATTTGACGATTGTGCGAATATCTTGCGTTTCGCTGTCAATCAGATGGTCGGCGCCCGCCTGTTTGGCCACCGCCAGTTTTTTTGCGCCCCGCGCCACGGCGATAACATTTGCGCCCATGGCTTTGCCAAGCTCTACCGCCGTTAGGCCAATGCCCCCCGATGCGCCCAGCACCAGAAGTGTTTCGCCTTTTTGTAGATTTGCACGATAATCCAGCGCCACATGGCTGGTGCCATAGGCGATCAGGAATGCCGCGACCTCAACGTCTGACATTTCTTGGGGCACGGGCAGACAGCGCGCGGCATCAAGGCAGATATATTCGGCCAAACCGCCTGCGCCGCCAAAGGCCGCAATGCGGGTGCCGATTGGAAAGGCTTCGACATCTTTACCAAGCGCGGTAATTGTGCCGCAGATTTCCATGCCGGGGGTAAAGGGCAGGTCAAATTTCTCTTGGTATTTGCCTTGAACAATCAATGTATCGCCAAAATTGATACCACAGGTATGGATGCGGATTTGCACCTCGCCGGGTTTTGGCTCGGGTTTTTCGACCTCATTCATTTGCATCGGTTCGTTAAGCTGGTGAAGCTGCATGGCGCGCATTTTGAAACCTTTCATTGTGTTAACCTTACTGTTGCACTGCGGCAAGAAAACACAAGGCATAACTTGCTATATTCCAGCCATAGGCGTATGGAGTCGCCAAACGGGGTTGCGCCATTGCGCGAGCCCCGAATTTTTTTGAAAAAGGCCAAAGTTATGGAATTGCGCAACATTGCGATTATCGCCCACGTTGACCACGGGAAAACCACCCTTGTTGATGAAATGCTGAAACAATCCGGTATTTACCGCGAGAATGAAGCAACGGTTGAACGTGCCATGGACAGCAATGATCTGGAGCGCGAGCGCGGCATTACCATTTTGGCCAAAGCCACCAGCGTGGAATGGAAGGGTATTCGTATCAACATCGTTGATACCCCCGGCCACGCCGATTTTGGTGGCGAAGTTGAACGTATTTTGTCGATGGTTGATGGTGTGGTTTTGTTGGTGGATGCGGCTGAAGGCCCAATGCCCCAAACCAAATTCGTAACCGCCAAAGCATTGGCGCTGGGCCTGAATCCGATTGTGGTTGTTAACAAGGTTGATAAAGCCGATGGCGAACCCGACAAGGCGCATGATCTTTGTTTTGATCTGTTTGCCAATCTGGATGCCAATGACCAACAGCTTGATTTTCCGATTCTGTTTGCCTCGGGCCGTGCGGGCTGGGCTGACAAAGAACTGGACGGGCCACGCAAAAATCTGGATGATTTGTTTGATTTGATTATCGAGCATGTGCCGGAGCCTGCGCAAATTACCGAGCGTGACAAACCTTTCAAAATGCTGGCGACCACTTTGGGTGGGGATGCGTTTTTGGGCCGTATCCTGACGGGCCGTGTCGAGGCAGGTGTTGCCAAGGCTGGCGACCAGATCAAAGCCATGAACATGGCTGGTGAGTTGATCGAAAATTTCCGCATTACCAAGGTTTTGGCTTATCGCGGCTTGGATCAGATTGGCATTGACGAAGCGGTGGCGGGCGACATTGTGTCAATTGCCGGCATGTCAAAAGCCACTGTGGCGGATACCTTGTCTGACAAGTCTGTTACCGAGGCGCTTGAGGCGCAACCGATTGATCCGCCTACCATAACCGTAACCTTTGGCATTAACACCTCGCCGCTTGCGGGGCGTGATGGCAAAAAAGTGCAATCGCGGGTTATTCGTGATCGTTTGATGAAAGAAGCCGAATCGAACGTGGCCATTAAGGTTGCCGACAGCGAAGGCGGCGAGAGCTTTGAAGTGTCTGGTCGTGGCGAGCTGCAAATGGGTGTGTTGATTGAAAACATGCGCCGTGAGGGTTTTGAGCTATCCATCAGCCGGCCTCGGGTGATTATCCGCGATATTGACGGCCAGAAAATGGAGCCGGTTGAAGAAGCCACCATTGATGTTGACGACGAATATTCCGGCACCGTGATTGAAAAACTGACCCAGCGCAAAGGCGAGCTGGTGGAAATGCGCCCCGGCGGTGTTGGCAAAACCCGCATCGTGATGCATGTGCCCAGCCGTGGCCTTATTGGCTATCACGGACAATTTTTAACCGATACACGCGGCACTGGTGTTATCAACCGTGTTTTCCATGCTTGGGCACCGTTCAAGGGCAAAATTGAGGGCCGCCGTGCGGGGGTTTTGATTTCGATGGAAGACGGCCAGTCCGTGCCATACGCGATTTTCAACCTTGAAAGCCGTGGCAAGTTTTTCATAGGGCCGCAGGAGCAGGTTTATCAGGGCATGATCATTGGCGAACATAACCGCCCCAATGATCTGGACGTAAACCCGATGAAGGGCAAGAAACATTCCAACGTGCGCTCCAGCGGCCATGATGAGGCCGTAACCCTTACAACGCCTGTGCGTATGTCGCTTGAGGAAGCAATTGCCTATATTGATAATGACGAGTTGGTCGAGGTGACACCAAACAGCATTCGGATGCGCAAACGGTTTTTGGACCCGATTGACCGGAAGCGCGAAAGCAAAAAGCTGGAATCCTGAATCGCAATTTGCGAATGATTGTCAAAACAGTTAATTATTTGTTAGCAATTTGCGAATTGCTGCGCGTTAGAGTTGCGCGGCAAGAATAGTTTTACTATAAAAGATCAATTGGTACGGATTCTAAAGTTATTACACTTAGGCGTTAAGTTGGCGTAAGAATTGCAACTAATTTTAATAATACATTAATTTTTTTAAAATGAGGTCTTAATATGAAACACCCAGTAGACGTACATGTAGGCAAACGCGTTCGACACCGGCGTTGGATGGTTGGTAAAACCCAGCAACAGCTTGGCGAGGCTGTTGGTATTAAATTTCAACAAATTCAAAAATATGAAACCGGTATGAATCGCGTTAGCGCCTCTCGGCTTTGGGATATCGCTGCGGTGCTTGAGGTTCCGGTCAGCTTTTTCTTTGAAGGTCTGGAAACGGGCGATGTAGAAGGCAAAGTGACTGAAACTGTTGCATCGGATATGCAGGGTGATTTGTTGGCGGATAAAGAAGCGCTCGAATTGGTGCGGTCTTATTATTCCATCCCCGAAGCGCAGCGCCGTCGTTTGTTTGATCTGGCGCGCGTGCTTAGCGACGTTGCCTAAAAGCGTTTGACGCGACATTAAAATTATGAAATCCCCGTCTGGAAACAGCTGGGGATTTTTTTATGGATATTGGCAAAGCAGAGCAGCAGGAAATCATCTTGGTTGCCAATGAGCTGGCGGATGTGGCGCGGGTCGAAACCCTGAAATATTTTCGCCAACCAGCGCTTAGCGTATCAAATAAAGAACAATCCAGCTTTGATCCGGTTACCGAGGCCGACCGTGCGTCGGAACGCGCAATGCGCGATATTCTGGCAAAACGCCGCCCGAATGACGGGATACTGGGCGAGGAGTACGGCACAAAAGAAGGCACCAGCGGCCTGACTTGGGTGCTGGACCCGATCGACGGCACCCGCGCCTATATCAGCGGTACTGCCAGTTGGGGGGTTTTGATTGGGGTTGATGCAGGTAATGGGCCGGTTTTTGGTATTGTTGACCAACCTTTTACATCGGAGCGGTTTTCGGGCGGGTTTGGCATTGCTGAATGGCAACGCGGCGCGGAAAAACGCCAGATGAAGACCCGTGATTGTGTGGGATTATCGGATGTCATTCTTTATACAACTTTCCCTGAAATTGGCACAGAGGCAGAGGGCGCGGCGTTCAAAGCCGTTTCAGAAAAATGTAAACTGACCAGATATGGGCTGGATTGTTATGGCTATGCGCTGATTGGTCTTGGCATGATTGATCTGGTGATCGAGAGCGGCCTGCTGGCCTATGACGTGCAAGGCCCGATTGCTGTGGTTGAGGCTGCGGGCGGTATTGTCACCAATTGGCAAGGTGGGCCAGCCCATAATGGTGGGCAGATTATTGCAGCCGGCGATAAGCGCGCGCATGCGGCGGCGTTGGAAATCCTAAACAACGCTGTCTAGAAAAGCATCAGTTGTGGCCCATGCTTTTGCCTGAATCTCCGGTGTTTCCATCCAGATTTCATGGCGCGCGGTGTCAAATATTTCCAGCTTTGCGTTGGCAAAGCGGGGGGTTAGGTATTGGATGGCCTCGGGGCAAACGATGGTTTCATCAGCGCCCAGCATGACAAGAACTGGAAGCTCAGGCAGGGTTTCAACCCGAAATCGCGCAAATTCATCCAACGCACTGCGAAACCAGCGCATGCTGGCGCCGCCAAGGCCAAGGCTCGGTTTTTCCTGAATATGCTGGCGCATAAATTCCCATTGGTCTGGATCAGTGGTTAGCTCATTGCCCTCAAATTTTGCGCTCAGAACATAAAAATCACCGTTGGTGGTGGGAACACGTAATTTACCCAAACCCACAGCGCGGGCGATTTTTGTAATAAAGCTGACAGGGCCGCGCGTGCCTTTTGGCATGATTACATTCCACATTGGTGCGGAAAATATTGCGGCCTTAAAGTCATGCTGGCCCAGCAGATGGCGCAGGGCTAAACAGCCGCCCATAGAATGAGATAGCAGCACGCGCGGACCTGTGAGGGCGGCTACTTCGGCGTGGTTTAGCACTGCGGCAAGGTCTTGTTGATAGTCGGAAAAATCAACAACATCACCCAGATCATTTCGCCCACCGATATGATCGGACAAGCCTTGGCCGCGCCAATCAATGGACACAACAGAAAACCCGCGCTGGACAAGATCTGCGTAGGTTCGGCCATATTTTTCAATGTATTCAGTGCGCCCGGGCAGAAATACGACGGTGCCGCGTTTGCCGCCAGCCCAAATGGCAAAGCGGATTTTGGTACCATCGCTGGTATTAACAAAATGCGCGGCGCCCCCGTCAGGGGCTTGTGCCATGTCAGAATATAGGGGCGCGCTGGTCATTAAGTCAGGATAGAGCCAAGTTTCATCGCCATCGACATATCGCCGTCAACGCTGAGCTTGCCGCTCATGAAGGCTGCCGTAGGGTTCAATTCACCGTCCATCAATTCCTGAAACACGTCTGCGGTGGCGGTTAGGGTGCAATCTGCGTCGCTGTCATCGGCAGCAACGCCGGTTTCGTCGATACGCACTGCGCCGATCCCCTCGATCTCAAATTTAATGGAACCGTCAAAATCGTTATCGCCGAGTTTTTCGGCCAAGGCTTTTACGGCTGCTGAAATGATATCGCTCATGGTTCTTTGCTCCTGAATTTGGGTTACGTTAACGTAAGCATTGCGGCGGTTAATGCAAACCAAAAGTACAATTCCCTTAGGTCATAACGGTATTGCACAGGGAATTTACTGTCAAACCACATTTAGGAATTGAGAATCGCGCACCACAACGCCATGGTGGGGCATGGGAAAATTAATCAGATATATTATCTTTGCAGTTTTGTTGGGGAATACCGCAAATGCGCAAGGCATCGGGTTTGGCGAAAACCCGCATCTGGACGCATTATTTGCCACCTTGCAAACTGATGACGGGCAAGAGGCCGAAAGCGAAATTATGCTGATTTTCCGGCAAAGCGGATCGGACGCGATGGATTTGATTTTGGCGCGCGGATTTAATGCGATGTCAGCGGGGCAATTGGCGGATTCGGTTTGGCATTTCTCTGCTTTGGTAGACCACGCACCAGATTTTGCCGAAGGCTATGCGGGACGGGCGTTTGCGTTTTATAATCTGGGTGAATTGGCGTTGGCTGTAAAGGATGTGCACAAAGCCCTGTCGCTTAATCCACGGCATTTTGTTGCCCTATCCGGACTTGGCTTTGTACAAGAAGAATTGGGCCATCTGGACGAAGCGTTGCTGGCATACCGGCTGGCGTTCAGCCTTAATCCTCATTTTGACGGGCTTTCCGAGGCGATTGAGCGGGTCGAATCCCAGCTGACTGTGCTGCACTAACAGGTGAATTTATTAAAGGCTGGGCACATGCAAAGCACTATTACTGCTGTTCTTGGCCCGACCAATACCGGCAAAACCCATTATGCAATTGAACGGATGCTGGGGCATAATACCGGCATGATCGGCCTGCCATTGCGGCTGTTGGCGCGCGAGGTTTATGACAAAGTTGTGGCGCTGCGCGGTGCGCATATTGTGGCGCTGGTCACGGGCGAGGAGCGTATTGTACCGCTGCGCGCAAAATACTGGATTTGCACGGTTGAGGCGATGCCGATGGATATTGGCGTGTCCTTTATGGCGGTGGACGAGATTCAGCTTTGTGCTGACCCGGATCGGGGCCACATTTTCACGGATCGCTTGCTGCATGCACGGGGCCGCAGCGAAACGTTGTTTTTGGGCGCAGAGGCGGTGAAGCTGCGGGTCGCATCATTGCTGCCAGACGCAAAGTTCGAATATCGCAGCCGTTATTCCAAGCTGACATATGCCGGCCCCAAGAAAGTCAGCCGGATACCGGCGCGGTCTGCCATTGTTGGATTTTCGGTTGAGAGCGTCTATGCGCTGGCGGAATTGCTGCGGCGTCAAAAAGGCGGGGCGGCGGTGGTGATGGGCGCGCTTAGCCCGCGCACGCGCAATGCGCAGGTAGAGATGTATCAGAACGGCGATGTGGATTATCTGGTAGCTACCGATGCCATCGGCATGGGGCTTAATCTGGATATCAAACATGTGGCTTTGGCGGGCTTGTCAAAATTTGACGGGCGCAGGCACAGGTATTTGATGCCCAACGAGCTGGGCCAGATTGCCGGGCGGGCAGGGCGGTATAAAACTGATGGCACATTTGGTGTGACCGGCGAGGCCGAGCCGCTGGAGCCGGACTGGGTTGAGGCGATTGAGCAGCATCGTTTTGCGCCGATCAAAAAACTGGAATGGCGGAATTCCCGGTTGGAATTCGGGTCGGTTGACGGGTTGCTTGGCAGTCTTGAGATGGCCTCGGATCACCCTGAATTGGTCAAGGCACGCGATGCGGATGATTTGCTGACTTTGCGCGCACTTTGGGAAATGCCGGAGGTGCAGGATCGGGTCGTTGGCGCGCAAGATGTGCGGCTTTTGTGGGATGTTTGCCAATTGCCGGATTTTCGCAAGATCTCGCAATCTGAACATTCGGGGCTGGTTCAGCAGATTTTTGCCTATTTGCAGGGCAAAAGTGGCGTTATTCCGGATGCTTGGCTGGCAAAACAGATACACGGTATTGATAAAAGCGACGGCGACATTGATACATTGTCAAAACGGCTGGCTTTTATCCGCACATGGACTTACGTTGCGCAGCGAAACGGCTGGGTTGCGGATGCAAACCATTGGCGGGGTGCAACCCGTGCTGTAGAAGATAGATTGTCGGATGCTTTGCATGAACGTCTGACCCAAAGATTTGTTGACCGGCGCACCAGTGTTTTGATGCGGCGGTTAAAGCAGGAGGAAAGCCTTTTGGCTCATGTGAATGAAAACGGTGATGTCACCGTCGAAGACCAGTTTATCGGGAAACTTGAAGGTTTCCGATTTTTACTTGATCCCAAGGCCAGTGCGGACGAGGCCAAGACCTTGCGCGCTGCTGGTTTGGCAGCATTGCAGCCGGTTTTCAACCTTCGATCAGACAAAATGTATAACGCGCCGGACGCTGAATTTGATGTCACCCAGCAAGGCGGGCTGATGTGGGGTTCCTATGCGGTGGGCAAACTGGTTGCGGGTGCGGATGCGCTGTCACCGATTGTTGAGCCGTTTGTGGACGAAGAAGCAGGCGCAGAGGTGGCGGAAAAAGTTCGCCGTCGTTTGGCGCACTGGATTGATCGCAAAATCACAGCCCAGTTTGAACCGCTTTTGGCGATGAAAAACGATGAAATGCTGGAGGGCATGGCCAAGGGTGTAGCGTTTCAGATTGTTGAAAATCTGGGTGTGATACCGCGTAGCGAGATCGCAGCAGACATCAAAGCACTGGACCAAGACGCGCGCGGCACGTTGCGCAAACACGGGCTGCGCTTTGGGCAATTTACGATTTTCCAACA
>CAZCDC010000017.1:17241-22498 GCA_964497195.1 uncultured Rhodobacterales bacterium | reverse complement strand
CTGGAACAATTTGCCAACCTTATGGAAGGGTTGGGATATGCCGGTGAGCGGGGCGAGCGCGACAAGGTAAAGGCTGTGGCAGAGAAGCCTGTTGAGGCTGAAAAACCTAATGATGCTGAAGCTGGGAAACCGGCTGAAACAACCGAAGAAAAACCTGCCGAGGCCGCAGAACCCGCAGCGCCAGAGGTTGAGGTATTTTATACGTTTCGCTGGGTGCCGCCAAAACGGCCAAATGCTGGACGGGATCAAAAACCTCGGGGGCAAAAGCCGCGTAAGGGTGGCAAGCCTAAGCCGCAAAGCCGCAATAAAACGCATTCCGCGCGGGTACCTTCAAAAGACAAACCCTTTGATCCGGACAACCCGTTTGCGGCTTTGGCTGCGCTTAAGGCCAAGGATTGAGCGAAAACTTAACTCTGCGGCTGGATAAATGGCTGTGGCAGGCGCGGTTTTTCAAAACCCGCACGCTGGCGGCCAAAATGGTTAGTCTGGGGCGGGTTCGGGTGAACGCGCAACGGGTAACCAAGCCAGCGACGGCTATTAAAATTGGTGACGGTTTGACGTTTCCGCAAGGTGACGAAGTGCGGATTATCGAGATTGTGGCGTTGGGTGTGCGGCGTGGTCCGGCATCCGAGGCGCAAGCACTTTATAGTGATCTCGCGCCCAAGCCTGACCCCAGTGAAACCGGCCCAAAACCGTATATTGAGCGTGGCGGCGCACGACCTACCAAGAAAGATCGTCGTGCCATGGATGCGATCCGCCGCATCGGGTCTTGAAACTGCCAAATTCGAAGCCTAATAACAGCATGACCGAGATTCGAGGAACCCAATGACCTATATCGTCAATGATGCCTGCATCGCCTGCAAATTTACCGACTGCGTAGAAGTATGCCCTGTTGATTGTTTTTATGAGGGTGAAAACATGTTGGTTATTCACCCCGACGAATGCATTGATTGTGGCGTTTGTGAACCCGAATGCCCCGTCGATGCCATTCGCCCCGATACCGAGCCGGATGCCGAGAAATGGGTTGAATTTAATCGCAAATATTCCGAATTGTGGCCGGTGATTATTACCCAAAAAGACCCGCCGCCCGATGCGGATAAACATGATGGCGAAGAAGGCAAACTGGAAAAATATTTCAGTGAGAAACCCGGGACTGGTGGCTGAGCGATTCGAAATTGTATGAATTTTTGGAAAATTGTTGCTAAATCGTCAAATTTTAGTCGAAAATCGCGTGGATAAGGGGTTGATCCGGTTCTAATTGACCCCATTTTGTGATATGGTTATTAGAGAAACCAAATTATGAGGCACTTCCGAGAGCAGTCTTCGGAATATTGATATTACCCAAACAGCGCGATTGGCAGTGAATAGCCATTTGCGCGTTTTTGTCGGGATAAGGGAAAAAGAATGAGCAAAGCCAAAAAACAACTCGATTTTGCGATAAACCAGTTTGTTGTCTATCCGTCACACGGGGTTGGCAAAATCACCAGTATCGATACCCAAACTGTGGGTGAAGAAGTGCTGGAGATGTTTGTCATTGCTTTTGAAAAAGAAAAAATGACCCTGCGGGTGCCAACCGTAAAAGCGTTGCTGGTGGGGATGCGCGGGTTGGCCGAACCTGTTGAGGTGGCCAAAGCCATGAAAACCCTAAAAGGCCGCGCGCGGGTAAAACGCGCCATGTGGTCACGTCGGGCGCAAGAATATGAACAAAAAATCAACTCGGGCGATTTGATTTCGATTGCCGAAGTTGTGCGAGATTTGCACCGCAATGATGACCAGCGCGAACAATCCTATTCCGAACGCCAGCTTTATGAAGCAGCATTGGAGCGATTAACCCGCGAAGTCGCAGCCGTGGACGGCGAAGGCGAAGATGTGGCGCAAACCAAAATTAGTGATGTTTTGGACAGCAGGGTTGTTCCGGTTCCGGTTGAACCTACGACCTGATTTTATCGGAAAAACGCCACCCCTGTACAATCCTGACAGATCGGCAGGGGTGGCTTTAGAGCAGGGTAATCGCTGCGGCTAATCCGATGAGTTCCGCAGCTTGTTGCGCCATGCCCAATACATCGCCAGTTTGGCCGCCAAGTTTTTTGGCGGCGATGGCACCTATGGCCATCACAGCCAAAGCCATTGCAGCAAATAGCACCAGACCGCTGAACCCCGTTAGCAGAACACATGCAGCCCCGCCAATGGCCAGCGCGATGAGTGTGGTTTGCGCGCCGGGTTGACCAATACTGGCGGACAGGCCTTTGGGTTTGGCGGGATCAAGCATAAACATTACCCCAACCATCAGGCCGCGGGATGCAGCACCAATAGCCGCAAGCGTTAACGGCAAATCCCAGCCCGAAAGCGTGGAGATTCCCGAATGCCGCGCGAGCAGAAATATGATCAGCGCCAAGGCGCCATATGCGCCAATTCGGCTGTCCTTCATGATTTCAAGGCGACGTTCCGGTGTGTTTCCGCCCCATATTCCATCAGCGAAATCGGCCAATCCGTCTTCGTGCATGGCGCCGGTGGCCATAACTAGCGCCAGCAAAACAACAGCAGAGACCATACCGTTTGGCAGGCCGAGCCAGCCAATAAACATTGCCAAAATACCAACGCCAAACCCCAAGGCAAGCCCCACTAACGGGTACGCCCACGCTGCATTTGCCGCGCGTTCGCCTGCGCGGTTATGATCAACTGGCACGGGTATGCGGCTAAGCAAGCTAAACGCTGCAAGAATATCATGTAATTCAAATGGTTTGTTTTGGTCGCTCATTTGGATATTTGTTTCGATTTTGGTTCAACACGGATTGGATTTGTGTTTTAGAATGCGCAGATATCTTTACGAAAGCAATGTAATGCCCACAACTGTTTTTTCCTCGCTGGATGAATTCAAGACAATTCTAACGGCTATGCCTGATGCGAACATAGCTGCAAAATGCGCTTCGATTGCACGCAATGCAATTCTTACAAAACCACCCGGCGCATTAGGGCAGTTGGAGGATATTGCGATTTGGTATGCCAGTTGGCGCGCTGAATTTAATACCCGGATCACTGCTCCACAAGCGTTGGTTTTTGCCGGGAATCACGGGATTGTTGCGCAAGGTATTTCGGCTTTTCCTGCTGAGGTCACCGCGCAAATGGTGCAGAATTTTGAGCAAGGCGGCGCGGCGATTAACCAGCTTTGTGCTGTTGCTGGGGCGAAATTGTCGGTACACGCGCTGGATTTGGAAAAACCAACACAGGATTTTACCATCGCTGCGGCAATGTCTGAATCTGAACTGGTTTCCGCGCTGGCAACGGGCTGGAATGCGGTTGATCCATCGGCTGATTTATTGATCACCGGCGAAATGGGTATTGGCAACACCACCAGCGCTGCGGCGATTTGCGCAGCATTATACGGCGGTGAGGCCGAAGACTGGGTTGGCCGTGGCACCGGTGTTGACGATGCAGGTTTGGCCCAAAAGGCTGATGTGGTATCGCGGGGCATTGCGCTGCACGGCGATATTCTGGCTGACCCTATGCAGGTATTGCGCTGTTTGGGCGGGCGCGAATTGGCGGCAATGGCAGGGGCAATAGTCCGCGCACGCATGGAACGTATTCCGGTTATTCTGGACGGATTTATCTGCACTGCGGCGGCGGCCGTATTGGATTCAGCGCAAAGCGGTGCACTTGATCATTGCCTTGCCGGGCACGTATCAGCAGAGGCAGCCCATGGAAATTTGTTAGGCGAACTGGGTAAAGACCCGTTATTGCTGCTTAATATGCGGCTTGGCGAAGGGACAGGCGCTGCCTTGGCGATTAATATCGTCAAAGCTGCGTTGGCCTGCCATTCCGGCATGGCAACATTTGCTCAGGCGGGTGTCTCGGCTGGTTAAGGCGTTGGCACCACTTTTGGTGTGCTGGCAATAACCGGATAGGCCAGCAGGATTGCCAAATTTGCGTCAGACACCTTTTTACCTGCACGCGCCAATGTGGCAAAAGTTTTGGCAACCGGTTCCATTTCGTCATGGATTTTACCGCCGTCACCTGCTTGTAGTGGGTGATAGGCGCTGAATGCGCTGTTCAGCCGGTCCAGATAATCGCTGGATTTCCGCAATTCCGCTGCCATTTCGTTGGCTTTTGATGTCATTTCATTTTGATCGGGCCGTTCAATTCCAGAACGCACATTTTCGTCGTCCGTGGCTTTGCGCTCTTTTGCATCTTCAAATTCCTCAGGCTTGGTCCAAAGATCAGTGCCGGCAAGCAATGACAAAAGCCGGTCAATCGCGGGTGTTTTCAGGCATACATCAGCCAATGCAGGCTGCGCGGTTTTGTTACATGCCGCCTTGAACGAGGTCCAAACCATCAGATCAAGCGACGGGGTTCCGGGCATCCATTTGACGCCTTTTTGGTAATCCACCATCAGCACGACTGGGTCGTCGGCCAGCTCGTTTTCCAGATAACTGATCAAACGCACGCAGATATCTTTGTTATCCTGCATTGCCGCAATTGATAGGCCGGTGGCCTTTATCGCCTGTTTTGCCGCGGTATCATTCATAATTGACGCGCCATAAGCGATACAACATTTGGCCAAAGTACTGTTGAGCCGCAACGCCTTGCGGGCTGCTTTGCGGTCAGCAGGGTTAGCGCGGGCCTTTTTATAAGCATTCCAACCGATAACAATCGCGGCTTCTTTTTGCATCTCAAAACCAAAATCAACCACCGCGCTGGCCATGCTGGCACTGGCAGAGGTAATGGCGCTGGCGCCGGTTGGATCAAAGGTTTTGGCAATTTCAGCACCCGCCTTAAGCGTATGTAATATCAGATCAATGGAGGCCTTGGCCAAATGGATGGTTGCATTTTCCAGAATGTTTTGGATGGCAGCGCTGCTGCCGCCTTGGCTTAACATGGTTAGCTCCATGCTTTTGACCCAAGCATTATGGACCTCAACACATTTTTGTAGCGCATAGATATCTGCCAGAACTTTTTGGACAGCCACAACCGCGCCGGTGCCTGGCACAAGCGCGGCAAGAATACCAACCGCGCCGCCGGAAATACCGTTTACCAGCGCCACTTTTTGGCGCAAGGCATTGGTGTTGGCCATGGCACGGTCGATGGCTTCTTGGGCGCGCAAAATTACCTCTGGATCACGGTTGGTGATATCGCTATCCGGATAGGCCTCCTGATACATTTTCTCAAAGCCAACGATTGAGGCCTCAGCGTCGTCCATGATGGCCTGTGCGCCTTCTTCGCTGTGAAGCAGGGTTTTCAGCTGTTCTTTGGCTTTTTCTTC
>CAZCDC010000017.1:12892-17141 GCA_964497195.1 uncultured Rhodobacterales bacterium | reverse complement strand
GAATAGGCCGTAATACTGCTGGCCACCGCATCCGCAACATCCCCAATAATACCAGCGATTATTTTGTTCATTTTATCGGGGTCTGCTTCACGCGTAGCTATCACAATTTTCGGAATGATTTTCACGCCAGCAAAGGCGGCTGTCATGGCGCAGGTCACGCCTTTGATCATGTTGATCTCAGCCTTGCCCCCCGTGCTGGAGTTGGCCTTGATGCCCATCTCGACTGTCTTAACGGCCATTCCCTGCGCCAGCGTTATGCCTTTTTCAATGGTGGCCGCCCATTTTGCGACATTGTCGCCATCCTTGTCCGAAGTGATATGATCATGGATCATTTCACCAACACCCAAACTGCCGACCAGAATTGTGGTGCCCAGATCAATATATTTGGCCTGGTTATTCAGTTTGATGACATCAACTTTTTTGGCATCGATATCGGTTTTGTTTTCGCCCAGCTTTACGTCGATTTCGGCGCGGCGCCCCGATGGGTCAGGGTCCGGCAGGTTACCCCTTTCGTCCTTCAGCACCACATCTTCTTCTTGCATGGTTTTGATGTCTTGATTGGCATCTGCCACACTGGTTGCATTGCCGATGGTCACGGAATTGGAAACAATCGACCCCAAAACGGTTGCTGAGGCCTTGGCGATTTTAAAACCCTTTTTCCAGTTTTCCGTGCTGCTTTTATGGGTGGCGGTAAAGGCCTCCAGCTTTTCTGCATACAGTTCCTGCGCGCCCTTAAAGGCAATCGCTTGTTCGCTATAGGCATCGGGGACGATATTATCGGGGATTAGGCCGGAACGCACCAAGGGTGTCCATAATTCATTGCGGATATCCTCGTCGGAAAACAGCCGTTCGCCGTTATCATCAAATTGCATTTTCATGGCTTTTTCAAGCTCTTTGATGCGTTCAAACGATTGGGTTAGCGCGTCAATATCTTCTTTTGGAATCTCTTTGGTGCGCTCGTCAATATCGGCGATGGTGTCAAGTTCAACGTCGGAGCGCAGTTCATAATTGGTCAGCAGGCCTTTGTTGGTGTCAGAATCATCCGCCCGCCATTTCATATCGGATGTGGTTTCAGCCGATGAATTGGTGATTGTGCGCCACGCGGCTGTGATGAAATTTGCATCCTCTGTGCGGGTGATGATAATTTCTTGAGCGGCATCAATTTCCGCACGCACATTATCAAGCTGTCCCAAAACCACATCGGTTAAAAAGCTGTCTTTGGCCGCGTTTCGTGTGGCTTCGTCCGCCACTGATTGGGCGTTGATTTTTTTACCCGAAACATAGCTAACCCAGTCTTTTTCGTAATCCGTAAGAGCCATCTGCTCCTCCTTAAGCTATCGAGGTTGCAGGGTTTTCAAGACCTGCACATCTAGTTCATGAATATATGCCGCAAGTCCCGGCCACGCGGTGTCTTTGACAAATGGATTGTCGCGATAAACCTTTAGGGCAGGGTGATTTTCGGTGTCATTGTAAATGCGCCTAACGTCAGCCAAAGCCTTTTCGCGCACCACCGCCAGCAATTTCTTTTGTGCTGCTTTGTCAACTGTTTCAACCGCGGTATCCGCCAGGCCCTGAAGGGTGGTTTTGAGTTTAACCAGTTTTGTAATATCTTCGCTAACCGCGAGTTTTAGCGTTTCCAAAGCGCCTTTTGCCGCATCAATAACGTCTTGTTCGGTCTCGTCTGCGGCCTTGGCTTTTAGGTCCAACGCTGCGTTTTTTGCACCACGGCGAACGCTTTTTATGCGGTCATCCAGCACCTCTTGGAACCCGGCAAAATTGACGTATTCCCCGTCGCTTGGGTCACTATCTGGCGAATTCCGCATGTCTTGGCGAAGCTTTTTAACATTGGCCAAAGTGTTCTTGTATTCGTCAATGGCCGCCTTGGCGTTGCCATCGCTTTTGAAGGTACTGCCAGCGGTTTTGTATTGGGTTTTCAAGGCGTCATAAATCGTGCTGTATTCTTTATAAATAACTGCGTTTCCTTTGACGAGATATTTGAGAGTACTTGAGGCCCTCTCAAGCTGTTCCTTAACCGCCTGCTTTGCTTCCAGCCGTTTTGTTTCCAGCTCTTTGGTCTCAACCGCGGCCTCGCTTTGGGTTTTCAAAAATGCGGCAAGGTCTTTCAAATATTGCAGCCCGTTGGCTGGGTCGAGGCTGGTGATTTCTGCGGCCATTTCATCCCGAATAGCTTCGGCTTGGGATTTGCCTTGCTCAATGCCGGAGGTCGATTTGGTATCCATGGTTTGACGGGCAGATTTAATGCGCTGTTTCAGCGGGCCATCCGCGCTGGGTTTGCCACCCAAATCTTTCAAATCCTCAAGGCTGTTTTTCATATTTGCCAACAGCAATGCCACTTCGGCTTCCTCAGCGGGTGTTGGGGCGTAATCGCCGCTAAGCGCGCCTGGCCCTGCTGCAATTATTTCAGCCAGCTTGGTTGCCAAATTTGACTGTGCAGCGCCTTTGGTGTTGTTGAAATCTTTTTCGACCTGCACCATGATTTTGTCGGCAATTGCATATGCATCGCGTAGCGCGTCAGATTCTGCGATAAGCGCAGCGATGGTCACTAAAAATTCATCGACAACTATTTTGGCTTTTTCGGGCAGGTGTTTGGTCGCGTATTCTTCTTTGAATGTATCAAAATTGGCTTTGACCACATGCAAATTGGCCGGCACCCATTTGGTTAACGTGGACGCCCCGAGCAGCTTGTTGCAAGCCTTGATTTGCTTGGCGATATCATCAAAAATCGGCCCGCCTGTTTTTATCGCTTCCAAAAAGGCAGTGCTTTCCTCAACTGCTTTGTTGATGGCATCAGCACTGTCGGGCGCCTCGCTTTGGGCCAGCAATTCCAGCATGGTGGCCTTTTCAAGCATCAGGTTAATGGCGCCGCGCGGGATATGTTTATCATCACGCCGGTTGATCTCGTCGCCTTCGCCTTTGGTCATAATTTCATGATATTCGGTTTTGCCATTGCGCGTAACAACCAGCAGGTGATCCAGTGGAATACCGCCAATTTCGGCTTCTTGGCGTTGTTTTGTTGTGTATAGTGCCAGCATTTCGTCAACCATTGCATCACGCGCATTGCTGGCATTTTGCTTGGCTTCGGCGGCTTGAGGCGATGGCGTGAACGCTTTGCGCGCGGTGGCCAGTGCTTTGGTAAAGGCCTCCAACAGGGTTTCGGTGTTGGAAAAATCTTGTGGCACAACGCCAGCCAAACTTTGCGTAAAATCTGCGCGCGCCGCGTTAAGCATGCCACGTAGCGTATCATTTTCATCGCCGCCAATACCCCAGAAACGGTCAAGTTCAACACCCGCAGATGTGAACATTTTTTCAATGCGATCTTCATCGCTAATCGGGGCTTCGGGCGCTTCGGGCAACGGGAATTTGTTTGTTGCATTAAACACATAAAACAGCTTTTCCGCTTCATCAAACATAAATTTGGCTTTGCCAAGCAGGCTGCTGGCGTCTTTTACCTTTTGTGCCTGGGTCGGGATATTTTTTTCATTGCGTGCGTCTTCAAACAGGTCTTTGCCAGCGGTCGCCACGTCTTTGGCTGCTTCTAGCATGCTGGTTAGGGTCGCAAACTGGGTGGCGCTGATATCGGTCAATTCTGTTTCGCCGGGGAAAAGTTTGACATTGACCGACACGCGGGTTGATGCACGGGTGCATTGCGCCAGCAAATTATCGTATCTGCCGTCGACTTGATCACCACTTTCTGAAAGCCCGCCCAACAATACATCTAGGTATTTATCATCATGCGGCGTGATTTCCGCGCCAGCGGCCAGAATATATGTATCCACATCATCAACCATGGACAGGCCTTTTGCATTTTCCTCAGCGCCACGCGAAATCCGCTCAACCCGCAGCGCGAGGCTGTCATCATAGGCCGCCAATTGCCGTTCATATTCCTGCATCGATTCGAGCTGCGCCACCGCTGCTTTGTAATCTGCTGTCAGGCTCTGTTTTTCCTTAAATCCGGTGGCCTCAGCTTGTTTGGTGTGTAAATCTTCGATGGTTTCCTGAAGCTTGGCCATCTGCGCTGTCAGTTTTTCAACCGTTGCGGTGATTTTTTCGGCGCGTGCGTTTTCGCGAATGGCTACCACATTTCCGCCATCCTCCAAGGCATCAATCTTGCCCTTGGCGGCGGCTTTGATTACCCGGATCATGTCAGCAATCGGGGCTTTTCGGGCGGTATCCAGCGCTGATAATATGCGCGTGGTTTCGGCCGTATTTTCATCAGCGTCCAGATCAG
>CAZCDC010000017.1:0-12792 GCA_964497195.1 uncultured Rhodobacterales bacterium | reverse complement strand
ATCTTGTTGAAAGGTCTTTAATTCCGCGCCGCCACGTTCCAAATTTACGGCACCCAGCATGTCTGTTAATTGTTCCAACGCGGCTTTTGTCACGTCAATATAGGCGTCAACTTCGGCTTTTTGGGCCACATAGGCGGCAAAATGTTGTTTGACCAGATCGTTATATTCCAGCGCGTCCTCGTGTTTTTTATGGCGTTTTTTGAACCGGGAATCCTTGGGCACAACGTGCAGGTACTTTGATAAAAACTTGATTTGTTTTGTGCTGAGTTCGGGCATAATCTACTTCCGCGTAAATGAATTATTGAAGAACGGTATCAATTGCAGCCAGCGCAGTTTGCGCCGTGGCCAACACCGCGACATTGCCAAAACCGCTGTTTTGGTCAACATCCTGAAAGAAATCCGATGCCAGTTCTGTGCGGTATTCAGCGATCAGCTTTTGTGCCTCGCTGCGATAGCCCGCGCGTTTATCGCCCGCGATTTCATTTACAATCTGGTCAAGTTTATCTTCAAGCCGGCTGTCGATATTCGCCAGATTACTGGTCAGATTGCCGATGTTTTTAGTGACATCCCTGCTAAGATCCGGATCATCCGCAACGGCTGTCAAAATCATGTCTTTCAACTTGTCCATCTCAAGGTGCATTTTGCTGCGCGCAAAGCTCCAGCGGACGCGCGATTCAGCAAACGGTTTTACATCGGCGGGAATGTCGGCGTTAAATGCCGATTTTCCATCAGCGGTGCCGGCTTGCAACATTTTGCGAATGCCGGAAATGGGTTTTATTGCATCAACAAATTTTTTGTCAGCAGCGGTGCTGACCGCCCAGTTCCAGTTGCGGCGCAACAGGTTGACATCTGCCACCAAGCCTTGGCTGAGCGCCGCGTCTATTTTGTCGGACAGTTCGGTATGCGCTTTGGTCCAGGCCTCAAACCCCGGGGCGCCCCCCTGCGGCGGTGCGCCAAGCAGTTTTTTCAGCGCATCACGGATTTTGACCAAAAGCGCTGTGGCTTCGGGGGCTTTTTGGGCTTTGATATGCCCTGCGGCCTGCGCCAGTGCTTTTTCAAGACTTCCACGTTTGGCATCATCCGGGATTTCTTTAGCCTGAGCGGCCAGTTGTTTATAAAGCGCTGCCAGCTTGGCCAGTGTTGGGTCAATTTTGCCAGCCTTGGGCAACGCTGCCTCAACCTGATCCACACCTTTTGCGCACTGCTCCAAAAGATCTTTTTTGAACATGGCAACAATTTTGCCATAGGGGACCATGAGTTTTTCTGTTTGCGCCGGGTTCAGCGCGTCAATTTTTTTGCGCAACGCCACCAAGCGTTGTCCCAGCGCGGCTTTGTCTACCGTTGGTTTTGTCGGTGCTTCAGTCACTTCCGGATCATCGGGTAAATTTTCGTCAATTTCTGATTCGAGCACGGTGCCACTGGCATCACGCACCTCGATATTCAGCATAACTTTTTGCAGCATCAAATATTTTTTGAACGTTTTTGCAAGGCTTGGCACCACCCGCTCACATTTCAAAATCAGCATTTTCCCATCGACTTCCAAGGTGCCAAAAGCGGCTTTCTGGCCGGGGCCTTCGTCTTTGGCATCTTTACCGACAACCATGGCGGTTTTTTTGCGGTGCATCGCCAAATAACAGCCTTCAATTTTACTGCTCGGGTTAAACCCAAACGGAAGCGGAGTTTTTTTGCAAATTGCGATAAGTTTCTTAAGGGCGACCCCTTCAACTTGTAACTCAGACATACTATCTCCCGGGTTATACAGCGTTCGGTCAAAATTCCCGCGCATGTTTTATTAAGCCTATGCGAGAAACGGTTTTCGATCAACCCAGTTATTCTACTGATATTTAAGGATTTTTACGATTTCTGAAAATTTATCCTTTCGATTTTTACGGCATGTATTGGCAAATGGCAGGGATTCGGTTTACAAGGTATTCAGCAGCAAACCCATGGGCGGAGATCGATGAGCACCACCAGTAATTTATTGCCGTTAATCGCTGCGATGCCCTTTATCGGGGCCTTGTTGCCGGGGCTGATGATCCGCGTGGGGCGCAATATGGCGGCGTCTTCGGCCGGGTTTGCAACCCTGCTGGCGCTGGTGATGTTGCTGATCCACGCACCCGCAGTTTTTCAGGGCGAGGTGCTGCGCGCCGATATTGAATGGATGCCCATTCTGGGCCTTAATGTCAGTTTTATGCTGGACGGGTTGGGGTTGCTTTTTGCCCTGATGATCCTTGGCATTGGCTTGCTGATTATCATTTATGCACGGTTTTATCTGTCACGCAGTGATCCGATGGGGCAGTTTTATACCTATTTGTTGCTGTTTCAAGGCGCGATGCTAGGCATTGTCCTGTCCAATAACATATTGTTATTACTGATCTTTTGGGAGCTGACCAGCCTTTCGTCATTCCTGTTGATCGGCTATTGGAAACACACAGCCGAGGGGCGACAAGGTGCGCGTATGGCGCTGGCTGTGACCGGCGCTGGCGGGTTGGCGATGATTGGCGGCATGCTGATCTTGGGCGATATTGCCGGCAGTTATGATCTGGATGTGATCTTGACGATGGGCGCTGAAATCAAGGCCTCGCCAATGTATATTCCAGCGTTGATTCTGATCTTGCTGGGCGCGTTTACCAAATCCGCGCAATTCCCGTTTCATTTTTGGCTGCCCCATGCGATGGCGGCGCCAACCCCTGTTTCGGCTTATTTGCATTCGGCAACGATGGTTAAGGCCGGCATTTTTCTGATGCTGCGGTTCTGGCCAGTATTGGCGGGCACCGATGCGTGGTTTTATATTGTCGCCACCACGGGGCTGGTGACCATGGTTTTGGGCGCGCTAATTGCGTTGTTTAAGGATGATCTGAAGTCGCTGTTGGCGTTTTCCACGGTTAGCCATCTGGGGCTGATCACCATGTTGATCGGTTTTGGCACGCCTTTGGCGGCGCTCGCGGCGGTGTTTCACATCATTAACCATGTGGTATTCAAAGCGGCATTGTTCATGAGCGCGGGAATTATTGATCATGCGGTGCATACCCGCGATATAAAACGATTGGGTGGCTTGGCGGCGTTTATGCCGATTACCGCGACCATTGCTACGATTACGGCGCTTTCGATGGCTGGATTGCCATTTTTAAACGGATTCCTGTCCAAAGAGCTGATGTTGGAGGAGGCCGCGCGCACCGATTGGCTGGGCAACCCATGGATTGTGCCAGCATTGGCGACGTTGGGCGCACTGCTGTCGGTGGCATATTCATTTCGCTACATCATGCATGTTTTTGCCGGCAAAAAACGTGATGATTACCCTGCTGCGCCCCATGATCCGGGGTTTGGTTTGTATGCCGCGCCGGCATTACTGGCGGTGTTTGCGGTGCTGATTGGCATTTTCCCGCAGTTTTTCGCGGGGCCAATGGTGGCGCTGACAACTGACGCCGTGACAGGTATGCAACTTGAGCATTATAAGCTTAAAATTTGGCACGGTGTCACACCTGCGCTTTATCTAAGTGGCATAGCCATATTTGGTGGTGTATTATTGCTGATGATCCAAAAGCCATTGGCGCGGCTATGGGATGCAACGCCACGCCCCGAAGCCAAGGCAATTTTTGACGGGGTGATTGCCGCGCTGGTGCGGCTGGCCGATTGGCTGGCCAACGGGCTGCATAATGGGGCGATCAGCCGGTATTTGGCGATTTTTATCACCATTACTGTTGGGCTGGGATTCGTGGCATATCAGGGCGGTACAAATGTTGCCGGCACCCGCGAATTGCTGCCGATTCCGTTTTTAGCGGCAGTTACTTGGGTGATGCTGGTGGTCGCCTGTGTTGCGGTTGTCATGTACCATCGCGCGCGGTTCTTGGCGTTGGTATTGCTGGGTGTTATGGGCATCGCGATATCGCTGGGCTTTGTCTATCTTTCGGCGCCAGATCTTGCGATGACCCAAATCACGGTTGAGGTAGTGACCATCATGTTGCTGCTGCTGGCATTGAATTTTCTGCCACGTACAACCCCGGTTGAAAGCAGCGTGTCGCGGCGGTTTCTTGACGGGTTTATCGCATTGGCGGCGGGCGGCGGTATTGCCGCGATTGCCTATGCATTTATGACCCGCGATTTTAGCTCAATTTCCGATTTCCATCTGGCAAATTCCTATATCGGGGGCGGGGGCACTAATGTTGTTAACGTCATTTTGGTTGATTTCCGAGGCTATGACACCTTTGGTGAAATCATTGTTCTTGGCATTGCCGGATTACTGATTTTTAGCTTGATGGAGGCGCTGCTGGTTGGCAAAGCCTCACAGCGTTTGGCGACTTGGACCTATGATCAGAAAATATCAAATGACCGCCATCCGATGATGAATGTAGTTGTTACGCGGGTGATGATGCCGTTGGCAATTATGGTGGGGATATTTATATTTTTCCGTGGGCACAATCAGCCGGGCGGCGGGTTTATTGCAGGTTTGGTCATCGCGATTGCGCTGTTGATGCAATATATGGCCAGCGGTTTTGCCTGGGCGCAGGAGCGCCAGCGGGTTGAGTATCATTCCTTGATCGGGTTTGGCATTTTGATCGCTGCGGCCACGGGGGCAGGGGCATTGCTGGCAGGCCGGCCATTTTTGACCAGCGCGTTTGGCTATATCGAGTGGCCCTATCTTGAGAAATTCGAAGTGGCCACCGCAGCTTTGTTTGATCTGGGAGTATTCCTGACCGTTGTGGGCGCAGTAATGCTGACGCTTTATAGCTTTTCACGCATTGCACGACGTGGCGGTGAAACGGTTAATGTCGAGGCCATGGATTTTGACCCAACCGAAGAACCGGAGGCCAAATAGATGGAAATACTTGTCGCCAGCGCTATTGGTGTTCTGACTGCCACCGGGGTCTATTTGATTCTGCGCTTGCGCGCTTTTCCGGTAATTTTAGGCACAGCCATACTGTCTTATGCGGTCAATATCTTTCTGTTTGCGGCGGGGCGTTTGACAATCAATGCACCGCCCATTCTGGACCCGAATATGCAAAATTATGCTGACCCACTGCCCCAGGCATTGGTGCTAACGGCGATTGTGATTTCATTTGGCATGACGGCTGTGGTGGTAATGATTGCGCTTGGTGCTTATCTGGAAACCGGTGATGATGCGATCGATATTGACGGGGACGCGACATGAACCACTGGATCATAGCGCCGGTTTTGCTGCCCGCCATGTTGGCCCCGTTTATCGCGTGGGTGATGCGCCATGATATGACCCTGTCGCGGGTGTTCTCGGTGGCGGGAACTGTGGCGCTGGTAATGATTTCGGTTGGGCTGGTTGTTATCGCAAGCAGTGGTGAAATCTCGGTTTACAAGCTGGGCAATTGGGACGCGCCATTTGGCATTGTGCTGGTGTTGGATCGTCTATCGGCAATGATGGTTTTGATAACGTCGGCATTGGCTTTGGTGGTACTTTTCTATGCGATATCAAGCGATTGGGATAAAAGAGGCCGGCATTTTCACGCATTGTTCCAGTTTCAATTGATGGGCGTTAGCGGGGCATTTTTGACGGGCGATGCGTTTAATCTGTTTGTGTTCTTTGAGGTGCTGCTGATTGCATCATACGGCCTGATGATCTTTGGCGGCGGAGGAATGCGCCTGCGTGCGGGTTTGCAATATGTGGTGATGAACCTTGCGGGGTCGGCGTTATTTCTGGTTGCGCTTGGTACGCTTTACGGGGTGACTGGCACGTTGAACATCGCTGATCTGGCGGTCAAAGTGCGCGAACTTCCGATGGAGGATGTGGCGCTGATACGGATTGCGGCCATGCTGTTGCTGATCGTTTTTGCGGTCAAGGCGGCGCTGTTTCCGGTGCAATTCTGGCTGCCGGGAACCTATTCAAACGCGCCTGCACCAGTGGCGGCGTTGTTTTCAATCATGACCAAGGTTGGCGCATATGCGATCCTGCGGTTTTTCACGATTTTGTTTGGGCCGGATGTGGCTGCAACGGGGAGTATGGCCGCAGATTGGCTGTTACCCGCCGCGCTGATTACGCTGATTATTGGCGCCAGCGGCGTGCTGGGGGCCAAGCGGTTATTGCCGCTGGCGGCATTCTCGGTTCTGGCCTCAATGGGCGCCGTCATGATTGCGATTTCGATGTTGACCCCTGCGGCGATAACGGCGGCACTTTATTACATCATTCATTCCACTTTTGCCGCCGCTGCATTGTTTTTGATCGCTGATCTGGTGCTGGCGCGGCGCGGCCAAGATCATCTGGCCCCTGCGCCGGTGATGGCGCAAAACGGCCTGATTGCTGTGTTATTTTTCACGGCCGCTATTGCCATGGCAGGTATGCCGCCGTTAAGCGGGTTTCTGGGTAAATTGCTGGTGCTTGATGCTGCGCAATCCAGCGCGCAAATGGTCTGGATTTGGGCTGTGATACTGGTAACGTCGCTGGTTATGGTGGTTGGCTTTGCCCGGGCGGGCAGCATGATTTTTTGGAATACAACGGAATCAGAAACAACCGAGCCGGCGCCAAGCTTGCCTATTGCTGCGGCCATGGTCCCGTTGGTCGGGTTGATATTATTGTCGGTTTTTGCCGGACCATTAACTGAATATACCCAAGCCACGTCCGAGCAATTATTTAACCCAAGCGGATATATTTCCGCAGTATTGGGGGCAAAATGATCCGCCGCCTTTTCCCGCATCCATTGCTTACGGTTATGTTGGCCGTGATCTGGATGATGCTTGCGCAGTCAACCTCGCTCAATTCTATCTTGTTTGGGTTAATGCTGGGCATTCTTATTCCGTTTGTAACGGAACCGTTTTGGCCCAATCGGCCAAGCCTGCGCAACCCTGCCATGATTGTTGAATATATGCTGGTGGTGCTGTGGGATATTGTGATCGCAAATATCGAGGTCGCGCGTATTATTTTATTTATACCAAATGCCGATTTAAAATCTGTTTGGGTGACTATCCCGCTCGACCTCACCTCAGCTGAGGCAATCACGGTTTTGGCGGCAACCATCACCATGACACCCGGCACCGTAACCACAATGGTGGCCGCGGATGGCCGCAGTCTTTTGGTGCATTGCCTGCATACCGAAGACCCGCAAGCTGTGGTTGACGAGATCAAAAACAGGTATGAGCGGCGATTGCTGAAGGCTTTCAAATGATTACATATGCTTTATATTTTGCGCTGACATCTTTTGGGATTGGCCTGTTGCTAAACCTGTGGCAGTTGACGCGTAATAATCATATTGCTGATCGTATTTTGGCGCTTGATACCATGGTGATCAACATAATTGCCATTTTGACCTTGATCGGCATTCTGGGTAATACGCAGCTTTATTTTGAGGCATCCATGCTGTTTGCCATGGTTGGTTTTGTATCCACGGTGGCTTATTGCCGCTTTATTTTGCGCGGTGATATCATTGAATAGGGGGCTGACATGCATCTGATTGTAGAAATTATCATTTCATTTTTTATCGTTTTAGGCGGGGTATTTGGCTTGGTTGGTTCTTATGGCATGGTGAAATTATCGGATACAATGCAGCGGGTTCATGCACCAACCAAAGCCACCTCATTGGGCATTGGCGGGGTGCTTATTGCCTCCATGATTTATTTCTACGCGGCTGAGGGGCGGGTGTCGATCCATGAACTGATGATCACGATATTTTTGCTTCTTACGGCTCCGGTTACTGCAAATTTTGTATCAAAAGCATTTATGCTGGATGGCATTGAGGAGGCGGACTTGCCTGAAACGGGCACCGAATACGGTTGGGCAGGATATAATGACTCGCCGGAACCTGAGCCAACAGACCCAGAGACCTAATCGCCTAGCTGGCGATTAGGATAACCATAAAACCAATACCAAGGTACAAACAAAGCGGCCCGAAATATTTGCGATCCAGCGTTGCAAAAGGTTGTTCTGGCCAAATGCGCCGCCAAAATTTGGTATAGGTGACTAAGCCGCGACCCGTAAAAACTGCAACCAGAGCAGCAAGCCCCAAAAGATAAAACCAGCGTGGCAAATATGGCAAAAGCCATGGCCACGCGGCGGCAATTATCACAGCAATCGCCACGGCAAGGCTGGCCAGCTTTGGCGGCATTTTTGTAATGCCTTTGGCCCCGGCAATGGTGCGCGCAAGCTGGGCCTGATCCCGGATTGGCCACCAGATACCCAGTGCCCACAGAAAATGCAGTGCTGCAATTATCAGCAAGATAATATCGAGGGTAAAAATAAGAAAAATCACACCACGCTTTCAAATAATGAAGGTGCAATTGAACAAAGTTTTTTTCGGTTAGCAACAAAAATATATTGCAAACCCGCACACCCCTGCCATGGTGTAAAAAGGTGCCAAAAAACCCAAAGCGGATTCCCATGCGTATAGTGATTTCATTTGCAGCGCTTTTTCTGTCGATTGCGCTCTTGCAACTCAGCACGGGTTCCATCGGCCCGCTGGATGCTATTTCCGGTGCATATTTGGGGTTTAGCAATGCCCAAATTGGCCTGCTTGGGTCATCGCATTTTGCTGGTTTCTTTGTGGGGTGCTGGTGGGCACCACGGCTTATGGGCTCGGTTGGGCATTCGCGCAGTTTTGCGGCATTTGCGGCGTTTGGCGCCATCGGGGCCATGGCCCACCCGATGTTTCAAGATGCAACAGCATGGATGATCCTGCGCATCATGACAGGGCTTTGTGTTGCGGGGTGTTACACGGTAGTTGAGGCGTGGATGCAGGCCAAATTAACCAACTCCAATCGTGGCAAAGTCATGGCCAGTTATCGCACGGTGGATATTGTTGCCTCATCTGCTGCGCAGTTGATGATCGGGGCGCTGACCCCTGCCAGCTATATGGCGTATAATATTTTGGCGATCCTGTGTTGCGCCTGTTTACTGCCCTTGATGCTGACCAAAACATCTGAACCCATCACGCCAACCGCGCCGCGATTACGGCCCATTCATACAGCCAAGGTTTCCCCGTTGGGGGCGGCGGGGGTTATTGTTGCGGGGGCAACCACCGCATCATTTCGCATGGTGGGGCCAATCTATGGGCAAGGCATCGGGCTTAGCTCTGCCCAGATCGGTACGTTTCTGGCCAGCATTCTGGTTGGCGGCGCATTGGCTTTGTTTCCTGTGGGTTGGCTGGCTGATCGGTATGACCGCCGCTGGGTGCTGATTGTGCTGTCGGTCTTGGGCATTGTTGCGTGCGGCGCGTTGGTTTTGGCAAACAGTAATGATCATTCAAGAATATTCCTTTTGGCGCTGCTTTTTGGGATGACAACATATCCGATATTTTCAGTTTCCACCGCACATGCCAATGATTTCACCAGCCCCGAAGATATGATAGAGGTCAACGCATCACTGTTGTTTTTATACGGTATCGGCGCGATTTTCAGCCCGTTGATCGCGTCATTACTGATCGAGGTTTTTGGCCCGCCAAGCCTGTTCGTTTATATCAGCGTCGCCCACGTAATTCTGGTTGCATTTGGCCTGTGGCGCATGTCCATACGACCAACGGTCGAAAACAGAACCAAATACAGATACGTTCCACGCACATCGTTTTTTATTGGAAAATTGCTGCGCAGGCGAAAGGAATAAAATGGTCTGGACAGAGCATTTGTCAAAACATGGCGTGCCGCTGCCAGGGGTAAAAACCCAAAAACGCATTGGTTTTTTTGTCACGGATGATTTTTCACCGCTCGGGTTTTTTAGCGCGGTGGAGGTGCTGCGTAATGCCAATATGCTCTCGGAAAAGCCGCTTTATTCTTGGCAGGTTGTCACCCTGACAGGTGGGCCGGTTAGCACCACAAACGGATTGTCGCTTTGTGAAAGCACCAGCATTGCCGATATTGGCCAGCTTGATATGGTGTTTGTTTGCGCGGGTTATCACCCTGAAAAATCTTGCGATGATAAAACCCTGTCATGGCTGCGTAATTTGAAACGCCACGGCACCAATGTTTGTTCTGTCAGTACCGGAATATATTTGCTGGCCCATGCGGGGCTTATTGGTGCGCGGCGCTGCACTATTCATCAGGATAACGCTGCCTCATTCCGAGAGGCTTTCCCCGATATTAACCTGATAGATCAGGTGTTTGAAATTGACAAAGGCCTGTATAGTTGTGCGGGTGGCACCGCAGCGATTGATCTGTTTGTCAGTATGGTCGCGGAGGAAATCGGCGAAAAAGCTGCTGCAACTATCGCGTATAATTTTCAACAAGACCGTGTGCGCAGCCCTGTTGATGCCCAAAGCTCTGCCAATCGGCTGGACCTGAAATTAAAATCCGCCAAACTGGGTGAGGCGGTGGAAATCATGCAGCAGAACATCGAATTTCCGCTGTCATTCCCCGAAATTTCAGGCCAGATCGGCATTACTCAACGCCAGTTGCAACGGATTTTTAAGAAATACGTTAGCAAGTCGCCCAAAGAGTATTACGTTAATTTACGGGTGGAACATAGCCGCAGAATTCTGCTGCAAACCACATTGTCGATTATTGAAATCGCCATGGCCTCTGGCTTTGGCTCCCACGGGCATTATTCAAAATGTTACCGCGCGCGGTACGGCATGTCGCCAACAGCGGAACGGCAAAAGGCCCGTTAAGCAAATGAGGGGAATTCACTGTTAGTATCAAAACATGACAGTTGCCCCTGTATCATTTATATGGCAAAACTTATGAAATTCTGTTCCTGTTCAAAGGCATTGATATGATCGACTTTACCGCTGCCCGTATTGCCATGGTTGACTGTCAGGTTCGCCCTTCGGATGTGACGTTATACCCTGTGATCGAAGCAATGCTGAGCGTGCCACGCGAAGAATTTGTACCGCGTAACATGCGCGCGGTTGCGTATGCGTCTGACCATATTTTACTGGGCCAAAACCGAATTGTCATGGACAGCCGTATCATGGCCAAGATGTTGGATATATTGAATATTCAGCCTGATGATCTGGTGTTGGATATTGGTGCTGGGTTGGGGTATTCCAGCGCGCTGATTGCCCATATGGCTGAGGCGGTTATTGCAGTTGAGGAAAATGAAACACTGGCCGCTGAGGCGGAGCGGATTTTGGCAGAACAATCTGCTGATAATGCGATTATTCAAGTGGCAGCACTGGCCAAAGGTGCGCCGCAGCACGGCCCTTATGATGCAATAATTATACAGGGCGGCGTTGAAATTGTGCCGGATGCTGTGACAGATCAGTTAAAAATAGGCGGCCGAATTGTGGCGATTATGATGCACGGCGCATTGGGGCAATGCATGATTGGACGCAAGGGAAAATCGGGCATAGATTGGCGCTGGGCGTTCGATGCAACGGCTCCGATTTTGCCGGGATTTGAAAAAACTGCTGCATTTTCATTCGCTTAATCGGCTTTCTTAAACTAAAACTTGCTTATTCCAAAAACCTTGCTATTCTGATGGGTAATCCGGCGATCTAGACCGAGTATATTTGAGAGCAGAACAATGCAGATGAAGTTTATGCTATGCCTAGCGGCGGGGGCGGCCCTTTTTGGAATCCCGTCTTTTGCTGATACGTTACAGGACGCAATGCGGTTGGCCTATCAGACCAACCCGACATTGGCGATTAACCGTGCAGCTTTGCGCACCACAGATGAAACCGTGGCGCAGGCGCTTGCAGTGCGGCGTGGGTCTTTGGCGTTGACCGGCAGTACGAATTTTTCCCAAACCCAAGCATTTGAAGGCAATATTACCGACAGCTATGCGATTGCGCTGAATGCCAGCCTGACGATTTATGATGGCGGGCGGTCACGTGATGCGGTTGAATCGGCGCGCGAATCTGTTTTGGCGGCGCAGGCCAGTCTTTCCAGTGCGGAACAATCAGTGATGCTTGATGCGGCCACGTCGTTTTTGAATGTGCGGCGGGATCTGCAATTTGTGGCATTGTCACGCAATAATATAGGTGTGTTAAAACAACAGCTTCAGGCCGCTGAGGACCGTTTTGCGGTGGGGGCTGTCACGCGCACAGATGTGGCGCAAACCCAAGCTCGGCTTGCGGCAGCCCAAAGCAATCTGGCCGCGGCGCGGGGTGCTTTGGCGATTAGTTCTGAAATTTACCGTGCAGTTATTGGTGTGGCGCCGGTTAATCTTTCCAGCCCGCCCAATATTTCGGGCTTACCGGGCAGTTTGGCCTCAGCTGAGGAAATTGCGCAACGCACCCACCCGTTGATGAGGGCCGCCCATCATGCAGAGCGCGCAGCCGCAATTGATATGCGCCGTGCGCGTAACGCGCGTTTGCCTAATGTTTCAGCCAATGCATCATTTGGCGGCCGTTATGCAAATAACATTTTGGGTGACAAAGAATGGAATGACACTGCCAGCGTTGGCCTGTCCGCATCCATACCGATATATTCTGGTGGGGCGATATCATCCGCCATTCGTCAAGCTGGCACAATTGTTGAGCGCCGCATGGCGGAAACCAATAATACCCGTGTGGTTATTCGTCAAAATACTGCGGCCTCTTGGTTTGAGCTGCAAATTGCGCACGCATCCATTGCCGCCAGCCGGCTGCAAATCGAGGCATCGCAATTTGCGTTTGACGGGATAACGCAGGAAGCAGAGCTGGGCGCGCGTACCGTTCTGGACACATTGAACGCGGAGCAGGATTTGCTGAACGCCCGCACAAATTTGATTTCCGCGTTGCACAGCAGAAATGTTGCTGCCTATCGCTTATTGGCCGCGATGGGTTTGCTTGCGCCCGAAAATCTTGAGCTGGGCATAGAATTGTATGATCCAAACGAGAATTTCAACCGTATCGCAAATGCCCCGAGCAGTACTTTTGGTGCTGCACAGGTATTGGACGGCATTTCAGATCGTTGGAATTAATT
>CAZCDC010000016.1:0-32891 GCA_964497195.1 uncultured Rhodobacterales bacterium | reverse complement strand
AGAGTGGTACGCCCTAGGGGAATCGAACCCCTCTTTTCAGGTTGAAAACCTGACGTCCTAACCGATAGACGAAGGGCGCATCGCTCTCTGTGGCGTCTATTTATGCGCGGCGGCTGTTGGATGCAAGCAGAATTATTACCAAAATGCCAGAAATTTTCAGGCAGGTTTTTGGTCTTTCAAATAGTCGCGCATCGCCCGAACAGCCAGCGGATATCCGTTGACGCCAAGCCCGCAAATCATACCGATGCAGACCTTCGATAGGTATGAATGATGGCGAAATTCTTCGCGGCGATGAATATTGCTGACATGTAGTTCCAGAACCGGTGTATCAACCGATCCGATGGCGTCCATGATCGCCACAGACGTATGCGTAAACCCGCCTGCATTCATGATAATACCGTCAAAATCTGAGGCAGCATTTTGAATGGCGTCGATCAGCACACCCTCGTGGTTGCTTTGCTGAAATGTGGTTTCCACATTAATTTTTGCGGCGACCTGAACACAAGTCGCCTCAACATCCGCAAGGGTTGTATTGCCGTATGTCTCTGGCTGGCGCGTGCCAAGCAGGTTCAAATTTGGTCCGTTTAAAACAAGAATTCGTTGCATATCATACCGCCTTTTTGCCACATTACCCTGCGGGGGCCGCGTCTTCCAGTTGCAATTTTACTTTGCGACGCCCCCCCCAGTCATCAATTTCAAGACGCCCGGCCAAATGGAATGCTGCGCCACTATGCGCGCTTAGGGCCGGGCCTAGCTCGGATTCAAACGCTCGGAACGCAATAGCATCCAACCGGCCACCACCATTGTCAAATGTCAGGCGCAGATGCGATTCTCCGGCGCGTTTGGCGAAGGTGATATTGGCGGAGGGAATAACAAAACGTGGCGCAGGGGCTGACGCGCCAAACGGCCCGGCGCTTTCCAGCATTTCCAGCAAATCAACCGTTGCGGCGCCGCTGCCCAACATGCCGTCAATGCGCAAATCAGCAGGGCCAAGCGTTGCAGCCCCTTGTTTTTCCAGCATTTTTGACAGACCAGCCATGGCTTCATCAATGCGATCTTCTGCCACAGAAAGCCCCGCCGCCATTTTATGGCCACCGCCCGAAAGCAAAACATCATCGCGTTTTAACGCCGATACACAGGCCCCCAGATCAATACCCGAAACCGAACGGCCAGAGCCTTTGCCAATGCCGGCATTAACCCCGATCACCATCGCTGGCCGGTTGAATTTTTCCTTTAGCCGCGCCGCCACAATACCAACAACGCCGGGGTGCCAGCCAGCACCAGCCGCCCAAACCAGCGCGCCATCAACGCCGCGTTCCTCTGCCTGTTCCATTGCCGCAACCTGCACGGCGGCCTCTATTTCGCGGCGTTCAATATTTAATAAATCCAGCTTTTCCGCCATGGCGCGGGCCTCGTGCGGGTCATGGCACGCCAGCAGCCTTGCGCCCAAATCTGCTTGGCCCACACGCCCACCAGCATTCAGGCGCGGCCCCAGAAGATAGCCCAGATGATAAGCCTTGGGCGCGGTATTCATTTTTGCAACATCAGCCAGCGCCATCAGCCCGGGGCGATGACGGCCTGCCAAAACGGTTAAACCTTGGCGCACCAAGGCACGGTTAAACCCGATAAGCGGCGCGACATCGGCCACCGTGGCCAGCGCCACCAGATCCAGCATCGGCATTAGCGCAGGTTGCTGCTTTCCGGCCTCGCGCAGCACACGATTGGCCGCAACCAGTGTTAAAAACACCACCGCAGCCGCGCACAGATAATGGTAATCTCCGGTTTCATCCTGACGGTTGGGGTTAACAACAGCCAAGGCAGGTGGCAATTCTTCGCCACCCAGATGGTGATCCAGAATAATAACATCAGCACCCGCCCCGTTGGCAACCTCAATTGGCTCAATCGACACCGCACCGCAATCAACACAGATCACCAAATCATGCGCAGCGCCCAGTTTTTTCATGGCGGGTTCATTGGGACCATAGCCCTCGGATATACGGTCCGGCACATACAGCGTTGCGGTTTTGCCCATGGCGGCCAGCCATGCCAGTATCAGCGCCGCCGAACTGCCACCATCAACATCATAATCGGCAAAAATAGCGATTTTTTCGTTGTTGTTTACCGCCCCGACCAGCCGTTTTGCGGCTTTGTCCATATCCAGAAAGCTAGACGGGTTTGGCATTAAATCCCGCAGGGAAGGGGCTAGATATGCCTCGGCCTCGGCAGGGTCAACGCCGCGCGCCGCCAATACCCGCGCCAGCATATCGGGCAGGCTGGTTTGTTGGGAAATGGCCTCGGCCAAGCGGTCTGTATCTGCTGATGGCCCGATCCATTTTCGCCCGGTCAAGGAATTTGAAACACCAAGAAAGATTTCACTCATCGCTTTGGTTATTTAGGCCCGACAGATATTTTTGAATGAATTTAAATGCTTTAAAAATAATGATAACGCTAATAAAAAGCATAATATAGTTTCCGCCACCCATACTTCTGCCCGTGACGAGACTATCAATGACTTTCCCCAAAGAACCCATGACAAATGATAGCGCCCAGAATCCGATAATCACATTCCGGATAAACCGCCAGCCGGTCACTTGTTTGGTTTTTTCGGTGGGTCGCGGCTGTGGATCGGCCTGCGGCTCGGTCGTTGACTCTCCCCTTGATTCGGGGCGCGGCTGAGCGGGTTCTTGGGCCGTAACCCGATGTGCCCGACCGGAATGGTTGCCGTCCACTTGGTGGTATTTTTTCCGCAATTCCGCGTCCCGCGGATTCGGCTTTTCGCCGCCACCAAACCCTATCCGCCGGACCATTATATTCCCCTTATTGGTTACGCTGACGATAGAATAACCGCCGCACAGAGCCGGTGCGTGACCGCATCAGAATTGTTTCGGTTTCCAGCGCATCACCAACACGGCGCGCGCCCGATACAATGGACCCGTCGGTCACACCGGTTGCTGCGAATATCACATCATCAGTTACCAGCTGATGCAAGGAATAAATTTTGTTCAGATCGGTAATACCGGTTTTTGCAGCACGCGCGCGCTCAACATCATTACGAAAAATCAGTTGGGCATACATTTGCCCGCCCATACATTTTAAGGCGGCCGCCGCCAACACACCCTCGGGTGCGCCACCGGCCCCCATATACATGTCGATACCGGTTTTTTCGGATTCAGCGCAATGGATAATTCCGGCCACATCCCCATCGGTAATCAGGCTGATCCGCGCCCCTGCTTCGCGCAGCTCGCGGATGGTTTCTTCGTGGCGCGGGCGTTCCAGTACACAAACCGTAATTTCGCTTGGCGCGCATTTCTTGGCTTTGGCCAGCGCAAAAACCCGTTCGCTCGGGGTCATGTCAAATGTGACAATATCGGTGGGGTATCCCGGGCCAATCGCCAGCTTTTCCATATAGGTATCAGGTGCATACAACATTGAGCCGCGTGGCCCCATGGCAATGACCGCCAATGAATTCGGCATGTCTTTGGCACATAATGTAGTGCCTTCCAAAGGGTCCAGCGCGATATCCACTTCGGGGCCATCCCCGGTGCCAACTTCTTCGCCGATATACAGCATCGGGGCTTCGTCGCGTTCGCCTTCGCCAATGACCACACGGCCCCTTATGTCGAGCTTGTTCAGCTGGGTGCGCATCGCATCCACCGCGGCTTGATCAGCGGCTTTTTCATCGCCAGACCCGATCAGTTTGGCAGCGGCAATGGCGGCTTGTTCGGAAACACGTGCAAGACCGAGCGAGAGCATCCGGTCGGAATATATTTTATTGTCGGGCATTTTGGGCCTTTCCCGATTTGAGTTAAATTATTCTTCGGTAATGGATAATCCGTCCGCTGTGACAGAGAACAGATAATTGCCTGTTGCATCGCTGCCTTCAGCCAGCTCACAGGTGATTTTTGCACCGGCGCTTCCGACGGGCTCAACATTGACGACCTGCGCACAGGCAAAACCTTTGGTTGTGATTGCAAGCTGCAAATTGGCAGCAACCTCAGCGTCAACGCTGGTCATCTGGGCGCTGGCAATGCTGGTAAATGCGGTAAGCGTGGCGGTTAGGGCAAGTTTTTTCATAATATTTCCTATATGAGATTTTCGACGGTTTTATATCGTCTCAATCCGTAATGCTACAGGTGCGGCCAAACTGGCCGATAATGCGCTGATCTCCGCCAATGCGATGTCAAGATCGCGGCGACTGGTTTTGTGCGTGACAATCACCAATGGCGCAGTCGCACCGTCATGGCCATATTGATGCATCCGGTTTATTGAAACCCCGTGATTGCCCAAAATATTTGCCAATGTTGCCAATGTGCCTGCTTGGTCTTGCAGGGAAAAACGCAAATAATACGCCGCGTCAGAACCCTTGCTGGAGGAGTTCGGCTTTGTCAGCCCCGACGCCGGTTGGCCAAATACCGGAATAATCAAGCCGCGCGCGATGTCCAGAACATCTCCCATAATGGCGCTGGCAGTGGGGCCTTCGCCGGCGCCGGGGCCTTGATAAACCGTCTGGCCGATGAAATCGCCGTCAACAACCACCATGTTATTAACACCCTCCAACTGGCCCAAAGGTGAATCTGAGGGCACCAGACAAGGCTGCATACGCTGTTCAAGCCCGTCATCATTCATGCGCGCAACACCCAGCAATTTGATGCGGTATCCCATGTCGCGGGCATTTTCGATATCCGCAAGCGATACGCGCTCAATGCCCTCAATCGCAACGCCGGCAAAATCAACGCGGGTGCCAAAGGCCACGGATGATAGCAGCGCCAGTTTATGTGCCGCATCAATGCCGCCGACATCCACCGTTGGGTTTGCCTCGGCATATCCTAATGCTTGCGCGTCTTTCAGCACATCATTATATGCTGCGCCGGTGGCTTCCATCACCGTCAAAATATAATTGCAGGTGCCGTTCATCACACCCATGACACGCTCAATAGCATTGCCCGCCAACCCTTCGGTCAGGGCTTTGACAATTGGAATGCCGCCCGCCACTGCGGCCTCGTAACGTAATGCAACACCAGCGTTTTCAGCCATTTCGGCCATGGCTTGCCCGTGCATTGCCAGCATTGCTTTGTTGGCTGTCACCACATGTTTACCGTTTTGCAATGCGGTTTCTACACATGCCTTGGCGGGGCCATCTTCGCCGCCCATGACCTCTATCACTAGATCAACATCATCACGTCGCGCCAGTTTCACAGGGTCGTCTTCCCAAGCATACCCAGCCAGATCAACACCGCGATCCTTGCTGCGTGAGCGGGCCGAAACTGCCGTAATCACAATTTGCCGTCCAGCCCGTGCTGTCAGCAATGTATCATGTTTTTGCACCATTTTCACAATGCCGGCGCCCACGGTTCCAAGACCGGCAATCGCAATTCTTAAAGGGTGGGTCATGGGATATCCTTTATGGTTCAACAAAACCCCAACCATCAGCTGAATAGCCGCGGGTTAAGGCGAGTTTGGTGGTGCGTTCTTCATGAAGCCAGATATTATCAGCCGACATTTCGGTTTTTTCAACTGTGACAAGAATGGCGGTTCGGGTGCCGCCACCTTCAAGCGTTTCTTGCTCTGTTTCCGCTGAATATCCGAATGTTTTCAATGATTTGAGGAATGCATCTGCGTCTGCCCCGTCAACCGGAATGAAAAACAGTTCTAGCATTATTTCAGCCTTTTCAGGCACTTTGCCTTCGGTCAGCAATTGCGCAACCGTATACCGAGTGGCGGCTTGTTGCAGGTCAAAATCCCATGGTTCTGTGGTCACGCTTTTGCTCCGGTTTTTAGGGGTTTATGAGGCCTGACAAGGTCAAGATCAACCCTGATTATAACGCCGCAAGGCTGCCAGCATTGCCCGTTCGCGCGCGGGTGTCAGCACCGGCCCTAACAACGATTTTGCCCGTATGCGCAGGCTGGCCGCGCGCGCTGCCAATGATGCAGGGTTGGGGATAATTACAAATTCCCGTTGGGGCGCAAAATCGCCAATCGGTGCCAAAGATTGCCATTCTAAGCCCGCAATTTTCCGTGGAACGCTGTCGCGGAACTGGCCCAGCTCTGCGTCCAGACTACAGGCTGATAATAATGCCACAGCACAAAACAGGCCTAAACACTTTGTTTGAAAAGAGAATTTTTTCACGTATACTGCGCCTAAACTTGCCCGTTTCGGGTATATCCATCGTTTTACCGTGGCGCGGGTCGCGGGGCAAGCAGCAAGGCTGGGCAAATGCAAGACAATGACTCTGATTTTGACGGCCTGACCGGGCAAGGGCAGGAAGCCGCCAATAATATGGCGAAAATCGCCGAGACATCTGCCAAAATCTGGCAATTGTTTCTGGATAAGCCGCAAAACGACAAACCCGGCAATTCAGACCCGCTGAATATTGCCCCCGTGATGGCAGAAATGGCCCGTGCATTTCAGGAAAACCCACAGGAAATGGCGGATGCAACGCTGGATTTGTGGCAAGACCAGATGGCCCTTTGGCAAAATACCATGGCAAAAATGCTGGGGAACGAGCCAGAGCTGCCAACGCCAGACCTTCCACCTGAGGGTCGTCGGTTTAACCACAAAGACTGGTCCGAAAACGCGATCTTTGAGCATTTGAAGCAATCCTATTTGCTGACATCCGGCTGGATGCAGGACACAGTTGAGAATATCGACGGGCTGGACGCGCCGGACCGCAAAAAGGCTGCGTTTTATACCCGCACATTTGCAGAATCGATGAACCCGGCCAATTTCTTTGCGCTCAATCCCGAGGTTCTGGAAGCCACGGCCAGCAGCAACGGTGAAAATCTGGTGCGTGGCCTAAATATGATGTTGGAGGACATGGAGCGCGGCAAAGGTGAATTGCTGATCCGTCAAACAGATATGGATGCGTTTGAAGTGGGCCGCGATATGGCCATCACTCCGGGAAAAATCATCTGGCAAAACAACGTGTTGCAGTTGATTCAATATGCACCAAGCACCAAAACTGTCTATGAAAAACCGCTTTTGTTTATTCCGCCATGGATTAATAAATATTACGTGCTGGATCTCAACCCGTCGAGATCATTGATGAAATGGCTGGTGGGGCAGGGGTATACGGTTTTTATTGTCTCATGGGTGAACCCCGATGAAGCCCAAAAAGACGAAACCTGGGATAGTTATTTACAGGCGGTTTCCGATGCAATGGATGTGGTCTTGCGCGAAACGGAACAGACACAATTACATCTTGGATCATATTGTATTGGCGGGACATTGACAGGCACATTGTTGGCGCATCTGGGCAAAACGGGTGACAAACGCGTGGCCTCGGCAACGTTTTTCACAGCCTTGATGGATTTTGTCGATGCGGGTGAATTGCAGGTATTTGTTGATGATAAAACCATCGCAATGGTGGATGAACAAATGGAAAAGGGTTTTTTGCCGGCCCAAACCATGGCCAGCGCTTTTAATATGCTGCGTTCCAGCGATCTGATCTGGGGGTATATTGTCAATAATTATATGCTCGGCAAAGACCCGTTTCCGTTTGATTTGCTGTATTGGAATTCCGATAGCACCGCGATGCCCGCCAAAGTACACCATTTTTATCTTGAGACATTCTATACCAAAAACGCCTTTTCCCAAGGGGATTTGAGCGTGAAAAACACGCCGATACTGGTGTCGGATATAAATGTCCCTGTTTATCATGTTGCCACCAAAGAAGATCATATCGCGCCTGCGGCCTCGGTTTATTTAGGGGCGAAAATGATGGAAAACGCTGATGTCCGGTTTGTTTTGGCGGGGTCGGGCCATATTGCCGGGGTGGTAAACCCTGAGGCCGCCGGGAAATATCAATATTGGACAGCCAAAGATATGGCCGCTGAAACCCTGCCAGAATGGCTGGAATCAGCAAATGAAACCGCAGGTAGCTGGTGGCCGGATTGGGATAAGTGGCTGAAGAAAAATTCAGGCAAAAAAACCCCGCAACGCAAACCCGGCGCTGTCACAGGTGTAATCGAAGACGCGCCCGGAAGCTTTGTCAAGAAACGGTTTGACAGCTAATTCTGCTTTCTATTGAACAATTGTTCAGTTACCCTAAATTCAAAGGGGCAGAAATGGCGCGGAAATCTGGATCAAGCGGCGAAGAAACCGCGCGAAAATTGCGAATTGCAAGTACAAAGCTGTTTGCCCAGCACGGATATGCTGCGGTTTCTATGCGCCAGATCGCGACGGAAATTGGGGTGCAGGCCGGCGCGCTTTACCTTTATACTCCTGATAAACAATCGCTTTTGTTTGATCTGATGCATAGTCATATGCAAGAGCTTCTGGATAGCTGGGCGATTGAAACCCTCAAGCACGAGAGTGATCCTCAAAGCCAGCTAAACGCCTTTGTCTGCTTTCATATTCAGTTCCATATGCAACGTCTTGATGAGGTTTTTATCGCTTATATGGAGCTGAGAAACCTTTCCGAACCAAATTTCAAAATAATAACGCAACAAAGGCAGGAATACGAAAACCTGCTTAACCAATTGTTAACAAAAGGTGTGCGCCAAGGTATTTTTCATGTTAAAGATGTAAAGCTAGCGACGTTTGGGATTATTGCGATGCTGACCGGAATCAACACATGGTTTCGCGATGCCGGGCGGTTATCTGCGGATGTTGTCAGTGATGTTTACTTGAAAATGGTACTGGATATCGTAAATACTTAGGCGCTGTCTTATTTTCACCATTAATGGAGCTTAACGTCAAATTTAACCTTCGTATTCTGCGTGGGTTTGGCCTGTGCAAAGTGATATTAAGAATAAAATTGCACTTTAGTTAGTTTAAGGGGTGTGTGGTGGAAAAAGTATTTAGGTTATTAGCAGCCATTGTTGCGGTGTCCAGTATTGCGATTCCCGGCATTGCCCAACAAATCACCCTTCAAGCAACCGATGGCAGTGTTTCGGTTAACGGAGAATTGGTTTCTTATGATGGTGAGTTTTTCCTCATTAAGACCCGCCTAGGTGACATAGCGCTTAACGCACGTGATGTGATTTGCATTGGCGAAACATGCCCAGAAATTACCGGAGATGACGGGCTTTCTATTACCGGAGACGTCGGGTTTTCTATTGCCGGGTCCAATACAATCGGGCAAAAATTGATGCCAAATTTACTGGCAGAATACGCGCGGTTAAACGACCTTTCCTTAACGGAATCTGTCGTGATCCTTTCAGGTGGAAACCAGCCGACCAATCGAACCGAATATGTGTTTGAGGATAGTTCAGAAACAACTGTGGCTGAGATTTCGATTGAATCAAACGGCGCGGACAGTGCTTTTGGCGCATTGCTCAATGGCTCTGCTGAAATCGTAATGTCGTCCAGGGCCATTCGCCCAGCCGAAGTTCAGGCGTTTCTGTCTGTGGGTTTAGGTGATATTTCAACATCAGAAAACCAAACTATTGTTGCATTGGACGGCATGATTATTGTGGTATCTCAGGATAATCCGGTTTTGGCGCTGTCAATTGCTGAAATCGCCAGGATTTTTTCTGGCCAAGCCACAAATTGGCAAGAATTTGGTGGGCCGGATCAAACAATATACCTGTATCGGCGAGGTGAGGAGGCTGGTATTACCAGCGATTTCCACCTCAATGTTTTGGCTCCACAACAATTCGATTATTCAGATTTTGCAGAAATTCTTTTCAGCGATTCAGAAATAAGCCAGATGGTATCACAAGACCCATATGGCATTGGTATCGTAAGTTTTGCGTTTGAAAACAATGCACGGGCGTTGGCGCTACGTGATACATGCGGCTTTCCAATGTTGCCAACAGAATTCAATATCAAAACCGGCGAATACCCGTTGTCGCGGCAGCTTTATCTTTATTCATCAGCTCAAAACATTGCCGGATATTCTGAATCCCGGGCGGAACAGTTGAATGGATTTCTTGAGTTTGTAAGATCAGATGCTGCGAACCGGGCAGTTAGTGACGCTGGTTTTGTTGGGCAAAATATTGTTGGCCTTTCCATAGAATCCCAAGGGCAACGATTGGCGAATGCATTATCAAATGATCTTGGGGATGCGTCATTTTCCGAATTGCGGAGTTTAGCGCTGCAACTACGTGACGCTCAACGACTATCGACTACCTTCCGAATTTTGGACGGGAATCCGGTGATTGATGCAGATAACATTCATCGCATTGAGCGTTTGGCTGAATATCTATCTGATTTGGAACTCACCGGCAAAGAAGTCGTTTTTGCAGGATTCACCGCCTCTTTTGGCGATGCGGATGCCAATTCAACCTTGGCATTGCAACGTGCGGATCGGGCAATGAAACTGGTGCAGGCAAAACTGGGCCTATCGGCGCAAAACATAAGTATGGTCGCAACTGGTTTTGGGGAAATTGCCCCGTTAGCATGTAATGATTCAGTATTTGGTCGTGCTGTTAACCACCGTGTCGAAGTGTGGGTGCGTGACCGCCTAAGCAATTAGGCTGCTGCCTGAGTTTCACCAATAAGCCCGCATAGATAACCGATTGTCACATAACCACGTTCATCTGCGCAGCCTTGGATGACATCATACGGTCTTGCGGGGTTGCCCAAATCACTGACGACGATACCTGCCGCATCAAATCGCCCGGATGAGGTGTAAACCCCCGGCGTTGCAATCGTGTTCAGCCCTGCAGTTGCTGCACGACGAATACCGGTTTCCGCATCATCAATTGCAACCGATTTCATTGGGTTAATTCCTAAATTATTTATAACCTGCCCATATGCACAAATTGTGCCGGTTTGATTATCTTCCGCAGTGGATACTGCGTCAAACAGGTTTAACGCTTCAAACCCAAGGGTATTTGTGACCAGCATTTCAAATTCAATCCGGGGCCGGTTTGTCACAATACCAACTGCGATATTATCACGCGTGGCTTCGTCAATCAGCCGGCCAATACCTGTACGTAAATACGCAGCGCCCGAAGCTAACATCGCCAGATATATCTGTATTTTGCGTAATGCCATTTTCTGCAAAATGCCAGAACCGACGGGTTTGCGAAAATTTTTGGCGGCTGACATGGCATTATATGCCCGCAACATTTCTGAATCATCCATCATGTTCATCAAATAGCTATAGGTCTGTCGGTCCCAACACCAGCCGGTGTGAAACTCCTCGAATACTTGGTTAAATGCGGCGCGATGGATGTCAGCTGTCTCAGCTAATGTGCCATCTACGTCGAAGATGAGTGCTTGAAGCCCCATTTTATCCTCCGGTTCTAAGTTACTGCTCTGCTTAATGTATCGCTTAGAATGATTACCGGAAGGTTACTAAAATAGTGGAAAATCGATTTAAATTTGTGATTTCCCACCATATGTTGTGGTTTACAGATTTGGGTACATAGGGAATTTGTCGCATAATGTCTGGGCCTTAGCCGCAACAGCGGCCTCAACCGCACTATTTCCTTCTGCGCCGCTTGAGGCCAATCCATTAACAACCTCAAGAATCATCTCACCGATTTGGTTAAATTCGGCCACACCGAATCCCCGTGTTGTGCCCGCCGGAGACCCCAAACGAATACCCGATGTGATGCTTGGTTTTTCAGGATCAAACGGAATACCGTTTTTGTTACAGGTGATTTGGGCACGGCCAAGCGCCGCCTCGGTTTCGTTGCCTTTGACATTTTTGGGGCGCAGATCAACCAGCAGAAGATGTGTATCGGTGCCCCCCGAAACAATATCCAGCCCGCCTTTGATCAGGGTATTGGCCAGCGCATCTGCATTGGCCACCACCGCATCAATATAGGTTTTGAATTCCGGCCGCAGGGCCTCACCGAAGGCCACAGCTTTGGCGGCAATCACATGCATAAGCGGCCCGCCCTGAATGCCGGGAAATATCGCTGAATTAACCTTTTTGGCAATGTCAGCATTATTGGTCAAAATCATGCCGCCGCGTGGGCCGCGCAGGGTTTTATGGGTGGTGGTGGTCGCGACATCTGCATAAGGAAACGGCGAAGGATGGGCGCCTGTGGCCACAAGGCCTGCGAAATGCGCCATATCAACCATCAAAATCGCACCAACCTCATCGGCCACTGCGCGGAATTTGGCAAAATCAATCTGGCGTGGAATGGCTGAGCCACCCGCGATAATCAGTGCCGGTTTGTGTTCAATCGCCAATGCGCGCATCTGGTCATAATCCAGCAAATTGTCTTGTTTGCGCACGCCGTATTGCACCGCATTAAACCATTTGCCCGACTGGTTTGGCCGCGCACCATGGGTTAAATGCCCGCCGGATGCCAAATTCATGCCCAAAATAGTATCGCCCGGTTTGATCAGCGCCATAAACACAGCTTGGTTGGCTTGGCTTCCGGAATGGGGCTGTACGTTTACAAACTCCGAGCCAAACAATTGTTTAGCACGCTCAATTGCCAGATCCTCAACCACATCAACATGTTCACACCCGCCATAATACCGACGACCGGAATAGCCTTCGGCATATTTATTGGTCAGCACCGAACCCTGCGCTTCCATCACGGCCGCAGAAACAATATTTTCCGAGGCAATCAGCTCAATTTCGTCACGTTGACGTTTCAGCTCGCCGGTGATGGCGGCTTTTAGGGCTGGGTCGCGGGTTGCTAGTGTTTCTGTGAAAAAACCGGAATCGGTAGACATGTTGCGCACTCCTATGAAATTTTCGCCCTTTTAGGGGGGATTGAGTTGTTATGGCAATCCAAAATCGAACAGCGCGACCATTGGCCCGACATTTAAATGGGCTTGAGTTGAGGCGCAAAGATTGCCACATAGGTTAAAAGGGTCAGGAAAAACCAAATGCCGATGCGCAAAATCCATTTTACCGCCAGCAGGGCAGATAACGCACAGGCTGCGCTGAAACGGCTAGTGGCATTATATGGCCAATCAAAAAGCACCGAAGCTGACGTGATCCTGCCGCTTGGCGGCGATGGATTTATGCTGTCAACCTTGCACGAAACCCAAAAACTGGCGGTTCCGGTCTATGGTATGCATCAGGGCACTGTCGGGTTTTTGATGAATGATTATGCTGAGGGCAATTTGCTGGAGCGGATAAACGCGGCTGAACTCGCCGAAATCCATCCGCTGCAAATGACAACCACCTGCGCGGATGGCAGCATCAATACCGCACTTGCGATCAACGAGGTATCTTTGCTGCGTGCTGGCCCACAAGCCGCCAAATTACAGATTTCGATTAATGGCCAAGTGCGCATGCAAGAATTGGTCTGTGACGGGGCGCTGGTGGCGACGCCGGCGGGTTCAACCGCCTATAACTATTCCGCACATGGGCCGATTTTGCCGATTGATGCGAACATTCTGGCGCTAACGGCTGTGGCGGCATTTCGGCCTCGGCGTTGGCGGGGTGCGTTGTTGCCGATGGACGCAATTATTAAAATTGACGTGCTGGAGCCGGTAAAACGCCCGGTTTCCGCTGTGGCGGATTCCACCGAAGTGCGCGATGTATTGCGTGTTGAAATCCGCTCGGAACCAAGCGTGACACATAAATTATTGTTTGATCCCGGCCACGGGCTAGAAGAGCGGTTGTTGCGTGAACAATTTGTATAGGGAAATAATATGGACCTGAGTATTAGAAATCAGATGAAATACTGGGGCATTTTTGGCATTGTTCTGGTTTTGGCGCTTTGGCAATTCAGCAGTATATTGCTGCCGTTTATTGCGGGTGCCGCCATTGCCTATTTCCTTGATCCACTGGCAGATCGGTTGCAGCGTATCGGCATGCCGCGCACTATGGCGACCATCATCATATCTTTGATAACATTGCTGATTATGGTGTTTGCCCTGCTGCTTGTGGTGCCATTGCTTATCGAACAATTTATCGGGCTTTTTCAATCGGCACCAGAATACGTGGCCCAGCTTCAGGCATGGCTGGGCGAAAAATTTCCTGAATTATTCATTGAGGATTCCCGCATTCGCCGTTCCCTCGCCAGCTTTGAGGGTATGCTGAAAGACAAAGGCGTTGTGTTCATCAATGGTGTACTCAGCGGTTCGCTTGCGGTGTTTGATTTTGTATTGATACTGGTGATTACCCCTGTGGTGGCGTTTTATTTACTGCTTGATTGGGATCGTATGGTTGCCACAATTGATAATTGGATGCCACGCCAGCACCTTGATGAAATCCGCCAAGTGGCGCGCGATATTGACAAAGTTCTGGCTGGGTTTGTGCGCGGCCAACTAACGGTTAGCTTTATTCTGGGCAGTTTTTACGCCATCGCGCTGATGGTTATCGGCCTGCAATACGGGTTGATTGTCGGGCTGATTGCGGGGCTGCTGTCGTTCATTCCCTATGTCGGCTCGCTGGTTGGCGGGGCGTTGTCGATCGGGCTGGCGATATTCCAGTTTTGGGATAATCCGGTCTGGATTGCAGTTGTGGCGGCGGTATTTTTGGTTGGCCAAGCAGTAGAGGGCAATATTTTAACCCCCAAGCTGGTCGGCGGATCAGTTGGCTTGCACCCGGTTTGGCTGATGTTTTCGCTTTCGGCATTTGCGGTGATGCTCGGGTTTGCCGGTATGCTGATTGCTGTTCCTGTGGCTGCCAGTATTGGCGTTTTAGGCCGATTTTTTATGGCAAAATATATGGAAGGCCCGCTTTATCGCGGACCACAAACACCAGACGAATGACCCAATCGTCTGAGCAGCTTTTGTTACCTTTACCCCTTCGTTCGGCGCGTGGCCGGGATGATTTTTTTGTAGCAAAGTGTAATGCGTTGGCGGTACAGCAACTGGATGATTGGCAGAACTGGCCCCACGGTAAATTAGCCCTGATTGGCCCTGCGGGGTCTGGAAAAACCCATCTGGCGCATGTTTGGGCCGCGCAATCTGGCGCGGAAATCATTGAGGCAACTGCCATCGATGCACAGACTGACGCGCGCGCTGTGGTGGTTGAGGGCGCAGATAAAATTGCTGGAAACGCAGCCGCTCAGGAACAACTGTTTCATCTGCATAACGCCTTAAACGCTAGCAAACGCTCGCTTTTGATCACCGGCCAAACCCCTCCCAGCCGTTGGAGGCTGGAGCTGCCGGATCTGGTTTCGCGGCTTTTGGCCATCCAGGTGACACATCTGGAATTGCCCGATGATAGTTTGCTAAGCATGATCATGGTTAAACTGTTTGCCGATCGTCAGGTTAATGTTGGCCCCGATTTGATCAGTTTTCTGGTTAAACGCATGGGGCGGTCATATACTGAGGCAATCACGCTGGTTGAAACCCTTGACCAAGCCGCATTTTCCAGCAAACGCCCGCTAACGGCGCGGTTTGCCGCCCAAATTCTGGCCAAGCAATGAACGCCGATTTTCTGAATAACCCAGCCGATGCAGCTTGTGATTTCCCAGCCATCAATATCACCGACCCAAAACGGTTTTTTAACCGCGAAATGTCGTGGTTGTCGTTTAATTGGCGGGTATTGGAGGAATCCGAAAATCCCGATGTTCCGCTGTTGGAGCGGGTGCGGTTTCTGGCGATCTCGGCCACTAATCTGGATGAATTTTATACGGTGCGCGTCGCGGGTTTGCGCCAATTGTTGGGCCAAGGCGCAGCCAAGTTAAGTAATGATGGCCAAACGGCGGCAGAACAGGTTAAGGCAATTAATATCGACAGCCACGCGCTGATGCTGCGCCAACAAATCAGTTGGCAAAAATTGCGAGATGAGCTGGCGGCAGAAAAAATCCTGATACTTGGTGCCAATGATTGCTCTGAGGATGACCGGATTATTTTGGAAAAGGTTTTTCTGGAGCAGGTTTTTCCGATTCTCACCCCCATTGCCATTGACCCCGCCCACCCGTTTCCGTTTATCCCGACAGGGGGCTTTGCGCTGGCATTACACATGAAACGCAAGGCTGATAAGCCAAAGTTGGAGGCACTTTTGCCTGTCCCTGCGCAAATCCCACGGTTTCACCGCATGGCCGATTTACCCGATGGCACCATCCGGTTTTTGCCGCTGGAAAACCTGCTGGAGATGTTTTTCAGCCAGCTTTTTCCGGGCTATAAATTACAGGGTCATCTGGCGTTTCGTATTCTGCGCGATAGCGATCTGGAGGTCGAGGACGAGGCCGAGGACCTTGTGCGCGAATTCGAAACCGCCCTAAAACGCCGTAAGCGGGGCCACGTTATTCGCCTGAAAATGTCGGCAAACGCACCCGAGGGCCTGCGCCGGACCATCATCCAGCAAACCGGCGTAACACTGGACGAAGTGATCGAGGTTGATGGTTTGATCGGCATGACCGCGCTGACGGAACTGGTGATTGAGGATCGCCCCGACCTGCTCTGGAAACCCTTTACGCCGCGCGTTCCCGAACGGGTGTTGGATTTTCAAGGCGATATATTCGCGGCGATCAAACAAAAAGATATGCTGCTGCATCATCCGTATGAGACCTTTGACACGGTGGTACAATTCCTGAAACAAGCCGCCGCTGACCCCAATGTTTTAGCAATAAAACAAACGCTGTATCGCACCAGCCGCGACAGCCCGATTGTCGCCGCCCTGTGCGAAGCCGCTGAGGCGGGAAAATCTGTGACCGCAATTGTTGAGCTGAAAGCACGGTTTGACGAGGCTGCAAATATCCGTTTGTCGCGATCCTTGGAACGCGCAGGGGCGCAGGTGGTTTACGGCTTTACTGACTGGAAAACCCACGCCAAAATTTCCACCGTGGTGCGGCGCGAGGATGATAAACTGGTGACCTATACCCATTTTGGCACTGGTAATTACCATCCTATTACAGCCAATTTTTATACAGACCTGTCGCTTTTCACCTGTGACAAAGCCTTGGGGCGCGACGCCACAAAGGTATTTAATTATGTATCGGGTTATGCGCAGCCCGAGGTTTTGGAAAATCTGTCGATTTCGCCGCTAACGCTTAAACAAACCTTGCTGGATAACATCGAGGCCGAGGCCGGTTTTGCCACCAATGGAAAGCCCGCCGCTATTTGGGTAAAGCTGAATTCATTGATTGAGGTCGATGTGATCGACGCGCTTTACCGTGCCAGCAATGCCGGCGTGCAAATTGACCTGATCATTCGCGGCATTTGCGGCTTGCGGCCCGGCGTGCCGGGATTGTCGGAGAATATTCGTGTAAAATCCGTGATAGGGCGGTTTTTGGAGCATTCCCGCATTTGTTGTTTTGGCAACGGGCACGGGTTGCCCAGCAGTAAATCCAAGGTCTATATTTCCAGCGCTGACTGGATGGGGCGCAATTTGAAATGGCGGGTGGAAAGCTTGGTGCAGATTAAAAACAAAACCGTCCATGCCCAGATTATTGATCAGGTGATGGCGGCCAATCTGGCAGATCAGGCCCAAAGCTGGGTGCTGCAACCGGACGGCGCATATATCCGCCATGATGCGGGTGAAAAAGCATTTTCCTGCCATAAATTCTTTATGGAAAACGCGTCATTATCCGGGCGTGGTTCGGTTGGCGCCAAAGACGCGCCGCGCCTGACGCATTCCCATGATTGACCCCAACGCAAATCGTATGGCGGTGATTGATGTGGGGTCAAACTCCGTGCGGCTGGTGGTTTTTGATGGGTCATCGCGGTCTCCGGCGTATTTTTATAATGAAAAAGTGCTGTGTGGACTGGGTGCGGGGATGGCAGAATCTGGCGTTCTGAACCCAGACGGGCGACGGCGCGCCATGCTGGCCTTGCGCCGGTTTATGGCGTTATTGGCCAATATGGGGCTGAATTCTATTGCATCTGTGGCAACTGCTGCTGTGCGCGAGGCCAGTGATGGGCCGGAATTTGTGGCGGAGGTAAAAGACCAACTGGGGCTGGCACTGCATGTGGCTAGCGGCAAAGAAGAAGCGCGGCTATCTGCCCAAGGGGTATTGCTTGGCCGGCCAGAGGCCGAAGGGCTTGTCTGCGATATTGGCGGTGCGTCAATGGAGCTGGCGGAATTGCGCAGCGGCAGCGTTGGGCGTTGCGAAACCTCGCCCTTGGGGCCGCTAAAGCTCGAGAGTTTTTCGGGGGATTTGGATGGACATATCGCGCAACAAATCGCGTTGATGGAAATGCCAAAGAAAGCCGCGCGTTTGTTCTTGGTGGGTGGCTCGTGGCGTGCGCTCGCGCGGCTGGACATGACGCGCCAAGGTTACCCGTTGAAGGTGCTGCACGAATATCTGTTACACCCTGAACAAATGCTGGAAACCGCGATTTGGGCAGAGGGGCGCCGCGCTGAAGAACTGGCAGAATATACCGATACATCCATGGCGCGGCTGAAACTGCTGCCGCTGGCTGCCAAGGTTATGGTGCATCTTATCAACCATCAAAAACCGGCTGAGATCGTGATCTCTAGCTATGGTATTCGTGAGGGTTTGTTGTTTGAGGCAATGCCAGAAGCCACCCGAAACCTTGACCCGCTGATTGAGGCTTGCCGCTTTATGGAGACCGGCAATGCGCGGTTCCCCGGTTTTGGTGATGCGCTTTTTAACTGGCTTTTGCCGCTATACCAAAACCGCGACAAAGCATTCCTTCGCTTGATGCATGCCGCCTGCCTGTTGCATGATGTTACATGGCGCAGCCATCCTGATTACCGCGCTGATATGAGCTTTGAGGCCGTAACCCGTGCCAATATGGGCGGTATTGACCACCAAGGGCGGCTGTTTTTGGCGCTGGCGATCCGCAGTCGGTACAAATCTTCGGGCGCGGAAAACCAGCCAGCGTTGCTGCTACTGGATGATGCAACAGCGGCGGCTGCGCAAAAATTAGGCAAAGCCATGCGGTTGGGTGCGATGGTCTCGGGCGTGTTGGCCGCAACACTGGCACAAACCAAAATTTCGCGCGTGGGTGATGAAATTACTCTGTGCCTGTCAGAAACCGGACTGGCGGGGGAGGTGGTTGAAAAACGCCTAAGCAGCCTTGCAGCCTCGTTTGATTGCACCGCAAATCTGACCTATAGAAATTGAAAAAAGCGGCCCGATGCATGGGCCGCTTTTAATATTTCCCTGAGACTTGAGCCAATTATTACAAGGCCATTTGTCAAAGCCGGCGAGGTTGTCCTGACGGTCTCCCGTGGCAATCTTCTGCGCAGCTTATGCATTCTTATAGCGCCGTTAACCGCGATTCTGCAACGGTTTTTTCGCTTATACACAAATCATTTGATTGCAGGCCTCGTGGCGTTGTCGTAAACGAAACTTAGCACAGTTTTTGGAGCCAATATTATGCGTTTGTCCCGCTATTTCATGCCAACCCTGAAGGAAAACCCAGCCGAGGCGCAGATTGTCAGCCATCGATTGATGCTGCGCGCTGGCATGATCCGCCAGTCCTCGGCAGGGATATATTCATGGTTGCCGCTCGGGCTTAAAATCCTGCGCCGGCTCGAAACTATCGTGCATGAGGAACAGCAACGCGCCGGCCATATTCCGATGCTGATGCCCACTTTGCAATCGGCTGATCTTTGGCGCGAAAGCGGGCGGTATGAGGATTACGGCAAGGAAATGTTGCGTATAACCGACCGTCATGGCCGCGATATGCTGTATGGCCCCACCAATGAAGAACTGATTTGCGATATTGTGCGCAACAATATCGGTTCCTACAAAGAGCTGCCCAAAACCCTGTATCACATCCAGTGGAAATTCCGCGATGAGGTCCGGCCACGGTTTGGCGTTATGCGGGGCCGTGAGTTTCTCATGAAAGATGGCTATAATTTTGACATTGATGAGGCCAGCGCCTTGCACGCCTATAACCGCCATTTGGTCAGCTATTTGCGCACCTATGAACGCATGGGCCTTCAGGCGATTCCGATGAAAGCCGATACCGGCCCGATTGGTGGCGATTACAGCCACGAATTTCTGGTACTGGCCAAAACCGGCGAATCCGAAGTATTTTATGATAGCGCTGTAACAGATTTGGCGCTTGGAGATCGCAGCATTGATTATGATGATTACGCCCAATGCCAAGGCGTGTTTGACGAATTCACCACGCCCTATGCCCGCACCGATGAAACCCATGATGCGGCTTTGTTTGCACAGGTTCCCGCAGATCGCCAGCGTACCGCGCGCGGCATTGAAGTTGGGCAAATATTCTATTTTGGCACCAAATATTCCGAGAGTATGAACGTGAGCGTTAACAGTTCTGAGGGCAAACAAGTGCCGGTGCATATGGGCAGCCACGGCATTGGTGTCTCGCGTCTGATCGGCGCGCTGATTGAGGCCAACCACGATGATAACGGCATCATCTGGCCCGAAGGTGTGGCGCCGTTCAGGGTTGGCATTGTCAATCTGAAACAAGGCGGCGAGGCCACCGATCCGGTTTGTGAAATGCTGTATCAGGGCTTGCAACTTTGCGGGCTTGATCCGCTTTATGATGATCGTGATGAGCGGGCAGGGGCCAAGTTTAACGATATGGACCTGATCGGCGTGCCTTGGCGCATTACGGTTGGCCCGCGCGGATTGAAAAACGGCATGGTTGAACTTACCTGTCGTCGTACCGGCGAGTCTGAGGAAATGTCCCCCGAGGCCGCGCTGGACCGTTGCACACAGGTTTATGCAGACAAAGGATTAACGCTTGAGTAATTCCCCAACCCGACCGTTTTCCGGTTTTGAATGGACCATCGCGTGGCGTTACCTGCGGGCACGCCGTGCTGAGGGCGGCATTTCGGTCATCGCATGGTATGCGCTGATCGGCGTGATGCTGGGCGTGGCTGCATTGATTGTGGTGCAGGCGGTTATGGTTGGCTTTCGCGAAGAATTCACCGACCAGATATTGGGGGTAAACGCGCATATTACCGTATATTCGACTGAATATGACACCGCGCGGGGGCGTTTGGGTGCGATTGAGAATTACATAGAAATGGCCGAGGCCGTGGCGGCTGTGCCCGGCGTGCTGCGCGCCGCGCCGATTATTTCCGCACAGGTCATGGCCTCAGCCAATGGGCAAAATACCGGCGTGCAGATATTTGGCGAAACACTGGCCGATATGATGACCATCCCGTCCATTACCAACCCTGAATTCTTTGCCGGAGATTTGCAAAACTTTGATAACGGTGTCGCGATCGGCAGCGGAATCGCACGGGCGCTAAACCTGCAAATCGGCGATTTTATACAGCTTATTGCGCCCGATGGCGTCAAAGGCCCGTTTGGCACAACCCCGCGAATTAATGACTATGAAGTTGTGTATATCTTCCGCGTCGGGCGCTCTGATATTGATCGATCTCGCATTTATATGCCCTTTGCCGAGGCGCAAAGTTTCTTTAATCGTGAGGGGTTAGCCGACGAAATTGAAGTAATGGTTGAAGATCCGCACGGGCTGGATGAGCTTCGCGAACCCATCTTGATTGCTACCGGATATAACGCGCGGCTCTGGACATGGCGCGATGCAAACGGCGCGTTTCTGAATGCACTGGATACCGAACGCCGCGTGATGTTTATCATCCTGTCGCTGGTGGTTTTGATCGCGGCCATGAACATTATTTCGGGCCTTGTGATGCTGGTTAAAAACAAAGGTCGAGACATCGGGATTTTGCGCACCATGGGTCTGACCCAAGGGTCAATCATGCGGATATTTTTCATCTGCGGGTCATTGATTGGTATCATTGGCACATTGCTTGGCGTGGCGCTTGGCTGTGCATTTGCGTATTTTATTTCCGACATTCAACACCTTGTTGAATTTATCGCGGGCCGCTCGGTGTGGGATCCAACCATTAAATTGCTCACAGAAATTCCGGCACGCCTACGGTTTGAGGACGTGGCCACCACGGTTGTTCTGTCACTGACTTTGTCATTGCTGATCACCATCATTCCGGCGCGAAATGCGGCAAAGCTTTCACCGGTGGAGGCGCTGCGTTATGAATAATCCTGTGCTGGAACTCCGCAATATTTCAAAAACCTATTTCGCGGGTAAGCCCAATGAAATTTCGGTGTTGAACGGCACAAATTTCACCTTGCAACGCGGTGAAATTGTCGGGCTGATTGCGCCCTCTGGCGCGGGGAAATCCACGCTTTTGCAAATCGCTGGCCTGCTGGATGATGCAACATCCGGCGAAGTCATGATCGACGGCGTTCAGGCCAACACTGGAAAAGATAAAAACCGCACACGTTTGCGGCGCGAAACCATCGGCTTTATTTACCAATTCCATCATCTGCTGCCGGAGTTTTCCGCGTTGGAAAACATTGCCCTGCCGCAACGTGCAAACGGCATTTCAAAAGAAAATGCCAATCAACGCGCACGGCAATTATTGGACCGCGTTGGCCTTGCAAAACGCTATGATCACCGCCCCGCTGAACTTTCGGGTGGCGAACAACAGCGCGTGGCGTTTTGCCGTGCACTGGCCAACCAACCCAAAATATTGCTGGCTGATGAACCCACCGGAAACCTTGATCCCGAAACTTCGGATCAAGTTTTTAAAGCGCTGATGGAACTGGTGCGTGAAACCGGCCTGTCAGCCCTGATTGCCACCCATAACCATGAATTGGCGGCACGAATGGACCGTGTTGTTCGCATGGAATCAGGGCAATTACACGCGGTTTAACGCAGTAATTTTTGCAAAAAACCAGTCAAATCATCGGTTTCATGATGGATGTGCGTAGCGTCTAATTTGCCGCCAACCAATATGGTTTTCAGGCCCATTTCGTGGGGCACAGCCAGATTGCGCGGGTCATCCTCAAACATCGCGGCGTTGTTTTTATCAAGCTTAACCATACCGAAAACCCGTTCAAACGCGATTTGATTAGGCTTGGAGACAAACCCTGCATGATCAATGCCGTATAGATTTTCAAACACGCCGGACAGGCCCAATGCCTTAACTGCTTTGGCGGCATAATTCGATGACCCGTTAGTATAAACAATTTTGCGGCCGGGCAGGGCTTTGATGGCCTCTGCTAATGTCGGATTGGGCGTTAAACAAGTAAAATCAATGTCTTGGACCTCATCCAGATAGGCGACTGGTTCTGTGCCATGATGGTGCATCATGCCTGCCAATGTGGTGCCGTGGTCTCGCCAATAGGTGGCACGCAAGGCCTTGGCTGCGGGCTGATCAAGCGACAGGTTACGCATAAGATACGCCTCCATCCGTTCCTCAAGCTGCACAAACAGGTTGTTGGATGCCGGATAAAGCGTGTGATCAAGGTCAAAAACCCAATCAGTAACGTGGGAAAAATCAGTATAAGCCATTGCAGAATTGTTATAGGCTGGTGTTAACTTGGGCAATAACTGATTGGGGAAATACGATGGAACGGGTGGGCCAAACCAAAGACGCATATGAATTGGTGCTTGATGCCATTGATACAGGCATTTATCACCCCGGCGACCGGCTGGTGGAATCCGAATTGGCGGAACGCTTTGGCGTGTCGCGCACGCCTGTGCGAGAGGCATTGCAGCGCCTTGAAACCCAATCGGTGCTGGTGCGCGATGGCAGGTCTATGGTGGTTGCATCCTTAAATCATGACCAATTGGGCGAACTATACGTGGTGCGTGCGGAGCTGGAAGGCTTGGCCGCGCGGCTGGCCGCACAGCATGCCGGCCCCGAAGAAATCCGTATTCTGCAACAAATGGTTAAGGTCGACCATGCCTTGGTGGATGACCCGCAACGCTTGTCGCGCGCGAACCGACGGTTTCATCGACAAATTCATCTGGCCAGCCATAATCGATTTTTGATCCAGCAACTGGAAATGGTACATCGCACAATGGCGTTGTTAACCACCACGTCCTTGGCCGCTGAGGGCCGTGGCTCTGTGGCGCTAGAAGAACACGCAACCTTGGTTGCCGCGATTGCTGAGCGTGATGGCGACGCCGCAAATGACGCGCTTCATGCCCATATTTCCAAGGCATATGAAACCCGCCTGAAACAAGATGCCGGAGATATCTAAGCATGATAGTCGCAAATGTCATTGCAACCCTGCGTAGCCGCGACTGGATCAAGGACTGTTCAGTAGATATTCCGGATTTGAAAACTGCATTTGATATTCAGGATAAGGTTGTGATGGAAATTGCACAGGATCACGCTGGATTTTCTGGATATAAAATTGCGTTTAACAGTCCGGAATTGTTGAAAAAAACGAGCTTGCCACACCCTGGAATGGGGCGGATTTTTGCAGATCAGGTCTATCAAAATACGGTATCGCTGAATGTTTCGGATTATGAAAACCTGATGATCGAACCGGAAATTGCTGCGGTTCTTGGGGCAGACATCACGCCCGGTGCAGATGTTTGTGCAGAAAATATCACTCAATATGTTGATTATTTTTTGCCTGCATTTGAAATTTTGAACCGGCGCAGCGTTGATGGCCTGACCCATGTGCCAACAATTATTGCGCATAATGTGTTTAATGCAGGCATTGTGATTGGCGACAAAAAGATGTCCCCAAACGCGCTAAATGCTGCGGAAATTATAACGGATTGTCGTGATAACGGTGAAATTATTGTACAGGGGCAGGGTCTTGCGCCACAAAATATTGCCGATGCTCTGGCATTTTTGGCGGGGCATTTTACCAGCCGAGGGCAAACCCTTAAGGCGGGTTCATTGCTGCTGCTTGGCGCGCATTGCCCGCTTTATCCGGTGGGGAAAAACTGTGAAATAACGCTGGATATGGGAATGTTGGGAAATGTTTCTTTCTCGACTTAGTCCAAACCGTGATCGGTTTTGTCCCAGTAGAATGGCGCAAAAAACAATTCCGCCAGTGCTTTATACGCGGCAAATGTCCCCAGCGGCCAATAGAGAAAAAGCGTAAACACAAACGGTATTAATCCGGGGCGTTTTTTGATGAGCGCGGCAATGGTGGCTATTGTTAGCATGACCGCTTCGCCGATAATAAGAAACCAAAATGCCCCGGCCCAAACCCATGCAGGCAACAGGTCAAAGAACCCCCATTCAACCCCTACAAAACCTGTCCAAATCACCCAGAAAACCGGTGCAGCCAAAAAGGACGTGACCGTACCAAGTAAGATAACCTGAAACCCGAAAAAACCAACAGGGCCAAGTTCGCGATATAATTTCAAAGGGTTACGCATATGGGTGGCCCATGTCATGGCAAAACCTTTCAGCCAGCGTGATCGCTGTTTTACCCATGCGATCGGCTTGGCATTGGCTTCCTCCCAAGTGGTGGAATTCACGATTTCGCAGCGATAGCCAAACCGCGCCATACGCATGCCCAAATCGGCATCCTCGGTGACGTTATAGGCATCCCATGCGCCAACCTCTTCCAGTACATTTCGCCGTACGAAAACCGATGTTCCCCCCAGTGGCAGCGGCATGCCAAGGCGTTGCAGCCCGCGCATAATCACCCGAAACCATACCGCGTATTCAAGGGTAAAGCAGCGAGAAATCCAGTTGCGATTGGTATTATAAAAATCCAGAAAACACTGAACCGAACCCACATTTTTGGGCGCCGCCATCAGATGGGCAACAATTTTGTCTATTTGGTCAGGGTCAGGGCGGTCCTCTGCGTCATAAATGCCAATAATTTCGCCTTTGCAAAACGGCAGCGCGTAATTCATCGCACGCGGTTTTGTTTGCAAGATATCTGCTGGAACCGTGATGATCTCCATCCAGCGCGGCAAAATCCGTGCGGCCAGACCAGCAGCAGTGATATCATCCTCTTCTTCTAGCAACAATTTGATATCTAACAGTTCTTTTGGATAAGTTAGCTTGTTCAGTGCCGTCAGCAATGGGTCCAGTACACGGCTTTCATGGAAAAGCGGGATCAATACTGTGACTTTCGGACGTTTGCGAAAATCTGACAAAAGAGGTGTATCTGTCCGAATTTTCGGGTTTTTATCGCGCCCGAAAAGAAATGCTATCAAAGCGGAGCTGCGCAATATTGTGGTGCCAATATTAGCCAGCATCGCAAATAAAAATACCGCAATAAAGATCAATTCCGGTGCGAAATATATCGCGCAAATGCCCACAACAATCAGTAACCATCCCCAAATCCCAGACATTTTCTGGCCAAAATTCCGGCAACTGAAAGGTTCAGGGCATAGCAAACGCGCGGTTTTTGTCAGTTCCTGTGTGAATGCAAATTCAATTGCTTGGCGCACTGCCAACGGGTTGGCGCGCACAATAATTGCATTGCCGCGCCATTTTTCATGGATCAGTTGACCTAAAGCTGGATCATGCGGATCTGCTGCGGCAATAATCACGCGGCCATCCAGCCGACGCCACGGAATTGCCATATGGCTCAGGCAATCTTTTGGGCTGATATGGCTTAACAAATCCGGATCACATTCCGAGGCGCTGATATCCAGCGTTATACCGTCAAACTGTATTTCCAGCGCATCATTAACATCCGCTTGCTTGGCCAGTTTATGTGAAATAATGATTTCGCCAAGCAAAGCGTCACGATTGCTCTGCATTTTTAAGGCGTTATCCAGTTCCGCCTTTGAAATGTTGCCCCGTTCAAGCAGAATATCCCCGAGTCGGGGAGTCGTTTGTGCCTGAATGTTAAATTTTGAACCAATCACTGCTACACCAATTAATGAATTGGCTACAGGGTGAGCGAAATGTGTTAAGCATTAGCTAAATATTAGTTAACGCTTTGACATTTCTGTTACAAATCTCTCAAACAGGTAATAACTGTCCTGCGGACCGGGGCTGGCTTCGGGGTGTTGTTGCACTGAAAACACCGGGCGATCGGCCATTTTAATGCCACAATTTGACCCGTCAAACAGGCTGATATGGGTCTCGATCACACCGCCCGGCAGGGATTGCGAATCAACTGCGAATCCATGGTTCATGGAGGTGATCTCCACCTTGCCAGTTGCCAGTTCCTTGACCGGATGATTGGCACCGTGATGGCCGTGATTCATCTTCAGCGTTTTGGCACCCAGCGCCAGCGCCAGCATCTGATGCCCAAGGCAAATGCCAAAGACCGGAATGTTTGATCGCGCCAAAATATCCTTGATCATCGGCACCGCGTATTTGCCCGTGGCAGCCGGATCACCCGGGCCGTTTGACAGGAAAATCCCCTGCGGATTAAGCGACAAAATCTCGTCTGCTGTGGCGGTGGCTGGCAGCACAGTTATCGAACAACCCGCACTGGCCAAGCACCGCAAAATATTGCGTTTTGCGCCGTAATCAATGGCCACAACCGCAAAGCCGTCATCGGTTTTTTCCTGATATCCATCTGGCCATGCCCACCGCATTTCATCCCAACGATAGGCAGATTTACAGGTTACCTCAATCGCAAGATCCAGCCCCTCTATACCATTGAAACCACGGGCTTTTTCAAGCAGAAGATCAATGTCAAACGCACCATCAGCGCTATGCTGAATGGCAACATGCGGTGCGCCTTGCATACGGATTATACGGGTCAGGCGGCGGGTATCAATGCCCCCGATACCGATGCGATTATGTTGTTTCAGCCATGCAGACAGCTCTTGGGTGGATCGCCAGCTTGATGCCAAAGTAGGGTCCCATTTCACCACCATTCCGGCGGCAATCGGCGCTTGGCTTTCGTTATCCTCGGGGGTAATTCCGGTATTGCCGATATGGGGAAAGGTAAAGGTCACAACTTGGCCCGAATATGACGGGTCGGTCATGATTTCCTGATATCCGGTCATGGCGGTATTGAAGCAAAGTTCCGCTACTGAAATCCCTTCAGCCCCGAAACCATTGCCATAAAACACGGTGCCATCGGCCAGAACAATGCAAGCGGTTGGCTTGGCGTGACTGTCAGGCGCGGATGCAAGCGCCTGTTCGGAGGGGGAGATAAGCGGCATGGGAATATCCTTTGCAGAATTTGCCGGAAAATAGGGCGAACTAGGTCCAAGGTCAAGAGGGAAGAAAAAGTAAATACCCTGTAATATCAGTATGTTATAGAAGTGCCGCACGGTTGTTAAAACGTTTAAAAGTCGATATAAATGTCGTTCTGCCGATATGTCGGCGATAATTTTGGTAATAATATGATCCGCAAACGCCTGAGCGATGCTCAAAAAGACGCCATGAAAGCCCGGGAGGCCAAGCGCCTTTCTACCATTCGGCTGATTAATGCTGCCGTCAAAGACCGTGATATCGCGGCGCGCAGCGAAGACAATAGTGATGGCGTAAGCGATAGCGACATTCTTGGTATCTTGGCCAAAATGATCAAACAGCGTATCGACAGCGCCAAAACCTATGAAGAAGCCGGACGGTTAGAACTGGCCGAAGGTGAACTTGGTGAAATCAAGGTTATTGAGGAATTTTTGCCCAAACAATTGAACGCTGACGAGGTTGAGGCCGCGATCAAAGCCGCTGTTGAACAAACCGGCGCCAGCTCTATTCGCGATATGGGTAAAATCATGGGTGTCCTAAAAAGCCAATACACCGGCCAGATGGATTTTGGCAAAGTAGGCGCAGCGGTTAAGGCCGCGTTGGCTTAGTTTTATCGCGTAAATTCAATAAGTTGGCGGCGATTATCAATCCGGCGCCAATGAATACCGGCAATACTAATGGTTCTGCATACATAACCATGCCAACAATCGCAATAATAGGCAACCGCATAAAATCCATCGGTGCAACTATTGTGGCAGGCGCAAGCGACAGCGCCATTGTCAGGCAATAATGGGCGGTTAAACCACAAATTCCGACCACAACCAGCCAAGGTCCGGTAAGGCTGCTAGGCAAAGGAATGCCGCCCGGCAAGGCCAGAAAAAACGCAAATACCAGCTGCATCAATGTCATCCAGAAAAGCACGGTTAATACTTTGTCGATACGCATGATTTTACTGGTCATCATGTTGTTTAGCGCGAATCCCAACGCCGCGCCCAGCCCCGCCGCATGGCCCCAACTAAGCGGCTGCACCCCCGGTTGGGCGACAATTAACACACCAATAAACCCAAGCAATGCCACAAACAGTTTTTTACGGGTCAGGGTTTCACCCAATAAAAAGGGCGCCAGCAGCACCACCCAAATAGGGTTGGTGAATTCCAGCGCCACAAGCTGCGACAACGGAATAACCGCAATACCGTAAAACCAAAGATTTTGCGCGGTAAAATGCAAAACATTGCGGGTTACATGTTGGCCGATTTTTTTGGTTTTGACCTGAGAGAACCCGTGTTTGGACCGGCCAAGCAACAATAAAACCACAATAAACCCGATGATTGAGCGATATAACATCAGCTCAAATGTATTCATCTCAGCGGATATTTCACGGCCAGCCACAGCCATGGCCACAAAAGAAAAAACCGCGCCGGTCATCCAATATAGCGCCTTAAGCGGCTGCATTGGTGTCATTTATTCAAGCCGTTTGGTGAATTTCCGCTCAAGTTTTTCGGAAACCTTGCCCCATTCGCTGGTTTTGGCACGGGTCTGATGAAATTCAAAATCTTCCTCGGATGCGAATTCTTCGGACACAATAAACACGTTGGGTTTTTTGGGGTCTTGGGTGACCTCAAATTTCAAACATCCCGGTTCGGCGCGGGTTAGCGCAATGTGCTCCTCAAGATACAAATCAATAACCGCGCGGTCTGCGGCGGTGGTTGCAACTAATAATCCGTCGAGAAAAACTTTGGCCATAACGCCCCCTTTTGAATAGTTTACGGGCGCATGTCAGGGCTGTCCAGCTATTCCCACTCAATCGTGCCGGGTGGTTTTGAGGTAATATCATAGGTCACACGGTTAATGCCTGCGACTTCGTTAATAATGCGCGTTGCGGTTTCGCCCAGAAATTCATGGGTAAACGGATAATAATCAGCCGTCATACCATCGACGCTGTTCACCGCGCGCAATGCACAGGCAAAATCATAGGTGCGGCTATCGCCCATCACCCCAACAGTGCGCACCGGCAGAATAACAACAAACGCCTGCCAGATTTTATCATAAAGCCCGTGTTTGCGAATCTGGTCCAGAAAAATCACATCAGCCTTGCGCAAGATCTCGATTTTCGGACGGGTGATTTCACCGGGGCAACGAATGGCCAATCCCGGCCCGGGAAACGGGTGGCGGCCAACAAAGCTGTCAGGAAGACCAAGTTCGCGGCCAAGGTCACGCACCTCGTCTTTGAACAATTCACGCAAGGGTTCAACCAGTTGCATATCCATACGTTCAGGCAACCCGCCAACATTATGATGGGATTTGATGGTAACAGATGGCCCACCCGAAAAACTAACGCTTTCAATCACATCAGGATACAGCGTGCCTTGGGCCAAAAATTTCGCACCGCCCACAGATTTGGCATGTTTTTCAAACACATCAATGAATAGCTTGCCAATGATTTTGCGTTTGGTTTCGGGGTCACTTTGGCCATCAAGTTCGCCCAGAAACAATTCGGATTCATCCGCATGGATCAGCGGAATATTGTAATTATCGCGGAACATGGCGATAACTTCGTCAGCCTCGCCCATGCGCATCAATCCGGTATCAACAAACACACAGGTCAGTTGATCGCCAATGGCCTCATGGATCAGCACCGCCGCGACCGAGCTATCAACCCCGCCCGACAACCCGCAAATAACTTTTTCATTGCCAACCTGAGCGCGGATTTTGGCAATGGCTTGGTCGCGATACGCGTCCATAGTCCAGTCGCCTTTGAACCCAGCCAAATCGGTGAAATTCTTATAGAACCGCGCGCCGTTGGGGGTGTGGTGGACCTCGGGGTGAAATTGCACCGCAAAGAAATTACGTTTTAAATCAGCCGTGATCGCGAAGGGCGCATTGGGCGAGGTGCCATATACTTCAAACCCGTCCGCCAGCTTGGAAACATGGTCGCCGTGGCTCATCCAGACCTGTTCATCGCCCTTAGAAAACCAGCCGTCCAGCAGGGGCATTTCAGCGGCGGGTGACACATATGCGCGCCCGAATTCCGCTGTGCCATCGCCGCTATCAACCTTGCCGCCTAGCTGTTCCATCATCACTTGTTGGCCATAACAAATGCCCAGAATTGGCAGGCCCATATCAAACAATTCTTGTGGCGCACGGGGGCTGTTTTCATCCAGCACACTGGCCGGCCCGCCCGACAGAATAACAGCGCGCGGCGCAAATGCGCGAATGAACGCGGCGTTCACCTTATTATAGGGGTGGATTTCGCAATAAATATTGCTCTCGCGCAGGCGCCGCGCAATCAATTGTGTAACTTGGGAGCCGAAATCAATAATCAGCATACGGTCGTGGATATGTTGGGTCATGAGGGGTGCATATTGTGCGCGGCGGATTCGTGCAAGCCCAACAATCGAAATGTCGCGATTGACGCAGGAACGGGCGAAAATATGGCTGTGTATGTCGTGAATAAGATATTATTGGTATAAATTGTTCCCGCTAGGATTCCTAAAATGCCTGATCATGTAGCACCCGAAACACAATCTCGTCGCCGCGCCCGAGGCGGTGGAGGTGCCGCGCGACGCGCAGAACGCACAGCGGTAAAAATCGAGTTTGAAAAATTCATCACCCGCCGCATTCCCAATTTCGAGATTTTGGACCAAGAGGCCATTGAACTCATTGAATATAACGCAGAAACCGTGCTGGAAGAAATCGGCGTTGATTTTGCCGATTGTCCTGACGCGATAGAATTATGGCGCAATGCTGGTGCGGATATTGACGGCGACCGCGTGCGCATTCCGCGTGGCTTGGCGCGCAAGCTTTGCGCCACCGCCCCCAGCAGTTTTACCCAACATGCCCGCAACCCCGAACGCAATGTTGACATCGGCGGTAAATCACTGGTTTTGGCGCCGGTTTATGGCCCGCCATTTGTGCGCGATCAAGACGGTGGGCGGCGTTATGGCACCATTGATGATTTCCAGAAATTTGTGAAACTTGGCTATATGTCCAAATATTTGCACCATTCGGGCGGCACCGTGTGTGAACCCACTGATATTGCAGTGAATAAACGCCATCTGGATATGCTTTATGCCCATATGACGCTGTCGGACAAACCCTTTATGGGGTCGGTGACCGCGCCGGAGCGGGCGCAAGATTCGGTTGAGATGGCCAAGATTCTGTTTGGCGATAAATTTGTGGATGATAACGCGGTGATGACCTCGTTGATCAATATCAACTCACCCCTGACATTTGACCCGATCATGGTTGGCGCGCTGGATGTTTATGCGCGCGCCAATCAGGCCTGCATCATTTCGCCGTTTATTGTTGGCGGGGCCATGGCGCCGGTTTCGGTGGCGGGAACCCTAACGCAACTGCTGGCCGAAGTGCTGGCTGGCATTGCCTATTCGCAATTGGTGCGCCCCGGCGCGCCGGTTATTTTTGGCGCGTTTGTAACCTCGATTGATATGAATTCAGGTGCGCCAACATTTGGCACGCCCGAGGCCTCAAAAATTCTGTATGGGGCAGGGCAGTTGGCGCGGCGTTTGAACCTGCCGTTTCGCTCTGGTGGGGGGCTTTGTGGTGCCAAGTTGCCCGATGCGCAAGCGGCCTATGAAACCGCCAATACCCTTAATGCGGCCCTGCTCGGCGGGGTGAATTTTATGTTACACGCCTGTGGCTGGCTAGAGGGCGGGCTGGTTAGCAGCTTTGAGAAATTTGTGATGGATGCCGACCAACTGGGCGTGTTGCACAGCATTGCCAACGGGGTGGATGTTTCTCAAAACGGTCAGGCGCTGGATGCGATCCGCGAGGTTCAGCCCGGCGGGCATTATCTGGGCTGTCAGCATACGCAAGATAATTTCAAAGACGCGTTTTGGCGCAGTGATGTGCTGGATTACAAACCGTTTGAGCAATGGAGTGAGGAAGGGTCGCGCGATGCTGCTACGCTGGCCAATCTCAAGGTTAAAAAGATGCTATCGGAATATCAAAAACCAAACATTGATCCTGCCATTGACGAAGCATTGCAAGAATTCATCCAACGCCGCAAAGACAGCGAACCGGATAGCTTTGGCTAATACCGGGGTCATCACAACGGGTCTGCTTGCATGTAGCGGTCAGTTGTTGGGTCATAATCCCGCATCCAGTTTTGATATAGGTCGCTTTCCATCTGGAACCATTGGCCGGGGAAGCGGGTGTTTGTCGGGCTGCCGCTGGTGGCGACGACTCCGCCGAAGGGGAGATATGTTGCTTCCCATACTTTAATACCCAACGGGTCTTCGG
>CAZCDC010000015.1:28211-33637 GCA_964497195.1 uncultured Rhodobacterales bacterium | reverse complement strand
CCCTAATTGTAATTCTGCCCGATATCATCTTCATGGACCTCGGTGGTCACAACGCCCTCAACCTCTCCAAACAGGCGCATAACGCGACCCGGAAAATAGGTTGTGCGGATATGGGCGAATTGCGGAAAATCGTTCAGGATTTCGGATGTAGCACGCCCGCAGGTTAGTTTTGGCACAGCACCCTCCGCTTGGGTTCGGATGATCATGGCATCCGCTTGTTCCAGTGAAATTTCCAGTTTCTGGATTTTGACGTAATAGCCAAACCGCGCATGATAGGAATTGTAATAATCCGCCAGACCCGGGGTCATGCCATACATCACGTCCTCGGACCGCAAGACACGGCTGTGGCGGAATGTGCCAGCGGGGTCATATAATATTTGTTGCGAGCCGTTGATCAGCAGGGCGGAATGCTCGCCGCCATTGCTGTTGGTGTTGATCATCGTGATTAGGGAAATAAACGGGGTTTGGTCATTTTCAATGTGCATGGCCGCAATTTCTGCGGGTGGGGCCACGGTGTTGTTAACGCAGGCTGTCAGGAAAAGACTGGCGGCAAGTAAAAGTCGAATAAACATGTGTACCCTCAAAAATATTCCGCAGTTTAACATGCATTAACGAATCAACAACAAAAAGGCGCATGTTTTGCAACATACGCCGATCACTTTTTTAAATCCGAAGGATCAGGAGTTAAATACCGCTAGGAAAACAAGGATACCAATGGAAATCCCGGTAAGCCATTTTGTGCCGGTTAGAAAACCTGCATAGGTGCGGACTTGTTCATCTGTGTCCATTTCGCCGTGTTTATGATCGCTCATTATTGTCTCCGAATCTGGGTTCCTGATGCTTTTGCCAGAAAAAGGTTGCCAAGGAAAGAATATTGTAACGGTGCGTGGAAACCACGCACCCTACGGTTATTTATCCTTTAGGCGGGTGAGGCTAATGGCTTTCATCATGGCTTTTTCAAAAAACGGTTCTGACTGGCCTTTGCGAATTTTGCGCATGAAATATTTTTCAAAACCAATTTTGGCCCAATGGACCCATTTGCCCTCAACGGCCCAATTACGATTGCGCGGCGGGTTTTGCGGTTCTGCCAGAAATGCCACGCCTTTGTCGCCAAAATCAGCCAGACAAAATGCGTTCCATGTGGGTGTGTGGGTTTGGTCCTGCCCGCGCAAAACTTCGCCAATATTGCCAGCCGCCGCCGCGACCATGCTTTCGATCATATAGCCGGTTTTCGGCACACCCACGGCAACGGGGGATGCTTCGAGCGGCGCAATCGCGATACAGACGCCAACCGCATAAATATTGGGGTATTTAATGTTATGCTGATGGTCATTCACCGTGATAAACCCGCGCGGGTTAACCAAACCATCAATCCCCATAAACGCCGGAATACCGCGAAATGCGGGCAACATCATCGCGTATTTGAAATCAAGCTCATGGGTTGTGACAACCTCATCACCCATCGCCATTTCGCTGACAAACATTTTGCCGTCGGTCACCTTGTCGGTGCGCGCATTGGTAACCCATTTGATGGTACGATGACGCATTTCCGATTCCAGCATGCCCTTTGTATCGCCCACGCCGCCAAGACCAAGATGGCCTATATAAGGTTCAGCCGTCACAAATGTCATCGGAACTTTGTCACGGATTTTGCGTTTGCGTAAATCTGTGTCCATGATCATTGCGAATTCATAAGCAGGGCCGTAACACGAGGCGCCCTGAGCGGCACCAACCACAATCGGACCGGGGTTAGCGCAGAATTTTTCCCATTCGTCATTGGCCTCTAGCGCGTGATCGACCAAGCACACCGATTGGGTGAAACCGCTTGGCCCAAGCCCCTCAATTTCATCAAAGGCCAATTCGGGGCCGGTTGCGATTACCACGTAATCATACGAAACCTCACGGCCGCTTTCCAATGTTAGCAGGTTGTTTTCGGGGTCAATTTTGGCCAGACCATCATTGATAAAGCTAATGCCCTGTTTGGCCAAAACCGGCGCCAGATCAATTGTGATGTCTTCGCGTTTACGCCAGCCCACAGCCGCCCAAGGGTTGGACGGGGTGAATTGAAAATATGAATTGTTGGAAATAACGGTGATGTTGTCCTCATCCCGTATTTCTTTTTTGAGGTCATAAGCCATTGGCAAGCCGCCAATACCCGCACCAATAACTACGATTTCAGCCATTATTTTGTCTCCCAACAATTTGAATCACAGTGGCCATATTAAATACACTTATTTGGTGTAAATAAAGCCCTTCTCTATATTCTCGGTGAGGCGGCTATTATAATGGACGCCATTTTGAAATTACCCCATACTTGGCAGGCATTTAGAAAGACTTAACCAATGCCAAAAAACTGCCCTAATCTTGCTGCTACAGTCAGCACAGCCCTTCCGCGAGCTAAGAATAAATTGCATGCGCCGTCTGCTTTGCGTAATCGCGCGGCCATTGTCGAGGCTATTCGGGATTTTATGCCCATGCGCGGCAAGGCATTGGAAATTGCGAGCGGCACGGGCGAGCATGTGCCCTGCTATGGGGCGGCTTTTCCAAACATAATGTGGCAACCATCCGATATTGAGCAAGACCGTTTGCAAAGCATTGCTGCATGGACAGCCGATTCCGGGCTGGGAAACATTTGTGCCCCTGTCTTTCTTAACGCTGCCAAAGGTGGATGGGCGGCTGAACATTCTGGGCAGGATGTAATTATTTTGTCAAATCTGCTGCATTTAATATCAGCAGCCAAAGCGCAAATAGTTATTGAGGAATCCGCAAAGGCGCTTTTAGCTGGCGGTATTTTTCTAATTTATGGCCCGTTTTTGCGTGGCGCGGAATTTGCCAGCGCCGGTGATCAAAATTTTCATGAAAGCCTGCGCATCAAGCATAGTGACATCGGCTATAAATCCTTTCAGGAAATACAATCAGTGATGATCTCTGCTGGTTTGAAAATATCTGATCCGATTGAAATGCCATCACATAACCTTATTCTTATAGGCCGAAAAGCATAGTATTCTGGGCGCGGCAATGGCCACGCAAATAATTTCCCATTGACAAGACCCCTAAGCGCACTACATGTTCCGCGCCCATTAAGCCCCTCAAGTTTTCGGAGAATGCCGCATGGCCGTTGTTGTTGTCGAATCCCCCGCCAAAGCCAAGACAATCGAGAAATACCTAGGCCCCGGTTTTACAGTTTTGGCGTCTTTTGGCCATGTGCGTGACCTGCCACCCAAAGACGGATCGGTCGATACGGATAATGATTTTGAGATGAAATGGCAGGTTGGCACCCAGTCTCAAAAACATGTGCGCGCCATTGTTGATGCTTTGAAAGCTGACAAAGACAATAAACTGATCCTCGCAACCGACCCGGACCGTGAGGGCGAGGCGATCTCGTGGCATCTTGAAGAAACCCTGCGCAAACGCAAAGTTATCAAAAAAACCACCAAGGTTGAACGGGTGGTTTTTAACGCCATTACCAAAGCGGCCGTGACCGAAGCGATGAAAAACCCGCGTCAGATTGATATGCCATTGGTTGAGGCATACCTCGCGCGCCGCGCATTGGATTATCTGGTTGGGTTTAACCTGTCGCCGGTATTGTGGCGCAAATTGCCGGGTGCAAAATCGGCTGGCCGTGTGCAATCGGTTTGCTTACGCCTGATCGTTGAGCGCGAGATGGAAATCGAGTCCTTTAAAAATCAGGAATACTGGACCGTAAAAGCCATTCTAACGACGCCCCGAGGGCAGGAATTTGAGGCCCGCCTAACGGTGCTTGGGGCCAAGAAGCTCGATAAATTTGATATGGGCAATGCAGCGGCGGCAGAAATCGCGGTGCAGGCGATTACGTCGCGCGATCTTTCGGTGCTGAAAGTCGAGGCCAAACCGGCCACCCGCAACCCGTCAGCGCCGTTCATGACCTCGACATTGCAACAAGAAGCCAGCCGAAAATTCAGCTTTGGCGCACGGCAAACCATGTCCACCGCGCAGCGATTGTATGAGGCCGGTTACATAACCTACATGCGGACTGACGGTATTGATATGGCCCCCGAGGCCATCACCGCCGCGCGCGATTTTATCAAAACCAAATATGGCGCTGAATATATTCCGGCCAAACCCCGGGTTTATAAAAACAAAGCCAAAAATGCCCAAGAAGCCCATGAATGTATTCGGCCCACCGAAATGGACCGTCTGCCCAGCAGCCTGAGCCTAGAGCCTGACCAGAAAAAACTGTATGATTTGATTTGGAAACGCACCATTGCCAGCCAGATGTCGGGCGCAAGAATGGAACGCACGGCGGTTGATGTCGGGTCATCCGACGGCGAAATTGTGATGCGCGCCAATGGTCAGGTAATGATGTTTGACGGCTTTATGAAAGTCTATGAAGAAGGGCGCGACGATCAGGTTATTGACGACGACGACAAACGTCTGCCCCAGATTTCCGAGGGTGAAAAAACCAGCAAAAAATCAATCACACCCGAACAGCACCACACCCAACCACCGCCCCGTTATACCGAGGCCACGCTGGTTAAACGTATGGAAGAATTGGGCATTGGCCGCCCGTCTACTTATGCGTCTGTGGTCACCACAATCCAGACCCGCGAATATGTGCGCAAAGAGAAAAACCGCCTGCATCCCGAGGATAAAGGCCGGCTTGTAACCGCATTTCTGGAGAATTATTTCCGCAAATATGTCGGGTATAATTTCACGGCTGCTTTGGAAGATGATCTCGATAAAGTTTCAGCAGGCAATGAAGACTGGAAAGTTTTACTGGGGAATTTCTGGAAAGATTTTTCCGCTGCGATTGCCGAAACCGCTGATTTGCGCATCACCGAAGTGCTGGAGAAAATCAACGAATTTCTGGAACCACACCTGTTTCCGGCCACGGCGGACGATCCAACCCCGCGCATTTGTAAAAACTGTGGTAATGGCAAATTATCCTTGCGGACCGCACGCTCTGGCGGTGCATTTATTGGCTGTTCCAACTATCCCGAATGCCGTTATACCCGCCCGCTGGCTGGCGAGGTTGAGGGCGGCGATATCGCTGGCCCTGATGGCAAAGTTTTGGGCGCAAACGAGGAAGGCGTAGCCGTTACGCTGCGCGCAGGCCGCTTTGGCCCTTATGTGCAATTGGGCGAACCCACCGAGGAAGAACCAAAACCAAAACGCGCCTCGATCAAAAAAGGCACTGATTTGACCACGGTTGAATTGGCAATGGCGTTAAAACTATTGTCGTTGCCCCGCGTTATTGGCGACCATCCCGATGGGGGTGTTATCACCGGCGCCATCGGACCGTTTGGTGCTTATATTTTGCTGACAAAACCATCAGAGGAAAAAGGCAAAAAGCTAAGCAAAACCTATGTGAATCTGGAAGATGAAGAAGAGGTTTTTACCATCGGCATGAACCGCGCCGTGGAAATGATCGCCAACAAACCACCCGG
>CAZCDC010000015.1:0-28111 GCA_964497195.1 uncultured Rhodobacterales bacterium | reverse complement strand
TGAAAGGCCGGTATGGCCCGTATATCAAGTGGGAAAAGGTCAACGCGACCCTGCCCAAAGATGTCGAGCCAGAGGCGGTGACCGTTGAAATGGCCGTGGAACTGGTAAATGCCAAAGCCGCGACAAATCCGAAACGCAAAGCTGCAAAAAAGAAGCCAGCGGTGAAGAAAAAACCTGCCGCTAAAAAGAAACCTGCGGCAAAAAAGAAGCCAGCGGCGAAGAAAAAACCAGCCGTTAAAAAAACTGTTGCTAAAGAATAAAGCGAATTTGCGCAGATGTTAACTGTTTGATTATTGTCATAAAGGTAAAATCACTTAAACTAAACTCAAACATCTAAATGATTGGCAATAAAACAATGAAACCCCTTATTTTTGCGGCTTTTATTGTAACAAGTATCGCGGCACCGCTTGCTGCTCAGGAAGCTGATTCTATGCCTGCATCCGCCACTGATTGGGGCGGGTTTTACCTTGGCGGTGGTTTTATGGCACTTGATGGCGATTTGACTTATGCGGGCAATACACCCCCGGAATACGGGCTGGCTGGCAAAACGACAGCAGCCTACGCGGGGTTCAATTTGCAAAACGGCCAACTGGTTTACGGAGCAGAAGCCGCATATGCGCTGGGCGGCGCGGCGCGCGATGGCGATACCAATTTTCAATTTAATGATGTGTTTGATGTAAAAGCGCGGCTTGGCGTTGGGCTGGGTGATGCATTGATTTACGGTGTGGCCGGATGGAGCAGCGCCACTTGGGATGAAAACGGCGTTGGGCAAACCGCCAACGGGCTGAATTTAGGTTTGGGCGTGGATTATCAAGTATCCGAGGGCTTTTTTGTCGGAGTTGAATATATTTTCCGCGATCTTGAAGAAGGGCTAAACGCCGATTTTTTGGCTCCCTTACGTTCCATTCAATTACGCGCCGGACTGAATTTTTAGCGACAATCCAGCCAACGCTACCATTTTTTCCATTTGTGCCTGCGCAGTTTCCAAGCTAGAGGGGGCAAATGAAACATTTCCCCTCAAAAGAAACGATTCTTGACTGGATCAAAGATAACCCAACCAACACCAACAAACGCGACATCGCGCGCGCCTTTGGCATAAAGGGCCAAGCCCGAATTGAATTAAAACGGGTGTTGCGAGAGCTATATGCCGAGGGGCATTTAACCAAAGACCGCAAAAATTTCCGTGACAAAAACAGCATGTCGCCGGTGGAAATGCTGCATATCACAGCCCAAGACAGTGACGGCGATCTGATCGCAGAACCGCTAAACTGGAAAGGCGAGGCCGCCGCGCCAAAGGTTCTGTTTATCGCCAAAAAAGGTGATCCGGCGCTGGTGATTGGCGATCGTATTCTGTGCCGCATTGAAAAAACCGATGAAGAAATTCCGTTTCAGGCACGGCTTATTCGGCGTATTGGGCGCGGGGCTGAAAAAATTGTCGGCATCTATCAAAGCGGTGATTTTGGCGGGCGGATCCTGCCGGTTGATAAAAAATCCGACCGTGAATATCAAATAGACCCAAACCACCGCAACGGCGCGCGGGATGGTGAGCTGGTGGAGGCCGAGGCCTATGGTGGCCGCTCCAAAGGCCTGAACCGTGCCAAAATTGTGGCACGTCTTGGCGATCCGTCTGCGCCCAAATCAGTGTCGCTTATCGCCATTCATCAACACGGCATCCCTGACCAGTTTCCCGAAAACGTGCTGGAGGATGCAGCAAAAGCCAAACCCGTAAGTCTCGGAAAACGCGAAGATTTACGCGATTTGCCTTTGTTCACCATTGATCCGCCCGACGCGCGCGACCGCGATGATGCCATCTGCGCCATGCCTGATCCCGATCATAAAGGTGGCCATATCGTTTGGGTCGCTATTGCTGATGTGGCGCATTATGTGCGGCCCGGCACCGCGCTGGATATTGAAGCCCGCAAACGCGGCAATTCCAGCTATTTTCCTGATCGTGTTGTGCCGATGTTACCTGATAATTTGTCGGGGGATCTGTGTTCACTGCACGCAGATGTGGAGCGCCCCTGTATTGCGCTGCGGATTGTGTTGGATAAAAACGGTCAAAAAACCGACCATCGTTTTACCCGTGGGCTGATGCGCTCGCCTGCTGCTTTGTCCTATTTGCAAGCCCAACAGGCGGTGGATGGCGCGCCGGATGAAACCACCGCTGCTATTCTGGAAACCGGCATAAAGCCCCTGTGGGCCGCTTATGCAGCCAGCAAAAAGGCCCGTCATAAACGCCAGCCCTTGCATCTGGACCTGCCCGAACGCCAGATTATTCTGGCAGATACCGGCGAGGTCACATCAGTTGCCTTTCGTGACCGGTTTGACGCGCATAAACTGGTGGAGGAATTCATGGTTTTGGCCAATGTCTGCGCCGCTGAAACGCTGGAGGCCAAAAAATCCGACCTGCTTTACCGTGTCCACGAAGAGCCTAATCCGCAAAAACTTGAGGCCCTGCACGAGGTGGTGCAATCGATTGGCATGGTGCTGGCCAAAGGCCAACGCCTGACTACTGCACATCTTAACAACCTGCTGGATTCTGCGGCAGGGGGTGAATATGCTGAAATGATCAACATGACCGTGCTGCGCAGCATGACACAGGCCTATTACAGCCCGCAAAATATGGGGCATTTTGGCCTGAATTTGAAACGCTACGCGCATTTCACATCGCCCATTCGGCGGTATTCTGACCTGATTGTGCATCGGGCGTTGATTGCCGCGCATGGCTGGGGAGATGATGGGCTGACGCCCTCCGAGGCTGAAAATCTGGAACAAACCGCCGAGCATATCAGCCAAACCGAACGGCGCTCCATGGTGGCAGAACGCGACACAACAGACCGCTATTTGTCAGCGTTTTTATCCCAAAATGTCGGTGCAGATTTTTCTGGCGTGGTGTCGGGCGTGGCGCGATTTGGGATTTTTGTTAAACTCGATGAAACTGGCGCAGACGGTTTGATCCCTGTTTCCCGCCTCGGTCGAGAATATTTTACTTTTGACGAAGACAGCCGCACGCTAACAGGCGAGCATTCACGCCGCGTATTGCGCTCCGGCTTGCGCGCCAAGGTGCGGCTGGCTGAGGCTGATCCGTTGACAGGTGGCTTGATGTTTGAGTTGCTGGAGATTGACGGCAAACCCCTACCGTTGGGCGAAAAAGGCAAAAGCCGAAAATCTGCGCCCCGTGGCAAAGCCCGGGCCAAAATAAAACGCAGTCGCATTATCAAAAAGAAATCCCGAAAACCAGCCAAATAACCCATGGGCCAGCGCAGCGCCACCCGATTGGCGAAGCCGAGGGCCTGGCCCAAAGGGAAGCGTCGAATTGCGCAGCAATTCCGGCGCTGGACTGCGGGAGAATTATGAGACCGTAAACTGCCCCATCATGCCTAAATCTTCGTGCTCCAGAATATGACAATGATACATATATGGTGTGGCGGCGTCAGCTGTGCGATCAAAACGCACCAGAATTTCGGTATTTCCCTTTACCAAAACCACGTCTTTCATGCCGGTGCTGGCAAAATCTACCGCCTCGCCGTTATGGCTCAACACCTTAAACGAAGTACCATGCACATGAAACGGATGCGCCATTGCTGAACCCTGAATCTCCCAAATTTCAGTTTCTCCAAGCGTAACCTTTTGATTTATCACCGACATATCCATGACCTCGCCATTGATCGCCATTCCTTGGCTACCGCCACGCATCATGGCCATCATGCCGCCGCCACCTGCCATCATTTCCAAACCAAAGAACCGTCGGCGCAATGGCTCCCCAAAATCCGGCGCGGGCGCGCTGGCAAAGCTGGTAGGCAGGGTTGTGATTTCGGCCGTAAGCCCTGCATTTACGCTGAATGTCATGATTTCAAAAACACCATGATCTCCGACCGGATCAGGTTTTGGCATCATGCGTGCCGCCATTTGCATCTCCAGATTATTGTCCGGCTTTGACAATAGCCGTGCTGCGCGACCATCAGAGAAATCAACAACAATTTCAACACGTTCCGCTGGTGACAGTGTCAGATTATCCATCATAATCGGTGCTTGCAGCAACCCACCATCGCTGGCGATCTGATGAAAACTACGCCCATCTTCAAAACTGAAATGATAAAGCCGCGCGTTGGAGCCATTAAGAATACGGAATCGAACAAGCCCCGCAGGCACTGTTGCTTCGGGACGTATTGCGCCATTAACCAAAATCTCGTTACCGCGATAGCCCATCATCAAGGTTGGCCCTTCCGGCGCATAAATCATGGTGCCGTTGCTCTCAAAATTACGATCCTGAACCACCAACGGTATGTCATCAACGCCAAAATCATTAGGCAAGCCATCTGCAACATCCGGGTCGTCAACAATCATCATCCCCGCCAGCCCGTACCAAACATGCAAGGCAGTGCGTTCGTGAATATGTGAATGATACCATAAGGTTGCGGCGGGTTGGTCGATATCCAATACCGCGTCCATTGTCTCATTGGGTGCAATCATGCTGTGCGGGCCGCCATCCTGTGCGCCCTCAATATGCATGCCGTGCCAATGCACGCTGATGTTTTCATCCAGCTTATTGCCAAGGTTTATTCGCGCAGTTTCGCCCCGATTTGCGCGAATAACCGGCCCTAAATACGCCTGCCCATAACCAATTGTCGGGGTTTGAACCCCTTGCAGCATCGCGGATTTCCCCGCTATTGCGTCGATTGCGCCAATAGAACCGCCGCGCAGATCGATTACATCGGGAATTGGCAGCGCTGCGCCCGCTTCAGCGGCTATTGCCCGGCCAATAATGGCCGGCAGAAATATGCCTGCCGAGCTGGCTTTGATAAAGTTTCTTCTTGAAAGCTGCATGGCTTGGCCCTTTGATGCAAATCATAGTTCGTAATTTTATAGGTAGCATAGTACATTATTTATGCCATTCACTTATGATCTCTATCATGTGATAGCAATATTCTTTTGATTTTATAAACATCCAAAAATTAGGCTAAAAATGAAATTCTTATCCGCCCTTCTTTTCGCAATCACCCTTTCCCTGACACCCAGTTTAGGAGCCAGTCAAACCGCGCAGCCAACTGCTGCACAAACCCGTGCATTTGATAATTGGGTGGTAGCGTTCAAGCCCCGTGCCTTGGCTGCAGGTATTCAAGGCCGAGTTTTTGATCAGGCTTTTCGCGATGTTTCGCTGAACCTGCGGGTGGTTGGACATGACCGATACCAACCCGAATTCACCAAGCCGATCTGGGAATATCTGGATACAGCCGTGTCTGATACCCGTATCAGCAACGGCCAGCAAAATCTTCGCGCCAAACGCAATTTACTAAACCGGATTTCGCGGCAATATGGCGTGCCGCCCGAGGTGCTTACCGCGATTTGGGGGCTTGAAAGCAATTATGGCCAAAATCGTGGCAGTTTTAATGTGATCGAGGCCTTGGCAACCCTTGCCTTTGACGGTCGCCGCAGCCGGTTTGGTCAAACCCAATTGATCGCCGCGCTGAAAATTCTGCAATCGGGGGATATTTCAGCGGCAAATATGCAAGGGTCATGGGCAGGGGCGATGGGGCATACCCAGTTTATTCCCACCAGCTATCTTGAATATGCGGTGGACTGGAGCAATGACGGAGACCGCAATATCTGGGCCAATAATCCTGCGGATGCCCTGGCTTCGGCTGCCAATTATCTAAGCCGCCATGGGTGGCGCAATGGTGATCCCTGGGGGCTAGAGGTGGTGTTGCCCGACGGATTCGATTTTGCGCTTGCCGATGTCAAAAACAAACAGCCGGCGGCCTATTGGAACCGGCTGGGTGTGCGTATGGCCAATGGCAGACCACTGCCTGACCACGGTGCAGCGGCATTGCTTTTGCCTGCGGGGGGCAATGACCCTATTTTTGCCATCTATCATAATTTCAGGGTGATTTTGCGCTATAATAACGCGGTATCCTATGCGCTTTCGGTAGGGCATCTGTCTGACCGGATCCTCGGTGGTGGGGCATTTATGCAGCCATGGGACCGGAATAGTTTTTCATTAACCCAGCCGCAAATCGCTGAATTACAACAGCTTTTGACCAATCGCGGGTTTTCAACCAAAGGCGTGGACGGGGTAGCGGGGGCAAATACACGTTCGGCAATAATTGGTTATCAGCGCAGCGTCGGCATTGCCGCTGACGGGTTTGCCTCTACCGCGTTACTGGATCTATTGCGTTAGTGTGAAAGCTGGTCCATGCGATCCAGTAATGAACGCCCACCGTCAACCGCCAGCACCTGTCCGGTGATAAAACTGGCACAGGGTGAGGCCAGAAATAACGCGGCTTCTGCGGCTTCGGTTGCTTCGCCGATGCGACCCAAGGGCGTCGCGTCAATGACCCGTTCGCGCAAGCTGTCATCCAGCACCAGCGCATTTTGCAAGCTGCCGCTCATGACACTACCAAGCGCCACGGCGTTAACCCGAATACCATGTGGCCCAAACGCCACCGCCAAGGATCGGGTGAGCTGATCAAGCGCTGCGCTGGCCACGGAATAAGACGTAATATCGCATTGGGTTTGGCGCGCTGCCACCGATGAGAGGTTGACGATCGCGCCGATATTCTGGGTTTCTTTGCCCGCCTGATGGATCATACGTTTGGCAACCGCCTGACATAGACGCATATTTACCGTAACGTTCTGATGCATCATTTGCTCAAAACAATCCTCATCCCCTAGCGGGTTTCCTGCCATCACCTGACGGTGGGCATTGATCAGGATATCCACATGGTCAAACGCATCAAGCGTGGCGGCCATCAGGTTGTTAACGGTTAGTTTTTCGCGCAGATCGCCGGTAAATGCCTCAGCCTTACCGTCAAGGCCAGCAAGATTGCCGATTTCCTCGGCTAGCTTGTCTTCGTCCATATCAGCCAGCAGAACATTTGCGCCGACCTCAACAAAACGGCGCGCGATTGCCAGGCCAACACCGTTGGCTGCGCCGGTCACGATGACCGTTTTTCCAGAAATTGCACCCGCCATTTTGGCCCCTTGCATGGTTTGAATTGTTATTGTTAACGGATTTCTGAATGATTCTCGAGCAAAACCGTGATTTTATTTTCGAGGGCGCGTCGCCTCGAAAACCTTAAATTGTCCGTCTTGTTCCAGCATGGTCCAGCGTTTGAAATATTGCTCCAGTGTGGCCTCATAGGGCAGTTGCCGGTTGGCAACCATCAAAAGCCGCCCCGCCGGTTTGAGCATCAGGCTGGCGGCTTTGATAAATGCTTTGCCAAGGTCGGGGTCAGCCTTGCGGGATTGGTGAAAAGGCGGGTTGGTGACGATGAAATCATACGGCTCACGCGGCTTTGGCAGGCTGGTGACATCCAGCCAATGAAAGCTGGCACGCGGGTCCGCGGCATTGGTTTTGCTGATGTTTAGGCTGTGAAAATCTGCCTCAAATAGCTCCAGCGAGGTCACATCCGGCTGCATAAGCACCTGATTTGATAGCCAGCCCCAGCCCGAACCAAGATCAGCACCGCGACCTTTTAAGTTTGTTAGATGTGGTAGCAATTTTGCACTGCCCATGTCGATTTTATCAGCCGAAAACATGCCAGGAGCGGTTATAAACCCTGCCTGATTGGTGCGCGGCGCGGCGTTTTCTTCCCAGTCGGGCAGTGCAGTGGCCTGAAACCAGAAAACCTTGCCGTGGGATTTGGAAATAACACCACCAATGCGGGCAATTTTTTTAAGCCGTTTGAGAACGCTCTCGATTCCGTCGGTTTTTGCACCGTTTACCAGCACGATGCCATCGGTAATCCGCGCGGCGCGGGCGATGTTTCCGAGGCTTTCCGCCTTGGAGCGGGTTAAATGCACCAGTGACAATTCAAAACGGCCTTCGGCAATGGGCGTTACAGAATGCCCCGCATCTCTCAATATGTCATGTAAGGGTTTAAAGCCTTGTTCCAGCACAGTATTTTGCGGAAAAATATCCAAACCAAATGTATCTGATGGCTGGATAATCAGCGCATTTTGGCTGGGCATATCCACCAGCCCCTGTTCAAAGGGCAATAAAAAGCGCGGGTCGTTCATGATTTATTCTTTTTCCATTGTGCATTGCAGCGGATGCTGGTTGCGCAGGGCATAATCCATCACTTGGGTGACTTTGGTTTCTGCGATTTCATGGGGAAATACGCCCACAACTGCCAGCCCCTTCATATGTACTGTCAACATAATGCTGTTGGCGGCATCAATCCCGAGGCCAAAAAACCGCTCTAATACATGCACCACAAATTCCATCGGGGTGTAATCATCATTAAGCAACATCACCTTATACAGCGGTGGCCGCTCGGTTTTTTCGGAGGGGCGCGTTAGCAGATCAACATCATCATTATGACCGTTATCGTCATCATCGGCCGCGCGGGGCTGTATGGGATTATGTGGGGTCATTTTGTATTCCGCTTAAGTGTTCAGCACTCTGTATATTGCAAGCCTGCGCAATAAAAAAGGGGGCACAGGCCCCCTTTTCCAAATCAGTGCTTTGCAATGATTATGCAGTATATGCTTTTGCCATATCAGTTGCGGCAGTAAAACGCGCAGCAACAGGTGCGGAGGCTTCTTTCGCAGATGCAGCAAATACGTCGTTGAATTTAGTTGCCTGAGCAACAAAACCTTCAAATGCGGCAGTTGCGAAGGCATTTTGCTTTTCAAAAAACTCTGTTGGCGATTTGGCTGCGGCCATGTCTTTGGCAGCGGCAACTGTTTCGTCAAAAGATTTTTGGGAAAAAGCAGTGATTTCTTCGCCGAGATCAGTTGCGGCTTTGGTTGCGATTTCGCCGGATGCTTTCAAAGCTTCCAGTGTTTCTTGACCAAAAGAAGAAGCTTTTTCAAATTCAGCACCGAATTTTTCGGATTGTGCCGAAACGGTTTTTTGTGCATCAGCGATGAATTCTTCAGCAGCTTTTGTTGTGGATTGTTTTGCAGTTGTTTTCGTAGCCATTGGGTTGTCTCCAGACATTAATTTGTTTTCCTGATACAGCATATAGGAGCCATGCTGCACTGCGTCAAGGATTTATTGTGCAGTGCAGCAAAAATAATAATCGGCACATTAGCAACACTGTGTTAGCGGTTGAAAATAAACTGTTTTCTTTGCGGCATTTCTCGTGTTAGGGTTGCTGTAATAATAAGGCACCGAAAAATCGGGCCAGAGGCATTTCATAATCGGCGAGCAGAATTCCGATGATTAAACAGATTTTCCGTGGGCTGACGCTCGCGACCTTAATGGTATTAAGCGGGGCAATTGCCAACGCGGCACCCTATGCGGCGCTTGTGATGGACGTGCGTACGGGCGAAGTATTGCATGCGAGAAATGCAGATACACGCCTACATCCGGCATCCTTAACCAAAATGATGACGCTTTATATTGTGTTTGCTGAAATCAAGGCCGGGCGCATGTCGCTGGACCAGATGGTGACAATTTCGCGCAATGCCGCATCTGAGCCGCCGTCAAAACTGGGTATGGCGGTTGGTTCCCGGATCAGCCTACAAGATTTAATCCGTGCGACTGCGATTAAGTCAGCCAATGACGCAGCCACAGCGCTTGGCGAAGCGGTGTCCGGATCCGAGGCTGAATTTACACGCTACATGACCCGCACCGCGCAGGCGATGGGCATGAATAATACACGGTTTTTGAATGCACATGGTTTGACGGCTGTGGGACATTATTCAACAGCGCGCGACATGACCCGGCTGGGGCACCGTTTATTTTATGATCATCCAGAATATTACAATTTGTTCAGCCGTGTTCAAACCCGCGCGGCGGGGCGCACATTGAACCACACAAATCGCCGTTTCCTGAATTCATACGCGGGTGCGGATGGCATCAAAACCGGCTATACCAATGCGGCAGGGTTCAACCTTGTGGCCTCAGCTCGGCGTGGGCAGGAACGTATTATTGTGACGATGTTTGGTGGCACATCCACCGCGCAGCGTAATGGCCGTGTGGCGGAATTGATGAATATGGGGTTTGAACGCGCGCCAACCCACGCCGCAGTGGTTGCCTTGCCGCGAATATATCTTGATGGTGGCAATCAAGTTGCCTCAGCACCACAATCAGGGTTGGTAACAATGGCTGTTCGACCGATAAAACGTGGAACGCCAGTGGCAATTTCTATGGCACGGGATTATGATCAAGAGGCACAAGCAGCAGCCATTGCCGCTGCGATTGCGGCTGCAACTGTCGGCACACCGATTACGCCCGGCGCGGTTTTTGTGCGACCACCCGGAAATGAAACGGCGATGACACCAGCAGTGCGACGCCCTGTATTTGGCACATCATTTGCGCTGGCTGCCGTAGAAACACAGGTTAGCGCCCCCGCGCCGCTGCGCGAAACTGCGCCCAATGCCACAGGTGATTTTGCCGTGCAGGTCGGGGCATTTCGGACCCGTGATCAGGCCGAGCGATTGCTTATTCAAACAGCTTTGGTTGATCTGGATTCATTTAGCGCCGCATTACGCAGTATTTCACCAGCAACGGTTCAGGGTGTGTCGATGTTTCAGGCAAGGTTTGTCGGAATGAGCCAAAATTCGGCTGAAAAAGCCTGTGCGCGGCTTCAAGCGCTGCAATCAGATTGCGCAGTAATTTCCCCGCAAGGGTAATTGGGCCGGTCTTTCAACCGGCCCAGAAAAATTAGTATACGCGCCAGCTGCCTGTTTCACAGACATTCATGCCCATGCGGGTTACTTCGTCGCCGTCAGAAAACACAGCCTTTAGATCCCAGATGCAATAACCCGAACCATCGTCGAGGTTAAAATCAACCTGGCTGTGCGAAGACAGAATAGAGCTTCCGAACCAGTCGCGGCCCCAGCTGGTTTGATCACGATTGGAGGCATAAAATTCCACCATCGTGAAATTTGTATCGTTGATGATTGTTACCCAGCGGTTAAGGGCTTGGGCGTTGAGTGTTCCGGCAAAGAACAGGGCTACTGCCAACAGAATTTTCATAATATTTACTCGTTATCTAGGTTGATGACTAAACCATAGCCGCACAATACGGCAATTTATTGATCAAATTGAGGTGCCGAATGCCGCCGCCTCGGAAAATGCAGTGATTAAGGATTCGGGTTCGGATTCGGGTTCGGGAGCGTGCTACTTTGGGTGGTCAATGCCAGTGCCAGAACGGCAATAATGACCAACGGAATTAGCCAGCTACCGGAGCCACCCATTTCTATTGGCACCTGAATAGTAATATCATCCACTGATGACGGCTGATAGCTGCCAGCGAATGCTGCTGTTGACGTTGCGGCTAATACGAGGCCAGTTATGATTTTTTTCATTTAGTTTCTCCAGTTAAAATAAACATACAGTGTCTTTTTCGTGTAATTCTACATAGAAATCAACTGTGATTAATACGTAAATTCGGGCGGGTTAATTGGGTGTTGTCATTTCCATACCTAGCCCGTCTGGGCCTGCTGCGGGCGGCATATAGCCGCCAGAGAATAGCAGTGCCTGACATTGCCAGAAACCCGGCCAAATATACAATATTTTCCATGTTAACTCTATAATGTTGCGTTAACCGGGCATGATACCTCAATTCTGGCGATCGCGCAAATTTTTACATTAATCGCGCATATGGCCGTAATTTTTCATTTTCCTGCACCCGTCGAAAAAGCACGATTGCGCCGCTGGAATAGCGCGGGTCAAAGGCGAATCCTTGTGCAGAAAGTTGGTCAAAAACCGATTTTACCCCGCAAAGGCCGGTAATATGATCGTGCAGTTCCAGATAAATCCGATCAACGCCGGACAGGTCTGCATCCGCAAATATCATGGTTTCTGCACCTTCAATGTCACAAACAATCAGATCAACTTCATTGGTTTTCAGGAACGAATTGAAATTTTGGGTGATGACGTCAACCTTGCTTTCAAACGGATTTGGCCCTTCCATCAGGGACCCCATCCAGAAATCTTGCCGCTTGAAAAATGTCATTTCCGGTGTGTTTTCATTGGTAAGAATGACGTTAAGGCGCTCAATATTATGGATGTTATTCAGATTGTGCAGCGCCTCCATAAAGGGCAGTAAATCTGGGTTTGCCTCAACCGAAATAACCTTTTTTACACCGTTTTGCCGCGCCAGAATTGTGGAAATAAAGCCGATGCCAGCACCAATATCCAACACAGTATCGCCAGGTTCAACAATATATGGAATTTGCGCGGCCTCTTCGGCCTCAAACAAATTGTCCAGAATAGCTTGCTCAATAGGGGGTGTGATAATGCGCGGATCAAACGGGATACGCACATTGCAGGTTTCTAAAATTTCAAAGCTTTGCGCAGGTGCATTTCTCATACACGTAATCTGGCATTAGAAAACGCACATGTCTACCCTTGGTTGCAAAAACGCGGGCCTCGGTTGCAAAACCACGGGCCTTGGCTGCAATCAGCGCGGGCTGCGTTTTGCCAAAATCCGCTGCAACGTCCGTCGGTGCATGCTCAAACGACGTGCGGTTTCGGAAACGTTCCGGTCACATAGCTCAAACACCCGTTGAATATGCTCCCACCGCACACGGTCTGCGGACATCGGGTTTTCAGGGGGCGGAGGTTTGTCTTCGGGGCGGGCCAGCAGGGCATTACATATATCATTGGCATCTGCGGGCTTGGACAAATAATCAGTCGCACCGATTTTTACCGCAGCAACTGCGGTGGCAATGGCGCCATAACCGGTTAAAACCACAATCCGCGCATCGGGGCGTTTTTCGCGGATAAGTTCCACCGCATCCAGACCATTGCCATCCTCAAGCCGTAAATCACAGACCGCATATGCCGGTGCAGCGGTTGCAATTGCGGCGCGCGCTTCGGCCACCGATTCCGCGAGCGTTACAGTAAATCCACGTTTTTCCATGGCGCGGCCAAGCCGCCGCAGGAATGGCTCATCATCGTCAAGTAACAGCAAAGATGCGTCTTCGCTGATGTCCTCTAGGGTTCTTTCAACCATTTTATACTCCATTTTTGGACATATTAGCAAAATTGAATGCGTTGGTCAAATTAAACGTAACGGGTTAGATTTTACCAGCATAACACGCAATGGTTTTGGCCATGGCTTCGGGGCGGTCAACGCGGGTAAAAAACTGCAATAGACCATGTTCCGGGGCCATCAAATAGGCATTGGTGGAATGGCTAACCAGATAAAATTCATCATCCTCTGCATGTTCTTCTTCGCTGTAATAAACTCTATAAAGCTTGGCCACAGCGCTGATTTCATCAGCAGTTCCCGTAAGTCCAACCATGCGTGGGTGAATATAACTGACAAAATCGGCCATGGCTTCGGGACCATCACGGCCCGGGTCAACGGTGATCATAACCGGCTTTACGATGATGCCGTCTTCTTCCAGAATCTCTACGGCCTCTGCGTTGCGCGCGGTATCGAGCGGGCAGACATCAGGGCAGAATGTATAGCCAAAATAAATCAGCGTAAGCCCGTCAATCACATCCGAATCAGTCACACGATTGCCTAGATGATCGGTCAGGGTAAAGGCTCCGCCGATTTGGCTGTTACCGGCAATGGAAGTGGTGCGACATTCGCCAAACGGATCCTTGCCAAGCGCGTCATACACGGCATACCCCCCAAGACCAATGCCAATTGCTGCCAAACTGGTAATGCCATAAATCACTGCGGGTTTCATATCAGGCTCCTTTGTTGGCAGGGTTATGCAACGTCAGAAACCCGTGCGCAAGCTACCGCATATCATTTGACCACTTTTCATTCGGGCCACCTGTGATAGTTTGGCAAAATGGTCCAAACACCAACAAGTATTATCCTCAATGAGGCCCGATATGACTGGGTGCGCATGCGTACACTGGTGATGCTGCGCTGGCTCGCCATAGCCGGACAATCCGCGGCGGTTTTCTTTGCAACACAATACCTGGAGCTGGATTTACGGCTGGACCTTTGCGCAACAGCAATTGGTATTTCGGTCGGGTTTAATATTGTTGCCACATTGATATTCCCCAAAACGCGGCGTTTGTCGGAACGTGCGGCGCTGAATACATTGCTATTTGATCTGGGCCAGCTGGCTGTGTTGCTGTATCTCTGTGGCGGCCTCTCAAATCCATTTGCAATGTTGTTAATAACACCTGTGGTAATTGCGGCCTCAGCGCTTGATTTACGGGCAACTGCCATCATCAGTTTTGCGGCGGTGGCCATTATCTCAACCCTCGTTTGGTTTTTTATTCCCCTGCAACTTGTCAGTGGCACGGTCATTACTTTGCCAGCCATATTTACCTTTGGCATGTGGGTGGCCCTGTTGATTTCCATAACATTTCTGGCAATTTATGCGCACCGCGTCACAGCGGAAACCTTTTCGATGTCACAAGCTTTGGCTGCAACCCAAATGGCGCTGGACCGCGAACAACGCTTAACCGCGCTGGGCGGCGTTGTGGCGGCGGCGGCACATGAACTGGGCACACCTTTGGCAACGATTAAGCTGGTATCATCCGAGATGATGGAGGAGCTGGGCGACCAGCCCGAATTGCTGGAAGACATGCAGCTAATCCAAAGCCAAGTTGACCGTTGCCGTGATATTCTGCACGATATGGGCCGCGCGGGCAAAGATGACACACATCTGCGGCACGCGCCGATATACGCAATAATCGAGGAAGCCGCCGCGCCCCATATTGATCGCGGCAAAAACATTATTATCCGCGTCAACGGTGAACCCGTTGAAAGCCAGCCGGTTGATCAACCCGAAATCCCGCGACTGCCCGAAATCATCCACGGGCTGCGAAACCTTGTGCAAAATGCGGTGGATTTTGCTGATGAAAATGTCTGGATTGATATCACGTGGGATGACAAAAACATCCATTTGCATGTGGGGGATGATGGCCCGGGGTATCCGGCAGATTTGCTGGGCCGCATTGGAGAACCGTTTATGCGCAAACGTGGCCAACGCCCCGCAGGCCCGGATCGTCCGGAATATGAAGGCATGGGGCTGGGCCTGTTTATTGCCAAAACCTTGCTGGAACGTTGCGGTGCTGAACTGAATTTTGCCAATGGGTCAGAACATCGGTTTAACGCCGCCAAAGCCAAAATAATTGCACCCGATCTGGCCCGCCCGACCGGCGCAATCGTTGAGGTTGTTTGCGCAAGGGATGCCTTTGAAATCCCGCCAGGCGACGTTCGTAATGCATTGGGTGAAAACCCCGTCAACCAAAGGTGAGAACAATTGAAACGTGAATTCAGTTTGAAATCTGCCGCAGAAACCGCTGGGCTGGCCGTGGCGATAGCCCCTTTTTTGCGTGCGGCTGATGTTTTGCTGTTAAATGGCGAAATTGGTGCAGGAAAAACCCATTTTGCCCGCAGCCTGATACATGCGCGCCAAGAACCTCTCGGGTTATTGGAGGATGTACCTTCGCCAACATTTACGCTGATCCAGACCTATCCGTTGAACGATCTTGAGATTTGGCACGCGGATTTATACCGCCTTAGCGCAGTAGAAGAAGTGCAGGAACTTGGCTTGGTGGAAGCGTTTTCAACCTGCATTTGTCTTGTTGAATGGCCAGACCGTTTGGCAGAGGACACTCCCGCACGCCATTTGTCATTTGCGTTTACGCAGGGTAATTTGGATGATACCCGCAATTTGACAATTACCGCGATTGGCGCGGGTTGGGATTGGCTGCTTGATGTTTAAACCTCAAACTAACCCACGGGTTATGGCGTTACCGATTGGGTGCGATTTCTCAACTGCATTTGTGATGGGTTTGCGCGCCAGAATGGCCAGCGCGGCGCCCCAAGACTGGGCGCATATCACCATTTTTGTCAACACAAGGCGCAGCGCGCGCCGTTTGCTTGAATTGCTATCTGTGGGTGCGGTCATTTTACCGGAAATCAGGGTGATTGGGGATCTTGCTTCGGATCATTCTGCAAATATTCCCAAAGCCGCTTCGCCGCTCGACCGCCAGCTTTTATTGGCCGATCTGATAGGGGCATTTTTGGAAAACCAGCAAGATCTTGCGCCAAAATCTGCGATGTTTGATTTGGCAAAATCCTTGGCCAGTTTGCTGGACGAACTTGACGGCGAGGGGGTTAGCATTGATGCCCTGAACAGTATTGATGTTGATCGTTTGTCAGGCCATTGGCAGCGCAGCCTCACATTTCTGAATATCCTCAAGGATTATGTTTCTGCCCTGACAGGAAAAATGTCGGGCAGTGAGGCCCGCCAACGTGCCATGATCGCGGCTTTGGCAGCAGAGTGGGCTGAAAACCCACCGAAAAATCCAGTGATTATCGCAGGCTCCACCGGGTCACGCGGGGCGACGGCAATGTTTATCAAAGCCGTTGCAAGCCTGCCACAAGGGGCTGTGGTTTTGCCTGGATTTGATTTTTTAACACCGCGCAATATTTGGCCCCTAATGGCAGAAGAACACCCGCAATTTGGTTTTGCTGCTCTGGGTGAAATCATCGGATTTGACCCAGTTGATATGCCAAAATGGCATGATGCTACGCCGATTAATATCGCTCGAAACGCGCTGCTATCGCTATCGCTTCGCCCGGCGCCGGTAACGGCTGAGTGGCTTTCCGAGGGGCCAAAACTGTTGCCAGAATTGGCAAAGGCATGCGAAAACCTAACGATGCTGGAGGCCCAAAACCCAAGGCTGGAAGCCACGGCAATTGCCATCAAGCTGCGCCAAGCATTGCAGCAGGGCCAAAAGTCGGCGTTGATTACACCGGACAGAACACTGGCGCGGCGGGTTTCTGCAATGTTGAAACGCTGGGATATCGTGGCAGATGACAGTGCAGGCCAGCCCGCAAGGCTTAGCCCGCCGGGCATGCTTTTGCGCATGGTTGCAGGGCTATTGGGCACGGAATTGACGCCGTTAAAATTGCTTGAATTGCTCAAGCATCCGCTGTGTTCGATTGGCGAGCGCAATCAGCATTTGAAATTCGCGCGGCGTTTGGAAATTGCCAAACTGCGCGGTGGGCCAGCGTTTGTTGATCTTGATTCATATGATAAATGGGCCGAAGAAAACGTTGCATCTGAGTGGCTTTCCGGTTTGAAATCCGTTTTGCTGCCGCTTAATTCCGTGTCCGAAAACAATGTTTCTGAGTGGGCCATTCAGCACCAAAAAATTACTGAATCGCTTGCGAAACCTGATATCTGGGATCAGGAGGCGGGCCGGATTACCCTGCAAATATTGCAAAAACTGCAAGAAACCAATCATGAAACGCCTTATGGAACGGCCGAATATCGCATTCTGTTCAATACGGTTTTGCAACAAGCCGAAATTCGCAGTGATCCGGTGTTGGCCCATCCGGATTTGGCCATTTGGGGCACATTAGAGGCCCGCGTTCAATCCGCTGATTTGATTATTTTGGCGGGGCTGAATGATGGCGTTTGGCCGCAAATCAGCCGCAATGATACTTGGCTAAACCGTGATATGCGCGGGCAGATTGGCCTGCAATTGCCCGAACGCCGCATCGGGCTTTCGGCCCATGATTTCCAACAATCGCTTGGCGCGGCTGAGGTGGTTTTGTCGCGCTCTATTCGCGATGGTGATGCGCCAACCGTGCCGTCGCGCTGGTTGATGCGGCTGCAAAACCTGACGGCTGGCCTTGGCGAAACCGGCGTGCTGGCGTTGCAAGAAATGCGCATCCGGGGCGAAGAATTACTGGATTGGGCGATGCGCATTGATATGCCCGTCAAAACGGTTACGCCAGCGTTACGCCCTGCGCCTGCGCCGCCGATTTCTGCGCGGCCAAAAGGATTATATGTAACGCGCATCGAAACCCTGATCCGTGATCCTTATGCTATTTACGCTCAATATACCCTGAATTTGCGCAAATTCCAGCCGCTGACCCAGCTACCGGATGCCCGCGCCAAAGGCATTGTTCTACACGACATTCTGGAGCAGTTTGTGCGGGAAACCCAACATGGAATGCCTGACGATGCTGTGGATTTATTTGATCAAATTCTAGCAGACACCCTGCAAAAAACCCCGTGGCCAGCCACCCGCCGCCTGTGGCGCGCCAGCTTTTTGAAAACCCGCGACTGGTTTTTACAGTCGGAATTTGAACGCCGTGAAAATGGCAGACCCCAGCACTTTGAGGCCAAAGGCACGCGCCAATTGCCCGGTGATTTCAGCCTGAGCGCCAAGGCGGATCGCATTGATATTGATGCCTCCGGCAGCCTGTTGATCTATGATTATAAATCCGGCGCGAAACCCTCGGAAAAACAAATCCGGCAATTTTCGGTGCAATTACCGCTGGAAGGTCTGATTGCGGAATCAGGTGGTTTTAACGGAATTTCAGCAGGTAAAATCCGACGATTGCAACTGGTTTATCTGGGGGGCGAAGGCGACACAATTACCTTTGATGAAACGGATGACGCCCTGCAAAATGCGTGGGAAAACCTGTGCAGCCTGATTGCGCGCTATCAATCCGATACTATCGGTTATGCGGCGCGTTTGCGCCCCGAACTCAGCAAATTTGACGGCGATTATGACCATCTGGCGCGGCGCGGCGAATGGCAGGATGATGACGGGTATACGGTGGAAATTTTATGAGCGTTGAGATCATCAAAACCGCATCGGCTGCACAAATATTGGCGGCACAGCCCGATATTTCCAGCTGGGTCAGCGCCAATGCAGGATCGGGAAAAACCCGTGTATTAACCAACCGCGTGTCGCGTTTGTTGCTGCGCGGTACGGATCCGGCCAAAATTTTATGCCTGACATTCACCACCGCTGCGGCGGCCGAAATGCAAAATCGGCTGTTTGAACAGCTGGGCGAATGGGCGATGTTGCCGGATGATGCCTTGCAAAATGCGCTACAACAGCTTGGGGAAACTGCACCAACCGGCGCGGATTTAACGGCGGCGCGCACCCTTTTTGCGCGGGCACTGGAAACGCCGGGCGGGCTGAAAATTCAGACAATCCATGCATTTTGCGAGTCTCTTTTGCATCGTTTCCCGTTGGAGGCGCGGATTTCGCCGGATTTTGAAGTGATGGATGATCGCCAATCTGTTGAATTACGCAATGATGTTTTGAACGATCTGGCGGTCTCAGATCAAGAAATTTTTGACACGCTGGTATTGGCCCATCCAAAAGACCCGTTGGAGCTGCTGCCCGAAATTCTAAAATATCAAGAACGGTTTGAAAAACCTTTTGATGCAGAGAAAATGGCGGGGCTATTGAATGCAAACCCTGATTTGACACCCAAAATTATCCTTGGCCAAGTGATGTTCGAGCTGTCGAATGCTGACATTCAGTCGCTGGTCAACACCATGATTAAGGTGGCCAACAAACATGAATTAACCGTTGCGAAAGCGCTTGGGAATGTTGGAAAAATTCCAGCAGAAAAGGCGTTGATTCTGCTGGAGGCCGCCTTTTTAACCAAAGGAAATCCGCGCGCCACGGGCCGGTTCCCGGTCAAGGCAGTCAAGGAGGCGTTTCCACCGGCTTTTGATCTGGTTACCCTATTGATTGAGCGGATGGCCCGCGCGCGCGAAAACCGGCTTGCGCTAAAATCCTTGCAAAAAACCGCAGCATTGCACGCATTTGCGCGGATTTTTCTGAAGGCTTACGGTGCGCGTAAAGCCGAAATCGGGCGGCTCGAATTTGAAGACTTGATCCGCAAGACAGAAAACTTATTGCGCAATTCTGACATGGCGCAATGGGTTTTATACCGGCTTGACGGCGGCATTGACCATATTCTGGTGGATGAGGCCCAAGATACCAGCCCCCTGCAATGGCAAATTGTATCGGCTTTGGCTGAGGAAATCTATGCAACGGCGGACCAGGATCGCCCGCGCACGGTTTTTGTTGTTGGCGATGAAAAACAGTCTATTTTTTCGTTTCAGGGCGCGGATCCACAGGAATTTTCCCGCATGCGCGCATTGTTTGATCAACAATTGGAGGCACGCGGCGAGGTGCTGGCGCAGGGGGAATTACTGCATTCATTCCGGTCTGCCGCACCGATATTGCAACTGGTTGATACCGTATTTCAAAATGAAATGGCTGAGGGGTTAAATGGCACAATCAGCCATCTGGCCACCGATAATTCCCGCCCGGGCAGGGTCGAGATTTGGCCGTTTCTCGAGGCCCCTGAAAAGCCCGAGCAAAAGAAATGGTTTGAGCCAATTGATAGCCTGCCGCCGGGTGATGCCAAAATCCAGCTGGCGGAAAATGTCGCGGAACGGGTGGCAGAGCTGATCAATTCAGGCCATGAATTGCCCGGCGAAAACCGACCTGTTCGGGCACGTGATTTTCTTATTCTTGTGCAATCGCGCGGCACAATTTTTCACGGTATAATCAAGGCACTAAAATCACGATCTGTGCCGGTGGCCGGGGCGGATCGCCTGAAAGTAGCTGAGGAATTGGCGGTCAAAGATTTGCTTGCCTGCCTGCAATTCGCCGCCTCTCCGCAGGATGATCTGGCGCTGGCTTGTGCGTTACGCTCACCGCTTTGCGGGGTTTCTGAGGCCGAATTATTCAAGCTTTCGCACGGTCGGAAAGCCACACTTTGGCCCGAAATCCAGAACCAGAAAATGCTGGCTGATATTTTGTCCCGCGCTGATTTTGACCGACCGTATGAGCTGCTGGAGCGCATTTTAATCAAACATTCCGGCCGTGAAAAATTGTTGGCACGCCTTGGTCCCGAGGCCATGGATGGTATTGATGAATTGCTACGCCTTGCGCTCGATTTTGAAAATACAGCCAACCCCAGCCTGACCGGATTTTTGGAGTGGATTTCAGCCGATGACATTGAAATAAAACGCCGGATGGATGATGCAACCGACCAAGTTCGGGTAATGACTGTGCACGGCGCCAAAGGGCTGGAAGCACCGATTGTTATTTTGCCACAAACCGTAAAACGCCCCAATAATACTGCGCCAACGGTGGTGCCATTAGGGGATATAGCGGCGATGTCCGGTGTGGCAGATAGCATGCCTGCTGTGCTGACATCGCTGAATGATGCCCGCAAAAAACTGCTAAACGAGGAAAAGAACCGGCTGCTTTATGTGGCGCTGACCCGCGCTAAAAACTGGTTGATGATCGCTGGTGTCGGGGACCGGAAATTAGCGAAAAATAACTGGTATGACACGGTTTATAGTGCAGCTGAAAAATTAGGCGCAGAGCAGGACAATACGGGACGGTTGGTTTTCCAGCTGCATTGGTCAGCAAAAAAATCGGATGCTCAATTGGAGGCCACCAGCCCAAAAGCGTTGCCAAAGTGGCTTGATCAATCTGTTGCTGCGCCCCAAAAACCCAATAGACCGCGCGCGCCCTCGGGGCTTGGAGGTGCGCATACAATTAGTGGCGCAGCGGATGATCCCGAGGCGTTGCTGCGCGGTACACAAATTCATCTGTTGTTGGAAAAACTTGCCCATACCGCGCCGGATATGCAATTTGCACAGGCCAAAGAATTGTTAGAAGACAAGGCGTTGGATGGCGTGATTTCCGAGGCAATTTTGGTGCTGAACGCCCCGCATTTGCAGCAGGTTTTTGCCCCCGAAACCCTGCACGAAGTTGCAATTTCTGCTGACATTCCCGGTCTTGGCCCGATTTATGGGCGGATCGATGCGCTGATTATAGGGGAGGAAATTACCGCAATTGATTTCAAATCCAATGCCAAAATCCCGCAAAACCCGTCTGAAATCCCCGAAAGCTTTCTGCGACAAATGGGGGCATATCGTGCGGCGTTAATCCAGATATGGCCGGAACGGCGGATCACAACCGCTATATGTTGGACCCGTAACGCTGAATTAATGGAAATTCCGCAAAATCTGGTGCGTGCGGCGCTGCAACGCATAGCAGAGCCTTGACGCTTTGCGCAGGGCTTCCTAAATTACTATTAGACACATTCAAATATTTATAAGGAGTGCCAAAATGGCCACCATCGCTGTCACCGACGCTACATTCCAATCCGAAGTTCTGGATTCCACCGTTCCGGTTGTGGTTGATTTTTGGGCTGAATGGTGTGGCCCATGCAAAATGATCGGCCCCTCATTGGAAGAATTGTCCGAAGAATACGGCGACACCGTTAAAATCACCAAGATTAACGTTGATGAAAACAGCAACACGCCAGCCTCGCTTGGGGTGCGCGGCATTCCGGCATTATTCTTGTTCAAAGACGGAAAAGTTGTTGCCAACAAAACGGGCGCAGCACCCAAAGCTGCCTTGAAAAGTTGGATCGACGGCGAACTATAATCACCCTGATATTTGCTATTTGGAACCCGCTGCGGCGGGTTTTATTTTGGGAAAAGTAGTTTTTCCCAGATGCTGCGCTGCGTTTCCCGCAGGTTTTCACGTAAAATCGCCGCTTTGTTGGTTTCTGCAATTTGACGTAAAAACTGTTTTTGCCCCGCAATTTCGAGTAATTTATCGCGCCATTCCGCGCTGTCGCCCGCAATGGAAATCACCCGATTTGACCCGCTCTGCCAATGATCCGGACACAAAGTTGCCGCGCCGGTGACCGCGTGTTCTATCAATTTATTGATTGATCGCGCGGCATTGAACGCGTTGGCTTGCATCGGATAAAGCGCGATATGAAACCGGTGTTTGACAATTTCGTGACGGTATTCCTGCCACCCTAATGTTGGCAATTGATTAACTCTGGGATGGTTTTTCAAATCCTCGGGCAAGGAATGCTGGGCTGAAATGGTGAAACGGGCATTTGGGATTCTTTGCAAAACCGCGCGAATGGCTGGCATTATAATTGGCAGATCATTGGCGTGACTGCGCGCGCCGAGATAACAAATTTCCAAGCCGGGCTGGTCGAAATGATCCAGTTCCGCCAAAGGTTCACGCCAATAAGGATGGACAAGCTCCACATTTCTTTTTGGAAATTCATGTCTGGCCATTTGCAGCAATATGTCAGAGCTAACTCCGATAAAATCAGCCCGTGGCATGAAATACCGCGCGGCGCGTTGCTCAACCAGTTTGGATTTTAGTTGATATTTCCATGCGCCCCCCCGATCAGGATGCCAATAATCATCCATAAAATAAACAGTTTTGGGCCGCGTAAACCCAAAGGCTACCCCCGCATCATGACGGAATATCAATTGGGTGGTTGCACTGGCGAATACTGTCGGGGCAATTTTTTGGACACGACCAGTTTGCAGCCAATCCGCGCAGGCATTTTCAAAATATAGCGAGGCGGTGGGCGAAGATTTTCCAACCAATATAGGGCCCATAAGTGAGACTGGCGACAAACGCCGCAGGCCAGCCGCAATGTTCACCGAGCCATCATGCGTTGAAAAACGTCCAGCCCCTCATTCACATCATCAAAATATTGCAGTTGACCATTTTCCAAAATGGCAGCCGTTGTGCAAAAATCGCGGATGGTTTGCGGGGAGTGGGATACCATAACAACGTCGGAATATTCCAACCTTTGTTGAAAAACCTCTAAACATTTTCGCTTAAAAATTGCATCGCCTACGGCGGTGATTTCATCAACCAGATAGCACTCAAAATTGATACCCATCGACACGCCAAAAGCCAGCCGCGCCTTCATGCCTTGGGAATAGGTTTGCACCGGCATGTCCAAAAAGGCGCCAAGTTCGGCAAATTCTTCGACATATTCGACCAGCTCATCGGTATCTACTCCGTAAATCCGCGCGATGAAACGGGTGTTTTGAATGCCGGTTAGTGCAATATGGAACCCGCCAGAAAACCCGAGCGGCCACGAAATACTGCCTTGGCGCAGGATTTTGCCATGATCAGGGCGCAAGGTGCCGCCGATCATTTTCAGCAAGGTTGATTTGCCCGCGCCATTACGCCCCAACAACCCCAGATTCTCGCCGCGTTTTAGCGTTAGGGTCAAATTATCAATCACAACTTTTGTGCTGCCCTTGAGTCGATAAGATTTCGACACATTGCGAAATTCAATCATCGGCGGTCCCTGATATTGTAGCCGATCAAAACAACAACTGCCCAGCTGGCAAACAAAAACACAGCCGCCAACAGAGATAATATAAAGCGCTGCGGATATTGCGGTGATTGTGACAAAGTTGGCGCGATGTGAATGGCCAGATACCGGCTTTTGCGACGGGCCTCAGCGCGGGCTTGTTCCTCAGCAACTAGCGCCGCGGTATAGGCCGCTTGGGAGAATTCAAGATCAACCAATAACTCCTCATATTCACCAATCACATCTGAAAGGGGCCGCCCATTGGAGGTGTTTTGCGCGCCAATATTGCCTTTTTCAATTGAAATTTGACTGCGAATCGCCTGAATTCGATTGCTAAGCTGCGTGACGCGCGGGTCACTTGCGTCAGCATAAGTCAGCAAAACCTCTCGTTCGACCAATGCATCAGCCAGCCGGTTTTCCAGTACTGAAAGCACACCCATCTGGGCCGCAACATCTGCTTCGGGATCAATAATTTGGGCAATATTGCGAAAATTTCGCACTTTGAGGCGAATCGCCTTGAGGCGCGTTTCGGCTGTGACCAGATCATCGCGGGCGAATCTGGTGGCGTCATCATGGGCAATTCGTGAAAGATCGTTGATCAGCGTCACGCTTTTTTCAATGATTGCCTCTGCCAATAAATGCGCATCCGCAGCTGTAAAAGCCCGAGTTTCCAGATCAATCACGCCGGTGCTGCTGTCAACGGAAACCGATACCATGCGCTGCCAATAATCCACCATATCTTCGATTGCGGGGGCGTCACGCAGGGAAAATACCGGATCATCTGGGTTTTTGTTGAACATTTCCCGCAGGTTAAGATCTGCTTGCATGGCTTCTACCATCGGCTGGCTGAGGATGAAACCGTTTAGAATTTCGCTGTCAGCCGTGGTGGAACTGCCGGTTTGTGTAAATGCACCCAAAATATCCAAAGGGTTGGCGAATTCTTCGGACCGGATTGAAAAAGCTGTATGCGAGTGGTATTGATCCGCCGCATAACCATAAATATAGCTAACAGTCACAGAAAAAGGCAGCGCAAACATTAGCAGAAAACTGGCGATAACCAGCTTGTGCCGGCGTCTGATTTTTGGCCGGGAAACCGGCTTCGGAACCAGCGCTATTCTGGCTTCGGGTTGTAATTTTTGTTGCATTTACGTTTTCTTAACCATTCTGGTATCTGGGTGAAGCACCTTGACTGGATGCTTAATGAACAAATTATTTGCCAAACCTGCCAATCGTCCGCGCTTTCAGGCGCTTCGGGTGTTGATGGCGATGATAATCCGCGAAATGAATACCCGGTTTGGGCGCACGTGGGGCGGATATATCTGGGCTGTGCTTGAACCTGTTGCGATGATCGCGCTTTTGTCAGCAGCATTTAGCCAATTTATCCATGTTCCGCCTGTTGGCAGCAGTTTTGTGCTGTTTTATGCGTCAGGTTTTGTGCCTTTCTATTTTTATTCTGAAATTGCAAATGCCACATCATCGGCCGTTGTGTTTAATAAACAGTTAATGCACTTCCCTGCCGTAACACCTTTTGATGCGGTTCTGGCTAGGTTTCTCCTTACATTGCTGACTCTGACTGTGGTTGCGGTGATTGTATATATTGGCGTCGGTTTGCTTGATAATTGGCCGCGCGGCGTCAATTTCGAGGCAATTTTACTGAGCCTTGCTGCGGCCAGCCTGCTCGGGATCGGGTCCGGCACCCTGAATTGTGTGCTTTTTTCATTTTTTCCGGTTTGGCAGCGTGTCTGGGGCGTGATTAACCGGCCGCTTTTTCTGATTTCGGGTGTGTTTTTTACCTTTGAATCAATGCCAAGCCAAATTCAGGCGATCCTGTGGTATAATCCTTTGGTGCATGTCATTGGCATTATGCGCACAGGAATTTTCCCCAGTTATGATGCCAGTTATATCTCAAATTTATTTATTTTTGGCCTTGGGTTGGGAACCTTTGTGATTGGCGCATATTTGTTGATGCGACACCGCAGTTATATTGTTGAAAACTAACTTGGCGGTGCTGGCCAAACGCAATGGCTCCGGTTAATGTTTGGTATGGATTCTAATGCTGATACAGTCATTCAAAGCGACAATTTTGCCCGCGATCTGGCGATTCTTAACTGGATGATAGAATTAGGCGCCGACGAAGCCATTTGTGAAAATCCCATTAACCGGAACGCATTGCCAAAGGCTGCGCCTGTTTTGGCCAAGCCCGATATCAAACCCGATCAGCCACGCCGAAAAACTGCTCCTGTGCAACCAATGGCCGATAATGTGGCGCAATCGTGCAATGATCTGGAAAGCCTGCGCAACGCGATTGCACAATTTGATGGCTGTGCTTTGAAAAAAGGCGCGCGAAAAATGGTTTTTGGCACAGGCAACCCAGACGCACGCGTAATGATTATTGGTGAATGCCCGAGCCGTGCAGAGGACCAATCCGGACAGCCTTTTGCTGGGCAAACGGGCGTTCTTTTAGACAAAATGCTGGCAGCAATCAATTTATCAACCGATGCGAAAATGCCTGAAAATGCTGCGTATCTTGCCAATATTATCCCATGGCGCGCACCGCAAAACCGTGAGGCTTCACCAGACGAGATCTCCATGATGTTACCGTTTTTAATGCGGCATATCCAACTGATAAAACCGGATTTTCTGGTGCTTATGGGGAATTCGGCCAGCAAAACACTGCTGGAAGCCAATCAGTCCATTGGCAAGATCCGTGGCCAGTGGGGCAGCGTTTTGGATATCCCGACATTGCCGATGTTTCATCCGGGCTATTTGATGCGCAGCGCGGCGCAAAAACGCGCGGCTTGGGCTGATCTATTGTCGTTAAAACAGAAGATATCAGGAAAAATACCGTGACCAAAAGAGAATTTATTCCAATACGCATTGCGGTTTTAACCGTTTCCGATACGCGCCAACTGGAAAATGATAAATCAGGCGATACGCTTGAAAAACGTCTTTTGGCAGCAGGTCATATTCTGGCCGATCGCAAAATTATTCGCGATGAGCAAGACCAAATATCTGAGCAATTGCGCGCGTGGGTAGCTGATAAAAACGTTGATGTGGTGATCTCGACCGGCGGCACAGGCCTGACAGGACGAGACATAACCGTGGAGGCACACCGCGATGTGTATGAAAAAGAGATCGAGGCGTTTGGCACGTTATTCACCATGATTTCATTCCCCAAAATCGGCACATCCGTCACCCAATCCCGCGCTTGTGCAGGCGTGGCGGGGGGCACATATTTGTTTGCGTTGCCGGGGTCGCCCGGGGCGTGCAAAGATGGCTGGGATGAAATATTGGTGCAACAACTGGATTATCGTCATGGCCCGTGCAATTTTGTCGAAATCATGCCGCGTTTGGAAGAACACAAGCAACGTGGCAAGTAAACAATTACAATTTTACGCACAGAAAATAACGCAAATGGGGCAATGCTTGCATTGGAGCAGAACTCGCTTTAACTTTTGATTCATGAATATTGGCTCGCATAATGACTGAACTGCGCCGAGGTTGGACCACAGGTGCCTGCGCGGCTGCGGCGGCAAAATCTGCCTGTGCCGCGTTGCTTTCGGGGGATTTTCACAATCCGGTCTGCATTACTCTCCCGAAAGGTGAAAACCCCTCATTTGAGGTTATCAACTGTGAAACAGGGTCAGGCTGGGCGCAGGCCTGTATTATTAAAGATGCGGGCGATGACCCCGATGTAACCCATCGTGCAATGATTTGTGCTAAGGTTTTGCATGGGCAAAATGGATTGCGGTTTATTGCGGGTGAAGGCGTCGGGACGGTTACCAAGCCCGGTTTGCCACTGGCGGTTGGCGAACCAGCGATTAATCCGGTTCCGCGCCTGATGATTGATGCGGCAATTGCGGACGTTCTTGATGGGAAAAATCCAGATTTTGACGTGGAAATCTCGGTTATTAACGGCGTGGAACTGGCCAAGAAAACATGGAACGGGCGGTTGGGTATTGTTGGCGGGCTGTCGATTTTGGGTACAACAGGGATTGTGCGGCCGTTTTCATGTTCGGCATGGATCGCGTCTATTCATCGGGGCATTGATGTGGCGCGCGCTATTGGTGTTACGCATGTGGTCGCGGCTACGGGCAATGCATCCGAGGCGGCTGCGCGGCTGGTTTATGGCATGTCTGAGGAAGATTGTCTTGATATGGGAGATTTTGCCGGCGGCGTTTTGAAATACCTTAAACGCCATCCGATCAAACGCCTGACATTGGCCGGCGGCATTGGCAAATTCACCAAACTGGCGCAAGGCGCGCGAGATTTGCATTCGGGCCGCAGTC
>CAZCDC010000014.1:29849-33731 GCA_964497195.1 uncultured Rhodobacterales bacterium | reverse complement strand
TAGTCAAATTACATCGAAAAAGACGTGCCACAGCCGCAGCTGCTGGTGGCGTTGGGGTTGTTAATCACGAATCTTGCGCCGATCAGCTCATCGGTGAAATCTATTTCGGCGTTTGCCAGAAAGGGCAGAGATACCGGATCAATCAAAACTTTTTCGCCGTTTTGCTCCAGAATCAGATCATCCGACGCGGCTACATCCAGTTTGATTTCGTATTGAAAGCCCGAACAACCGCCGCCCTCAACCGCGATACGCAGGGCTTGGGGGGTGTCCACGCCGTCATTGATCTCTGACAGGCGCTCAAACGCGCGATTTGTTACTTTTGGGGGCAAAGAAAGCTGCATCTTTTGGGCCAATCCGTGTTACATCAGGTAAAGCGAATGTAAGCGGGCATAAGCCTCGTGACAAGTGCGGAGCAAAAATGAATAAAATATATGCCTCAGACCCGGCGAATTCGCGGGGGCGTTTGGTGAATGAAAGTGGCAGCGCGCATCGGTCTGCTTTTCAGCGGGATCGTGATCGCATCATCCATTGCACGGCGTTTCGGCGTCTGAAACACAAAACCCAGGTGTTTGTGGAACATGAAGGCGATCATTTTCGCACACGTCTGACCCACTCAATCGAGGTGGCGCAGGTAGCGCGGACCATTTCCGGCGTGTTGGGTCTGAATTCCGAATTGACCGAGGCCGTGGCGCTGGCACATGATCTTGGCCACACGCCTTTTGGCCACACCGGAGAGGAAGCGCTGAATGAATGCATGGCACCCTATGGCGGCTTTGATCACAACGCACAGGCCATTCGGATTGTCACCGCGCTGGAACAGCATTACGCTGAGTTTGACGGGCTGAATTTAACATGGGAAACGCTGGAAGGCATCGCCAAACATAACGGGCCGGTTTTGGGCGAATTGCCCTATGCGCTGGCCGAATATGACGCGCAGCATGATCTGGAATTGCACAGTTTTGCCAGCGCTGAGGCGCAGGTGGCAGCATTGGCGGATGACATTGCCTATAACAATCATGATCTTGATGATGGCTTGCGCGCGGGGTTGTTTTGCATTGAGGATTTGATGGAACTTCCGATTGTAAGCGATTGTTTTAAAACAGTAGATACGAAATATCCCGGGCTTGACCAAAGTCGCCGTCGGCACGAAGCGCTGCGGCGGGTGTTTGGCGTGATGGTTGAGGATGTGCTGGTTGAAAGCTGCAAAAGGCTTGAGAAATCTGGTGCCAAAACCGCGCAGGATATCCGGGATTTGGGCCAGCCTGTGGTGCAGTTTTCAACTGCGCTTTGGGCTGATCTCAAACAAATCCGGGCATTTTTATTTAGCCATATGTATCGCCATGATACGGTTAAGAAAATGCGGGTGGAAACCGCGCAGGTGGTGCGGGAATTGTTTAATGCATATCTTGCCAACCCCGAATTGTTGCCCGCTGAATGGAACATTCATGCTGATAAATTGGCGCAAGCGCGCGCGATATCTGATTATATTGCTGGAATGACCGATAGGTTTGCCCTGCAAGAACATCGTAAAATAACACAATAGCTGCGTGGCAATTACCACCGTGCTATGGTATGTCGCCGCGAAACCTAAACGGAATTTGTTATGAACCTTTTTGCTGAGATCAAAACGCTGGTGCTGGCTGCACTGAATGACATGGTCACAGACGGCGCGTTGCCGGGTGGCCTGAATTTTGCCAATGTTGCAGTGGAACCACCGCGCGACGCATTACACGGCGATATGGCCACCAATGCGGCCATGGTTCTGGCTAAGCCCGCCAAGCTGAAACCGCGTGATATCGCCGAGATTTTGGCCGGCAAGCTGGCGGTTGATTCCCGCATTATTTCGGCTGATGTCGCTGGCCCCGGGTTTTTAAACCTGCGGCTTGATCCGGCTATATTGCTGAATATCGTGCCGCAAATCCTGAATGCCGGTGCTGATTTTGGCCGCTCGAATATGGGGCAGGGGCGTAAGGTGAATGTTGAATTCATCTCGGCCAACCCAACCGGTCCGCTGCATATCGGCCACACGCGCGGCGCGGTTTTTGGGGATGCTTTGGCCAGCCTGCTTGCTTTTTCCGGCTATGAAGTTACGCGCGAATACGTGATTAATGATGGTGGCAGCCAGATAGATACCTTGGCGCGCTCAGCCTATTTGCGGTATCTTGAGGCCCACGGCCAAACGGTGATTTTCCCGGAAGGTGTGTATCCCGGTGACTATCTTATTCCGGTTGGCGAGGCGCTAAAAACCAAATTTGGCGATAAATTCGTTGATCAGCCCGAGGAGACCTGGCTGGTTGAATTTCGTAATTTTGCCACGGATGCAATGATGGATTTAATCCGCAGCGATATGGCGTTGATTGGCATTGAAATGGATGTGTTTTTCAGTGAAAAATCACTGTATGGCACCGGAAAAATTGAGGCATGTCTGGATGCGCTGGACGCCAAAGGTTTGATTTATGTCGGTACTTTGCCACCACCTAAAGGCAAGTTGGCAGAGGGCTGGGAGCCGCGTGAGCAGACGCTTTTTCGGTCAACCACGCATGGCGACGATGTGGACCGCCCCGTCAAAAAATCCGATGGCGGCTGGACATATTTTGCGCCAGATATTGCCTATCATCATGATAAAATCGAACGTGGTTTTGATGAATTGATCGATGTTTTGGGTGCTGACCATGGCGGTTATGTCAAACGTATGAAAGCCGCCGTTTCGGCAATGTCTGATGGTCGCGTACCGCTGGATATAAAGCTGTGCCAGCTGGTGCGGCTGTTCAAAAACGGTGAGCCGTTTAAAATGTCAAAACGGGCAGGGACATTTGTGTTGCTCAGCGATGTTGTTGAATTGGTTGGCTCGGATGTGGTGCGTTTTGTGATGCTGACCCGTAAAAACGACGCGCAGCTTGATTTTGATTTGGCCAAAGCGACCGAGCAATCCAAGGATAATCCGGTTTTTTATGTGCAATACGCCCACGCGCGGGTGCATTCTGTGCTGAAAAAAGCAGGAACCCCCGATGATGCGGCACTGGCCGGTGCTGATGTTTCCTTGCTGACCCATGATGCCGAAACCAGCTTGATTAAAAAATTGGCGGAATGGCCCAGATTGCTGGAACTGGCGGCGACCCATCACGAACCGCACCGGATTGCGTTTTATCTGTTTGATTTAGCGTCGGAATTCCACGCATTGCAACATTTGGGCAAAATTAACCCGAGTTTGCGATTTATTAGGGAAGATGAAGTAAACCTTTCACAGGCCCGTCTTGCCATGATCCGCGCAGTTGCGGTTGTGATTTCTGCAGGTCTTGGTATCCTAGGAGTAACCCCGCGTAACGAGATGCGATAAACGCATACATTTGCCTATTTTGGGGTTGGAGCAGAGCGCACCACTATTTATAGTGGTCAATGGAGGCAGGCATTCCCATGGTCGAATCACGACTCAAATTGAGTAATATCGAATCAAACGGCGCTTCGGCGGCTTCTAACGCTTTGGTTGCGCAAATCATAAAATGGTTTGGCGGGATTGTTTCGTTGATTCTGATTTTTGGTGTGGTGTTTTGGGCCTATCAATTGGGCAAGCGCGATGCCAATCAGGTTCCGGTTATTCAAGCCATGGGCGGTATCGCCCGTGAACGCCCCGAAGACCCGCAAGGCGCACAAGCTGACCATCAGGGGCTGGATGTAAATCAGGTGCTGGCCAGCGATGAAACCGCAGATATTGGCGCGCAAACCCAGCTCGCGCCGCCGCCACAACGTGCAACAAATGAAGATCAGCCGGTTTCTGATCAACCCGTCGAAACGCTGCCAGTTGTTGCTGTTATCGAGCAGCCCATTCCGGCTGAAACGCCCGCTGTTGATACGCCTGCTGTTGATACGCCTGCTGTTGATACG
>CAZCDC010000014.1:28016-29749 GCA_964497195.1 uncultured Rhodobacterales bacterium | reverse complement strand
GGCTGAAACGCCCGCTGTTGATACGCCTGCTGTTGATACGCCTGCTGTTGATACGGTGGAATTGACGCAAACCGTTGTTCTAAATGGTGATCCCGACATGACCCGGCCTGTGCGTCGTGTCGAACAAGCTGGCTTGTCCCCAAATTCAGAATTGTTAAGCAATGCCATTGCCGACGCCATCGCTGAGGCAAATGCAACACCCGAAGCTGTGCCCGTTGTCTCAACCGGCGGTACAATTGCCAACATTGTGCCGGTGGGTACGCAAATGATCCAGCTTGGTGTGTTTGATGATGAACAAAGCGCCTTGCGCGATTGGGACAGTCTGATTGGTAATCAGCCCGATTTGCTGGCAGGCCTAGAACGATATATTGAACGCCGAGAAGCTGGCGGTCGGGTGTTTTACCGCCTCCGTGCTATTGGTTTTGTTGACAGTATCGCTGCGTCTGATTTATGCGCGGTGCTGATGGGGCGTGATGTGCAATGTATTCCTGTGGCGGCGCGATAAGGGGGCCGGATGCCTGATGATTTTGTAAATAGTATGCAAGAAAATGACATAGAAAGCCGTCGTTTAGCTGAGGCATTGGTGGTGGATGTTGACGGGTTTGAAGGCCCGCTAGATTTGCTTTTGACCCTGTCGCGCACCCAAAAAGTTGATCTGCGTAAAGTTTCGATTTTGGAATTGGCAGTGCAATATCTTGTTTTTGTTGAAGAAGCCAAACGGCTGCGCATTGAACTGGCGGCCGATTATCTGGTGATGGCGGCTTGGCTGGCTTTTCTGAAATCCCGGTTATTGCTGCCGGCTGACCCTGCGGATGAAGGTCCGTCAGGTGTGGAACTCGCGGCGCATCTGGCTTTTCAGTTAGAGCGGCTGGAGGCAATGCGCCGTGCTGCTGCCCGCCTGATGGCGCGGGATCAACTGGGCCGTGATTTCTTTGCGCGGGGGCAGGTTGAAACCGTATCACGAAAACGTACTATTCGATATACATCCACTTTGCTGGACCTGATGCAGGCCTATGCCCAGACCAAAACCCGTGAGGATTTTGAACCTTTATCGTTGAAACGCGGCGCTATTTTCACGATGGAACAAGCGCTTGAGCGGATGAAAGGTTTGATCGGCCATGCTATTGAATGGGGCGAATTGGAGCAATATCTGCCCGAGGCATGGCGCACAGACCCCAAAAAACGCCGTTCCGCCACCGCATCTACTTTTGCTGCTGCATTGGAGCTGGTAAAAGAAGGCAAGCTGGAAATGCGGCAAGCGGATATGTTTGAACCAATTGAATTACGCAAACGGGTCATCGGATGATTGAAGACGAAAAGCTGGAATCGTTGTTTGAAGCGCCACCAATTGCCGAGCAAGAACGTATGTTGGAAGCCGTTCTTTTTGCCAGTGCCGAACCTGTCAGCATCTCTGAAATCGAAAGCCGAATGCCCCATGGTAGCGACGCCGCTGAGGCCATGGTTTACCTGCGCAAACGTTATGAGGGCAGGGGCATTCAATTGATCAAAATTGGCGATGGCTGGGCATTTCGCACTGCGGCTGATCTTGGGTTTTTGATGCAAAAAGAACAGGTTGAGTACCGAAAACTATCGCGCGCCGCAATTGAAACACTGGCGATTATTGCCTATCATCAACCTGCCACACGCGCCGAGATTGAGGAAATCCGCGGGGTCTCGGTATCACGCGGCACCATCGATATGCTGATGGAGCTGGGCTGGGTAAAAATTGGCCG
>CAZCDC010000014.1:16037-27916 GCA_964497195.1 uncultured Rhodobacterales bacterium | reverse complement strand
AAACCTCAGGCACTTCTTGCATTTTTTCGTATACCAAACGCCCGACGATTTGCGCGTGTTCCAGCACAAACGGGGCCTCGTGGCATCGAACTTCTAGCACCCCGCGAGAGCCTTTGCCGCCGGCATCTGCATTGCCAAAACCGGGGTCAAAAAAGCCGGCGTAATGCACCCGGAATTCTCCGACCATGGCAAGGTATGGCGCCATTTCAGCGGCGCAATCGGGGGGGATGTGCACGGCCTCACGGCTGACCAGAATGTAAAATGCGCCCGGGTCAAGGATGATGCGGGCTTGCGGGGCGGTCACCGGTTCCCAAAAATCGGCAACCGGATAGTGGTTAAGCCGGTCAAGATCAATCAGGCCGGTATGGGGTTTGGCGCGGTATCCGACAATATCGCCAAGACCCGAAGACAGATCAACCGAAAAGCCGAGGCCATTATCAATATGGGCGTCGGAATCGACCAACCCTTGGGCTGTGTCCAGCACGCGCAGATCGTCATCTGACAGCACAACTTGACCGCTACGGAACCGGATCTGGTTGAGCCGCATACCGGGGCGAGCCAGCACGGAAAACGAACGCGGTGAAATCTCGGCGTATAATGCGCCTTCGTAACCGGCGTCTACGCGGTCAAATTCAACAGCGTTTTCGGTGATAAGGCGGGTGAAAAGATCCAGCCTGCCGGTGGAGCTTTTGGCATTGGCCACCGCGTTGATATGGCTTGGCAGGTTCAGGGATTCCATCAACGGCACCAGATAAACGCAGCCTTTTTCCAGTACTGCACCGTTTGTCAGATCAATTTCGTGGGTGGAGAAATCTTTTAGCCGTGCTTTTACACCCGCCGCTGCGGGCAAGAATGATGCACGCACCCGCCATGCCTTATTGCCAAGGCGCAAATCAAGGCTGGCGGGTTGAATTTGCGGGGTTGGAATTGTATGGCTTGCGGTGATTTGGCCAGCTTGGATCATGCCCTGAATGGCTTGAAAAGGCAAAACACCTTGATCTTGCTGGTTCATTTTCGATCCCCGTTGAGCGAAAAATTGGTCGGGCTAGCGGGATTCGAACCCACGGCCTTTCGTCCCCCAGACGAACGCGCTACCAAGCTGCGCCATAGCCCGACTAGGGGTGTTTATATCGCTAATTTTTGCGGTGGCAAGAGCGAAAGATGCAGCAATCACAGGCTGGCCGAAATGGCGCTGCGCAAGCGTTCCAGATGGGCCACAATTGCCGCTAAATCGTCAGGTGTTTCGGTGCTTGGCGCGGCTGCGATGCTGCTAACATGTTTAACGCCGCTTTCTTTCAGGATTTTTTGGGCGCCTTTGATGGTCAGCCCATCCACATATAGCAAATGCTGTATGCCGCGTAGCAAATCAACATCGCTGGGCCGGTAATATCGCCGCCCGCCACCACGTTTTAGGGGGGAAATCTGGGTGAATTTGCTTTCCCAAAAGCGCAGCACATGGGCGGGCAGGCTCAAAAGATCAGCAACCTCGCTGATGGTTCTAAATGCCTGTGCTGATTTACGCATGGTTTAGCTTTTGTTGCCGTTATCCACGCGTTCTTTCATCAAATGGGACGGACGAAAGGTAAGGACGCGGCGCGGCGCAATAGGGACTTCTTCGCCGGTTTTTGGATTGCGGCCGATACGGGCGTTTTTATCGCGGATTGAAAATGTGCCAAATGACGAGATTTTTACGCTTTCGCCTCCGACCAATGCCTCGGCCATATAGCCAAGCACAGATTCAACCAATTCGGCTGATTCGTTGCGTGAAAGACCTACTTCGCGGAACACAGCTTCGCTGAGATCCATTCTCGTTAATGTTGCATTGCTCACAGATTCGCTCCCTATAATCCGCCACAGGTTATTGGAAAAAGGGAAAGCGAGTCAATATCAATGACTTGCGAGGTGTTTTTACGGCGGAATATTACCAACGTAACGTTGCGGCACCCCATGCAAGACCGCCGCCGATACCCTCCATCAGCAATATATCACCGCGTTTTATCTGGCCGCGCTGGTTGGCAACGGACAAAGCCAGCGGAATTGACGCGGCGGATGTATTGCCGTGATCCTGCACGGTTACCACCACGCGGTCCATGCTCAGGCCCATTTTTGCCACGGTGCGTTTGATGATTCGCAGATTTGCCTGATGGGGGATAACCCATGTGACGTCATCAACCGTGATGCCGGCTTTTTCCAGCGCGGCCTCTCCGGTTTGGGCCAATTTGCCGACGGCGTGTTTGAATACCTCTTGGCCCTGCATACGCAAAACGCCGGTGGTTTGGGTGCTGGAAACACCGCCATCGACATAAAGAAGATCATTATATCGACCGTCTGAATGCAGGTCCGTGGACAGGATGCCGCGATCTTTGCTGGTGCCGTCACCTTGCCGGGCTTCTAGAATAATGGCTCCTGCGCCATCGCCAAACAGCACACAGGTGCCACGATCGGACCAATCCATGATGCGTGAAAATGTCTCTGCGCCAATCACCAAAACCCGTTTTGCCTGGCCGGAAACTATCAGCGCGTTGGCGGTGCTGATTGCATAAATAAACCCGGCGCAAACCGCCTGAATATCAAAAGCAAAGCCAGAATTCATGCCAAGTGCGGCTTGTAATTTTGTGGCGGTGGACGGAAATGTCTGGTCAGGGGTTGAGGTGGCCAGCACAATCGCATCCAGGTCATTGGCGGTAATGCCCGCGTCATCCAGCGCCATTTTTGCGGCCTCTAGCGCCAGATCGGATGTTAACTGATCCTTTGCAGCAAAATGGCGGCGTTCAATACCGGAGCGCGTGCGGATCCATTCATCGCTTGTATCAAGGGTTTTTTCAAACTCAGCGTTTTCCACCACACGCTCGGGCAGATAATGCCCAACACCAATTGCCACCGCACGGGTAACTGTCATTTTTTACGCCTCGTTATTCGTAGATAGCGCATCTTTGCTTGCAGCAAGGCCGGATGCAACCCGCGCTGTTAACTTTTCTGAAAAATCATTTTGCGCCAGTTGATGTGCCAGCTTTATGGCGGCAGCAACGCCGGTTGCATCGGCCCCACCATGAGATTTAACCACAACGCCGTTCAACCCCAAAAACACGCCGCCATTAACGCGGCGGGGATCAATACGTTTTGACAGTCGTTTTAAGCTGCGAATAGCCAGCAATGCCCCGAGTTTGGTTATCAGCGTATGCGAAAACGCATCTTTGACCATGCCATTAACAAATTTGGCAGTGCCCTCACCGGTTTTGAGCGCAACATTGCCGGTAAAACCGTCAGTTACGATTATATCAACCTTGTCGGAGGGAATATCGCTGCCCTCAACATAGCCGACATACTCAAAACCCGAGGCGTTTGAAGCGGTCTCGATCAACTTGGCAGCCTCGTGCAATTCTGACCGGCCTTTGAATTCTTCGGTGCCGACATTCAGCAGGCCAACGCGCGGGTGTGGCAAGTTCATGCCGTTGCGGGCATAAGAGGCGCCCATGATCGCATATTTCAACAGATCAGAGGCATCAGCTTTGATATCGGCGCCAACATCCAGCATAATGTTAAAACCCTGCGGGTTGGCCGAGGGCCATAAAATAGCAATGGCAGGCCGATCTACGCCGGGGGCTTTGCGCAGGCGCACCACCGACATGGCCATGAGCGCGCCAGTATTGCCACAGGAAACGGCGGCCTGTGCATCACCGGATTTCACCGCATCAACCGTGGCCCACATGCTGGATTTTTTGCCGCCCCGCAACGCTGCGGAGGGTTTGTCATCCATCGCAATAACGTGTTCGCAATGGCGTATTTCACACAGCGCGGCCAGATCGGGCTTGCGTTTAAGACATTTTTGGATTTCGCCCGCATCGCCATTCACAATAAACCGCACATCGGGGTTTTTTCTGGCGAATTTGGCCATGCCACCAACCACAGCCATAACACCGGCATCCCCGCCCATTACATCGACGGAGATTACAGTATTTTCTGTGGTTTTCTGGGGGGTCTGGTTTTGCGTATCAGGCATACCGGACCATTCCTCAGCTTATGCCGCGTCTTCGTCCAGATCGATATCATCGACCAAAACAATAACTTCGCGATCAGCATAGTGGCCACAAGACGGGCACACGTGATGAGGGCGTTTTAGTTCGCCACAATTTGTACACTCATTTGGATTTGCACCAGCGAGTGCCAGATGCGAGCGGCGCATGCCACGTCTGGAGCGGGTGATTTTGCTCTTTGGAACAGCCATTGATTTAGACCTTAAATTGAGCGGAATTTAACCGCATGACATATATCTTGGGGCGGACTAGCAGGTATTAACCTTGCATGCAAACCCCAACAGGAATTGAACTGCGGAAAATACGGATAATTGCGCAAATAACAAGCCTTATTCGGGCTTGCTTTCCAGTTTCTCCCGTAACGCCGCCAGCCCGGCAAATGGCTTAACCTGCTCATCCGTCATTGGGGTCTGTCCTGCGGGGGCTGAAATGGCATTTTGCATCTCTGCCCCTTCTTTTCTTGGGTAAAGCGGCACGGCAAGGCTAAGCGCCTCTGTGGCGATGATGCCGATATCAATGGTTTTTTCCAGTTGCTCCACCTCGTCATCCAGCTCATTTTCAGGTGTATCGAATTCGATTTTGTTTTCAGGCAGGAATTTAATGCGCACGGATACGTCGATTCGGGTGCGCACCGGTTCTGCCGAGATCACACATATTTGCGATACCGTTGCGCCCAGTTCCGCGTCCAGCAACCAGCTTTTTGCGCCAAGCGGGCTGATTTCACCAACCATGCGCATTTTCTTTAATCCGGTCAGGCCAAGATTAAGCTTTAACGCTTCAATTTCCGCCTCATCGGGCAGCAGATCAAATTTGATCAGCCGATTCGAGGGCAGGGTGTCCACCTCATATGCACGCGTTAGCGGCACGGAGATTTCAGGGATGTTTATATCGTCGGCCATTTATCACTCATATATTATGGTTTCAGTCATCAGCTTGCTTGCACCTGTACCATGTTTATGGAAGAACAAGCAGAAGTTTGGTAATATGTGACCTGAGGACCTTATGAGCAAGTCAGTTTTTAAAAAGTTTTTGGTCGTGCCGGTATTTGTTGCGGCATTATCTGCCTGCACACCCCAAATTGACGTGCATGGCTATGTGCCAATTGCGGCGGATGTCGCCGCGATTACGCCGGGCAAAGACACCCAGGAAACTGTGCAGGCCTTGCTTGGCACGCCAACAACCAAAGGTGCGCAAGGTTCTGATACTTGGTATTACATTTCCAGCCGTGTTCACCGCGTGGCATTTTTGGCCCCGCGCGAGGTAGATCGCCAGATCGTCGCGATTATTTTTTCTGGTAATGGGCGTGTCACTCAGGTGGAGCATTTCAGCCTTGAAGACGGCAATATTATTGATCTGAACCGCAATGTGACGGTCACCGACGGTCGCCGGTTGACCTTCTTTGAGCAATTGCTGGGCAATCTAGGTAGTTTTAGCGCCGAGAGCTTTTTGGGCGGTTAATCCGTCTGTTTGAAATTCAACGCCACACCATTCATGCAATAGCGCTGCCCAGTCGGGGCAGGGCCATCGGGAAAAACATGCCCCAGATGGGCGTCACAGGTTGCACAGGTGATCTCAGTGCGGGTAACAAATAATTTCCGGTCCTTTTTCTCAGAAACCGCATCTGGTTCGGCCTGAAAAAAACTGGGCCAGCCTGTGCCGCTATCAAATTTTGTCTCGGCATCAAACAAGGGAGTATCACAGCAGGTGCAATGAAACATACCAGATGTTTTGGGGTAATCATCGTTGGAAAATGCGCGTTCAGTCCCTGATTTTCGGGTGACTTTATACGCAAGATCAGAAAGCTGCGCGCGCCATTCTGCATCGGTTTTTATGATTTTTTTCATGTTGCCCTCTTTTCGCCACGGAATTTATACATAGCTAACAATATGATATATAAAGATTCAAGCACAAGCAGCGGTAACAGAAACGACAGGGCAAGTGATGCGATTGAAGTATAACGCCAGATTTGCGCAAAACGATGCGGATATCGCTGCGGCCCAAGACCTGCGCGGCAGGGTGTTTCGGGGTGCTGGTCTTGATCGTGACGGGTTTGATACTGATTGCAAACATATGATGATTACGGATACGCGCACAAATCAGTTGGTATGTGTTTTTCGCATCCAGCCCTTTGCCAACGGTGCAGAGATTAATCGGTCGTATGCCGCACAATATTATGAGCTGTCGGCTTTGCAGAATTACCAAGGCAAGCTGGTTGAATTGGGCAGGTTTTGCATTGATCCAACCTATAACGACCCTGATATCCTGCGCGTGGCATGGGCCGCGATGACCCGTTATGTCGATGAAAACAATGTACAAATGCTGTTTGGTTGTTCCAGTTTTCACGGGGTTGAGGCCGATAATTATATGGATGCATTTGCCCTGCTAAAGGAACGCCATCTTGCGCCAAAACGCTGGTTGCCACGGGTGAAAGCGCCGTCAGTATTTAAGTTCGCTCGCAAACTAGCGCTGATGAAGCCCAACCTGAAAGCGGCTCAAAAAATGATGCCGCCTTTGCTGCGCACCTATCTGGTGATGGGCGGCTGGGTGTCTGACCACGCGGTTGTTGACAATGATCTCAACACGTTACATGTTTTTACGGGGTTAGAAATAGGCGCTATTCCACCAGCACGCAAACGGTTGTTGCGGGCCGTGGTGGGGTAATTCATTTCTAGAATGTTAGTGTGTTTATCGCTTTCTTTGATTGTGGTTCGCGGTTACTTTCGCGTATTAATTGAAAGGGATTCTGATGTTGTATAGATTTTTAGCAACCGTATTTTTGATTTTCTCAGCCACATTTTGCTTTGCAAATGAATTGGAAGACCGCGCAGCAATCAAACAAGAGGTACGACAACTCATAGAATTGGGTGATTTCGATGGTTTGGATGCGTTGGCGGAAGAATACCGAACCTCGCAAGCCCGGACTTCGAGTGGGTTGTGGAAATTACGCCGTTTGTATTTCGCTATAGGCAGCGGTTATCGCGACTATTTGGACGATGAGGAATATGTTCTCGAAATGGAGGCAATGTTTCAATTTTATTTAGATGAATATCCGAACTCGCCCACTGCTGTAATTGCTAAAGCTGATTTTCACATTACATATGCAAGTCACCTTCGTGGTGAAACATGGGCCAATGAGGTGTCTGCGGATATGTGGGATGGCTTTAATGAGCAAATCCGCATTGCGCAGCGCATTTTAAAAGACGCAGAAGACTTTGCAAAAATTGATCCACATTGGTATGTGGCGCGCCTTAATACTCTAGGTGTTTATAACCGTAATCGGGATGTTTTCGACCAAGTTCTTTGGGAAGGTATGCAAAGGCACCCCGCTTATCACACACTCTATTTCACCGCCGCTAATTTTCTTGATCGCAGATGGAGCCGTGATCCCGAATTGCTTGATCTTTTTGCACGTTTTGCGATGGCCCACACCTTTGAAGATATGGGCGCGGAGATGTACACCCGCATATATTGGTCGATCCATGGGCTGTATAGGTCCGAATTATTTTACAAGACTGAAGCAGACTGGGGCCTTTTTAAAGTCGGGGTTGCTGACCTTCTTGAGGATTACCCAGACGACTGGAATGTGCAGAACTTGGCGCATATAGCCTGCATGCAGTTTAATGATGATTTTGCGATGACCCTAATGGACCAAATGACCGAGGAACCTTACGGCGGCGTTTGGACCAGCAGAACATATGATGCATGCCTGAACTATCCGACGCCGCTGCAAGCCCTGCCAAATTGGCCGGGCCGTGTGCGCGCCCATCTCGACAAGCGAGAAATGCTGGAAAACCAAGACAGGAGCAACATCGGTCATTTATTTGAACATCTATTTGGAGACTGAAGCTATCCCGCCATGCGCGGCGGACCAGCCTAGCGGGTCAGCAAAGAATTTTTCGACCTCGTCAAGGGTTTTGGTATCAAAATAATTGCCTGCTTTGGCCTCGGCTAGTACATCATGCCATGTGGCCAGATAGTGCAGGGTGATATTGTGTTCCGCGAGGTTCTCGATGGTCTTCGGGAAGATGTCATAAAAGAAAACCAGCGAGGTGTGGTTACACACGCCGCCCGCTGCGCGGATGGCCTCAACGAATTTTATTTTTGAACCGCCATCGGTTGTCATGTCCTCCGCCAGCAGCACACGCTGGCCTTTGTGCAACACGCCCTCCACCATCGAATTCATGCCATAACCCTTTGGTTTCTTGCGCACATATTGCATCGGCAGGCCCATGCGATCGGCCATCCATGCACCATAAGGAATGCCGCCGGTTTCGCCGCCCGCGACGGAATCGAAGGCCTCGAACCCAACGGCAAGCTGGGTTTTGGCAATCATAAAATCCACCAGAGTGGAACGGATACTGGGGAAGGAAATTATTTCCCGACAATCAATATAACTGGGGCTAACAAGGCCAGACGCCAGTTTATAGGGCGTCTCGACATTAAAATTCACAGCTTTGATTTCAAGCAACATCCGCGCGGTGATGCGGGCCATTTCGGCTGGGTCGATGAATGCGGTCATGTGGTGCTCCAGTGCAATGGGAATCCGGGGTCAAAAACGGTTACGGGGCCATCAAAGGTTTGGATTTTGTCGGGGAATGTGACGGGGGTGTCATGGCGGGTTAAGGTGATTGTTGCAGCGTTCGGGGCCAAGCCGTAATAGGCAGGACCGTTCAGCGAGACGAAACTTTCCAGATTGTCCAAAGTGCCAGCATTTTCAAATACATGCGCAAGGCAAGACATGGTATTAGTGGCTGAAAACACCCCTGCGCAGCCGCAGGCGTTTTCCTTATTTGGGTCTGTATGCGGGGCGCTGTCTGTGCCCAGAAAATAACGGCCATCGCCGGATGTGGCGGCCTGCACCAATGCCAGTCGGTGGGTTTCACGCTTGGCGATTGGCAGGCAATAATAATGTGGTTTGATGCCGCCTACCAGCAGATGGTTTCGGTTGATAATCAGGTGATGCGTGGTGATGGTTCCGGCCAGATTTTTCTCGGTTTCACTGATGTAATCAATGCCGTCTTTGGTGGTTACGTGTTCCATAATCACCCGTAATTCGGGGAGCTGTTGTTTGAGCGGGATGAGAACGCGCTCAATAAAAACCGCCTCACGATCAAAAATATCAACGCTAGGGTCCGTGACTTCGCCGTGGACACATAGCGGCAGGCCAATGGTGGCCATGCGTTCCAGCACCGGCATGACATTTTTGATGTCTTTAACGCCTGAATCCGAATTGGTGGTGGCACCGGCCGGATACAGCTTTACCGCCTTGACCAAGCCCGAGGCATGGGCGGCGGCAACATCATCGGGATTAGTGGTTTCGGTTAAATACAGCGTCATCAATGGGTTAAAGTCGCTGCCATCAGGCAGGGCATCAATGATGCGGCTTCGATAAGCCGTTGCGTCAGCCATGGTGACCACAGGCGGCACAAGATTCGGCATGATGATGGCGCGGCCAAAATCGCGGGTGGTTTCGGGCAATATAGCTTGCATCATTGCGCCGTCGCGCAGGTGTAAATGCCAGTCATCGGGTTGGGTGATGGTAAGAGATTCAAGCATGCAGGCCTCCGTTTTGGCCTTCCTATATCAGCGGGGCAAAAACACAAACTGAATCTTCTTGCTATTCCATAGTTCGAATGTAATCTGAAGGTGTCGGAGCGATCCGGCATAATTCTCAGGGCGGGGCGAAATTCCCCACCGGCGGTTATAGCCCGCGAGCGGCCTGTGCGTGCGTCCCGAAAAGTGGGAACCGGTTTTCGGATAAGATGCGCGACAAATATAGGTGTCAGCAGATTTGGTGAAATTCCAGAGCCGACGGTTAAAGTCCGGATGAAAGAGAATGGACAGGCGTTTGCGCGCCTTCCTTTTGCCTTGGGTTAGTGTCTGTTGCAAAAGGAGAAAACCATGACACAACCCCCGAAAATCGCCTTTATCAAGGCGCGTTGGCATGCTGATATCGTTGATCAGGCCGCCATTGGATTTACTGAAAAACTAAAAAGTGACGGGCGGGATTATCGCGTTGATATGTTCGATGTGCCCGGCGCGTTTGAAGCACCCTTGCTGGCCAAACGTCTGGCGAAACAGGGCTATGATGCTGTTGTTATCGCGGCTTTGGTGGTGGATGGTGGCATTTACCGTCATGATTTTGTCGCAGCGGCGGTGGTGAATGGTATTATGCAAGCCCAGCTTGAAACCGACGTGCCGATGTTTAGCGTGTCGCTGACGCCACACCATTTTCATGGCAACACGGAACATATCAAATTCTACACAGAGCATTTTGTCGAAAAAGGCGCGCAAGCGGCCGATGCGGTGCAAATGGTGCTGGATCAAGCTGTGGCGCTTAGCATTGCGGCTGAATAAATTTTGCGGGGCGTGTTGACGCGCCCCGCGATTTATGATGTGCGGGCTTTTTGGCCAAACAGAATTTTCTGGGCTTCTTTGTCGTCTTGGAGATTGCTCCGGTCTTTTTTGGCCACTGCACGGCCTGTTTGCACAGCTTTGCGGATATGCACCCGATCAAGATATGCTAATAGATGCGGCATTTTGCTGGTGTCTTGTTCCTGATGTTCCCATAGGCTGGCCCAAGGCCATATCGCCATATCGGCGATGGAATAGAAATCACCAGCGACATAATTGCGATCCGCCAAGCGATCATTCAGCACACATAAAAGACGCCCGGTTTCGTTGCGATAACGGTCTTTGGCATAAGGTATATCGTTTGGCGGCTCCATTGAGGGCGCGTATTTCAAGAAATGATGCGCCTGTCCGGCCATCGGGCCAAGGCCACCCATTTGCCACATCAGCCATTGTTCCACTTCGGCCTGTTCATGGGCGTTTGACCCCCCAAATTTGCCGGTTTTGCGCGCCAAATATTGCAAAATTGCGCCGCTCTCAAAAAGCGTTATCGGTTTGCCGCCTGGCCCGTCGCTATCAACAATTGCTGGCATTTTATTATTGGGTGAAATTTTCAGAAAATCCGGCTCAAATTGTTCACCTCTGCCAATATTGACCATATGCAAATTATAATCGAGGCCCATTTCAGCCAGCGCAATGGTGATTTTCCAGCCATTCGGGGTAGGCCAATAATAAAGATCAATCATTCGGTGTTCCCTTGTATACGGTTGATTAATATTTGTGGTGCCGGGCACAAAACACAAGGGCGTTGACGCGGGAAAATAAAAATACTACTCAGAAACCGTGGTGCTTTGTCGAACTGGATTGCAGGCCACGTTAAAAATTCTGCTAAAGAGGTCATGGTCCCGACAGGCCCTGATCATGCCGATTGGGGCTTTTTTATTGAGGGCCGGTATTTTCCGGAAAATACTATGACAAATTACAAACCACGAACCAACCTTGTGCATGGCGGCACGCGCCGCTCACAGTATGGTGAACTATCCGAAGCAATATTCCTGACGCAGGGGTTTGTGTACGAAACCGCTGAAGCGGCAGAGCAACGGTTTATCGAATCCGGCCCTGATGAATTTATTTATGCACGTTATGGCAACCCCACCGTAGCAATGTTCGAAGACAGAATTGCGATGTTGGAGGGGGCCGAGGCAGCTTTTGCCACTGCATCCGGCATGGCGGCGGTTAATGCAGCGTTGTTTTGTCAGCTGAAATCGGGTGATCATATTGTCGCAGCCAAGGCTTTGTTCGGCTCGTGCCTGTTTATCATCGAAAACCTGCTGCCACAATTTGGTGTTGAGGTCACTTTCGTTGATGGCCTTGATCTGGATGAATGGCGCGCGGCCCTGCGCCCCGACACCAAACTGGCGTTTCTGGAGGCCATGTCTAACCCGACATTGGAGGTGATCGACATCAAATCAGTTGCTGAAATTGTGCATAATG
>CAZCDC010000014.1:8447-15937 GCA_964497195.1 uncultured Rhodobacterales bacterium | reverse complement strand
GGGCTAAAAACCCATCCACAATATGAATTAGCTGCTCGGCAAATGACCAAATCAGGGACTGTTATTTCCGTGGAAATTGGCGGTGGCAAAAAAGCAGCCTTTGCGTTTCTAAACAAGCTGGAAATCTTTTTGATTTCCAACAACCTGGCTGACGCAAAAAGCATCGTCACCCATCCAAGCACCACCACACATCAACGCCTGAGTGCTGAGCAGCGTCAAAAACTTGGTATTTCCGATGGTCTGGTGCGGTTATCAATCGGACTGGAAGATAGTGATGATTTGCTGCGTGACATTCTGAATGCTCTCCAATAACGTGTATTTGATGTAAATTACTCAAATTAAACGTTTGTTCATGCTTTAGTAACCTTTGCCTAACACTTTGTGTTGATGGGTAAATGGTTTTAGTTTTTGAAAAAAGTATTATGTGTGAAACAAGGTAACGGCGAAAAGCCAGGAGAAATCCATGAATGTCATTGATGCAATGGTAAAAAAAGATCAAAATAACAAACCCACCCGTGCGGAGGCAGAAGAAGCCGTGCGCGTATTATTGCGTTGGGCCGGCGAAGACCCGGCGCGTGAAGGTTTGCTGGACACGCCCAAGCGTGTGACAAAGGCGTATGGTGACTGGTTTCGTGGTTACGACGAAGACCCAACCGAAATGCTGCAACGCACGTTTTCCGAGGTCGAGGGCTATGATGAGATGATCGTGCTGTCCGGCATTCGTTTTGAGAGTTATTGCGAGCATCATATGGCCCCGATCATCGGCACGGCCCATGTTGGATACATCCCGACCGACCGTGTTGTCGGCATTTCCAAATTGGCACGTTTGGTGGATACCTATGCGAAACGCCTGCAAGTGCAGGAAAAAATGAATGCGCAGATTGCAAATACATTGTTCACGGTTTTGCGGCCGCGCGGTGTGGCCGTGATGCTGGAGGGTGAACATCATTGCATGTCTACGCGCGGCGTTCACAAACCCGGCGTCAACATGGTGACCCGCAAAATGATGGGTGTTTTTCAGGAAGATAGTTTGCTTCGCAAGGAATTCATGGATAACGTGGCGCGTTCTAGCAAAGGTTAACGTGCAGGAACATCAATGAGAATTTCACAACTGGGAATGGCATCGGCCGTCTTTTTGGCCGCATGCAATGTTAGCTTTGCCCAAGACGCGCCGAATTTGCTTGTGCCAAACGGGGTAGAGCAAACTTTTCGTGGATATCTAACCGGCTATAGTTATTGGGATAATACCCCGCCGGGGTCATCTGAAATCTCTCATCCGGTGTTGCATGATGTTGCGGGGGGTGTTGGCACCTACCGCGACCCGATCACATTGGCCGTTGGGCATGTGATTTCTGGCAATGACGACATTCTGGATTTCCCGGCCGGAACACGATTTTATCTGCCGCATTTGCGTAAATACGCCATCGTAGAAGATACTTGCAGCGATGGCCCCAATCCGCAAAACGGCTCGTGCCATTCTGGCAAAGACGGGCTGCCTTGGCTGAATATCTATGTGGATGGCGCGCAAACCACTCAAGAAGTTGCTGCTGCATGTTTTAACAAAATCACAAACATCCAGACATTTATTATGGATCCCGGCCCCAATTATACCGTTTGGGTTGGCGAGCTAAGCGAAAGCGGTTGTCAGGTTTTTCCTGATTTGTAGCGAACGCTTGACAGTACGCGCCGCAATAGCCATGCCTGTGATATGTTTGATTTCCGCCCCGTAGCCTATGTTATTGGCCTGCTAATTGCTGCGCTTGGTGCAACAATGCTGGTGCCTTTTGCCGCTGATGTTTTGGCTGGCAATGGGCAAAGCGAAACTTTTGCGGCTTCGGCTTTGTTAACGGTGCTAACTGGCGGCGCTGTGGCCATGGCCAGCGCCAATTCCCGCACTGGCGCGCTGAATTTGCAACAAACCTTTTTGCTGACCGTTGGATCATGGCTGGTTTTACCATTTTTCGGGGCATTACCTTTTGTGATCGGTGCGCCGGGCGTAAGCTATACCGACGCATTTTTTGAGGCCATGTCCGGCCTGACCACCACCGGCTCAACAGTTTTTACCGGATTGGACGACATGCCCGTTGGTACCGTTTTATGGCGCAGCTTGCTGCAATGGTTCGGCGGGGTTGGCATTATTGTGGTGGCCATGGCGTTTTTGCCCACGCTCAAGGTTGGCGGCATGCAGATTTTCCGCTCGGAGGGTTTTGATACTTTTGGTAAAATCCTGCCGCGCGCCGGTGAAATAGCGACGCAAATATCTGTGGTATATCTGAGCCTGACGGTGGCCTGTTATTTGGGATATGTAATGGTGGGTATGGGCAGTTTTGACGCAATGAACCATGCGTTGACCACGCTGGCAACGGGCGGGTTTTCCAGCCGCGATGCATCATTTGCCGATTTTCGCGGCCCTGCGGAATATGTGGCGGCGGTGTTTATGATTTTAGCCAGCCTGCCATTCGTGCGCTACATCCAACTGTTGGCTGGCACTGCCCAGCCATTATGGCGTGACAGTCAAATCCGCAGTTTTTTGGCGGTGCTTTTCGGCATTATTTTAGTGATGGTTATTTATCGTCTTTATGCAAATGGTGATCCGATTCCGGCCTCGTTTCGCAGCACGTTTTTTAATGTGACCTCGATTATGACAGGCACCGGATATGCGTCCGAGGATTACCAGCTTTGGGGGGCTTTCCCCGTGACGATGTTTTTCCTGATGGGTCTTATCGGCGGCTGTGCTGGCTCAACCTGTTGTTCAATAAAGATTTTCCGGTTTCAGTTGCTGTTCACATCAATCAAGGAACAAGTAAAACGTATTCACAACCCCAACGGTGTTTTTGGTTTGCGTTATGAAGGCCGCCCGGTTGGCGATGATGTTTTATCGTCTGTAATGGCGTTTTTTGTTATGTTTATGTTAACCTTGGCCGTGCTGTCAGTTGTGCTTACGATGATGGGGCTGGACACGATTACGGCGGTTTCTGGCGCGGCGACCGCCTTGGCCAATATTGGCCCGGGGCTTGGCTCTGTGATTGGACCAAACGGTAATTTTGCAGGGCTGGGGGATTCTGTAAAATGGGTGCTGGCGTTTGCTATGTTGCTTGGGCGGCTAGAGCTTATGGCGGTATATGTTCTGTTTACGGTTAATTTTTGGAGACCATAATGCCGGACAATCTGGACCCAGACGATTGGCCTGCCTTTCGCAAAACTGCTCATAAAATGCTGGATGCGGCTTTGGATAAAATGCAATCCGCCACGGAGGGGCGGGTTTGGAATTCTCCTGCTGAAATGGCCGGATTTGATGAAAAATTACCGATGCAGGGCTACGGAATAGATGCAACGCAGGCGCAAATTGAGGCGCTATTGCCATACGGTGTTGGCAATACCCACCCAAGGTTTTTTGGTTGGGTACATGGCGCTGGTTCAACCAGTGGGCTGATCGCCGATATCGCCGCGGCTGCGCTGAACGCAAATTTGGGCGGGCGGCATCACGGCGCAATGCTGGTGGAAAAACAAGTGGTTGCGTGGTGTCGCGAGATGTTTGATTTTCCCGATACAGCCAGCGGATTGGTGGTTTCGGGCACGTCTATGGCAACAATAATTGCGCTAAAGGCCGCGCGGGATTGGCGCGGTGGTGGCAACATGGTCGGCTATGCCTCGGCGCAAGCGCATAACTGCATTAAACGGGCGTTTGATATGCTGGGGCTGGGCGCAGATGCGTTGCGGCTGGTGCCGGTGAACACAGCGTTTGAGATGGATATTGATGCGTTGCAGCGCATGATTGCAGCTGATCGTGCCGCCGGACTAGACCCGTTTTTGGTGGTTGGCACTGCGGGCAGCGTGAATGTTGGCGCGATTGATGATTTGGATGGCTTGGCGGATCTTTCGAAGGCGGAAAACCTGTGGTTTCATATTGATGGCGCATTTGGTGCGGCGGGGATGCTCTCGGAGGTGCTGCGACCCAAACTGCACGGTTTGTCGCGTGCGGATTCGCTGGCGTTTGATTTCCACAAATGGCTGCATGTGAATTATGATGCAGGGTTTGTGTTGATCCGTGATGAGGCCCTGCACCGCGCGGCATTTTCTGATCGTCCGGATTATCTGGCGCCTGCCACGCGGGGCTTGGCGGCGGGCAACCCATGGCCGGTGGATTACGGGCCGGAATTGTCGCGCGGGTTTCGGGCGTTGAAAATCTGGGCGCAGATCAATGAACACGGGGTGGAGCGGCTGGGGCAGATGATTACGCGGAATTGTGAGCAGGCGAAACTGTTGGAACGGTTGGTTATTGCGCATCCCAAGCTGGAAATGGTGGCGCCTGTGGCGATGCAGATCGTTTGTTTTCGCCATATCGGCAGTGATGCGCTAAACGCGGAAATTGTGGTGCGTTTGCAGGAGGAAGGCATTGCGGTGCCGTCTACCACGCGGATTAACGGGCGGCTGGCAATACGGGTGAATATTACCAACCACCGCACAAGGGATGCGGATTTGGCGGTTTTGGTTGAGGCGGTTTGTAGGGTGCGTGGTTTCCACGCACCGAACCTTTGACGCAACGGTGCGTGGAAACCACGCACCCTACAATACAATCCCAATTGACCCCCCCCGCCGCAACGCCTATTGAGGCTGCAACTTATTTGCCAAAGGCCAGCCCATGTCAAAACCCCGTTCTTTTCAGGAAATCTTGATGCGCCTTCAGGCCTATTGGGCCGCGCAGGGCTGTGCGATTTTGCAGCCCTATGATATGGAAGCCGGCGCGGGGACGTTTCATCCGGCGACTACGTTGCGGTCTTTGGGGGCAAGGCCATGGATGGTGGCCTATGCGCAGCCCTCGCGCCGGCCCACCGATGGGCGGTATGGTGAAAACCCCAACCGTTTGCAGCATTTTTACCAGTATCAGGTGTTGATAAAACCCAGCCCGCCGGACCTTCAGGCGCTATACCTTGGCTCGCTTGAGGCCATTGGCATTGATATGGGGCTGCATGATATTCGTTTTGTCGAGGATGACTGGGAAAGCCCCACCCTTGGCGCATGGGGGCTTGGCTGGGAAGTGTGGTGCGATGGTATGGAAGTATCACAATTCACCTATTTTCAGCAGGTCGCGGGCTATGATTGCAAACCTGTGAGCGGCGAGCTGACTTATGGGTTGGAGCGTTTGGCGATGTATGTTTTGGGGGTGGATCATGTGATGGACATGCCTTTTAATGACCCACAATCACCCAGCCCGCTGACCTATGGCGATATATTTCGTCAAACCGAACAGGAATATTCGCGCTGGAATTTTGATGTGGCCGATACCGATATGCTGTTGAAGCAATTCGAGTTTGCCGAGGCCGAATGTGCCCGTATTATTGCCCAGCCTGCTGATGATCCAAAAACCGGCAAACATATCATCATGGCCCATCCGGCCTATGATCAGGCCATCAAAGCCAGCCATGTTTTTAACCTGCTTGACGCACGCGGGGTTATTTCGGTAACCGAACGGCAGGCCTATATCGGGCGGGTGCGGGCCTTAACAAAAATGTGCGCCGATGCGTTTATGCAAACCCAAGCAGCAGGAGAAATAACATGATTTTATCGTTGCCGATGGTCTTTATTACAGGATTGATTTTACCACCGCCGGTGCTGCAAACACTGGTTGCGCTATTTGTGATTGGATTTTGAAATGAACGGTAAAATTGTTGCGGGCGGTTTGGTCGGCTTTTTGGTTATTTTTGGTATAACGCTGTATTATTCACAGTATTATGTGTTTTATCAAGAGGTTACCGGACTAACTTATATTACCGTTGAGGGGCGCGACATTGCGGTTAGCGATTATAACGGCATTGATGCTGACAGTTCTGGTTTGAAATTGCGCGGGTGCTTTGGCGTTGATCCAGCAGATTTTGACGGCGTGACAGCCGCCACAAAGCCCACACCATTAACGCCGCCAAACTGGTTTGAATGCTTTGATCCTGTCATGTTAACGGCTGATTTGGCCAGCGGTGCGGCCAGCGCATTTTTGGCGGCCGTAAACGAAAAAGACGGCATGGACAGGGTTGTGGCAGTTTATCCCGACGGGCGGGCGTTTCAGTGGCGTCAGTTAAATGAAAAATTTCAGGATTAAACATGGCTGATTTACTGTTAGAAATATTTTCCGAAGAAATTCCGGCGCGTATGCAAAAACGCGCAGCCGAGGATTTTAAAAAACTGGTGACAAATGGTTTGGTTGAAGCTGGCCTGACATATGAATCGGCGGCGGCGTTTGTTACCCCGCGCCGGTTGGCATTATCGGTTGTTGGTTTGCTGGACGCATCGCCGACCCAACGCGAAGAACGGCGTGGGCCAAAGGTTGGCGCGCCCGATAAAGCCATTGAGGGGTTCTTGCGCGGCGCAGGTGTTTTGCGGGATGATCTGACGGTTATGGAAACGCCTAAGGGTGATTTTTATATGGCGGTGATTGAAAAGCCGGGGCGGATGGCTGCGGATATTATTGCCGAGGTTGTTGAGGCAACTGTGCGGAAATTCCCTTGGCCTAAATCGATGCGTTGGGGGATGGGACCTTTGCGCTGGGTGCGCCCGATGCATAGCATTTTGAGTATTTTAGGAAACAAAGAAGAATTTGAGATTGTGCCTATTACCATCGACGGGATTGTGTCGGGGGACAGCACCGAGGGGCATCGGTTTATGGGGGCGGGGCGGTTTTCCGTTTCGTCGTTTGAGGATTACGAGGCCAAGCTGAAAGCCAATTTTGTGATGCTTGATCCGGTGGAGCGGGCTGATGTGATTTGGTCAGGTGCAGTAAATGCTGCTTTTGCGGTGGGTATGGAAGTGGTGGAGGACCCTGCGCTGCTGGCTGAGGTTGCGGGGCTGGTTGAATGGCCGGTGGTGTTGTTGGGCAATATTGCCGATGATTTTCTAGAGCTGCCGCCCGAGGTGCTGACCGCATCTATGCGCGAACATCAGAAATTTTTTAGTGTGCGGAACCCTAAGACGGGGCGGGTGGAGAAGTTTATTACCGTGGCCAACTGTGAGACTGTTGACGCGGGTGCGACGATTTTGATGGGTAACCAGAAGGTTTTGTTTGCGCGTTTGTCGGATGCGAAATTTTTCTGGGAAAATGATTTGCGGGTGCCGTTGGCGGATATGGCGGCCAAACTTTCGAATGTGACGTTTCATAATAAGCTGGGGTCGCAGGCCGAGCGGGTGGAGCGGATTGCGGCATTGGCGGCTGAAATTGCGCTAAAGGTAAAGGCCTCGCCTGAGCTGGCAGAGCAGGCCGCGCGGCTTTGTAAAGCCGATTTGATGTCGGAAATGGTTTATGAATTTCCAGAGCTTCAGGGGCTGATGGGGCGGTATTATGCGGCCAAGGCAGGGATGGACCCTGCGGTTGCGCTGGCCTGTGAGCAGCATTATTCGCCGCTTGGGCCATCGGATGATGTGCCGAGTGAGGCGGTTTCGGTTGCTGTGGCTTTGGCCGACAAAATTGATACGCTGACGGGGTTTTGGGCGATTGACGAGAA
>CAZCDC010000014.1:3745-8347 GCA_964497195.1 uncultured Rhodobacterales bacterium | reverse complement strand
CTTTTGCAGGGCTATAAACGCGCCGTCAACATCCTCAAGGCTGAGGAGAAAAAGGACGGGGTGGCTTATGAGGGCGAGCCGGAGGTCAAGTTTGCCGAGGCTGATGTTGAACGGGATTTGTTTGCTGCGTTAAGCACAGGCGGCGGCGCGATTTCCACGGCCATTGAGGCTGAGGATTTCGCGGCGGCGATGGGTGCGCTTGCGTTACTTCGTGCGCCGATTGATGCATTTTTTGACGGGGTTCAGGTGAATTCTGACAGCGCAATTGTGCGGCGAAACCGGCTTTGTTTGCTTAACAGAATCCGCGAAATTATGCACCGTGTTGCTAAATTTGGGGAAATCTCCGGATAGGGGCAATAACGATTGCCAAACCGGAATCCACGGCTATGCTGCGCTGCAACGTAACTGTGGAGCCATGCTCGTGAGCCAATTCGCGTTTATCCATTCTGACACGCCGCTTGATCCGGCCAAATTCGGCGCGCGCGGGGTGCGGTTGTCGCAATTGGCGATGCTTGGATTACCGGTGCCTGTGGGCGTTATTCTTTCAACCGAAACCGTCGGGGCCATTGCGCGGGGCGAATTTCCGGTAATGCCGGATGAATTGGCTGGGCTGGTTTCGGTGCGCGGGTCTGCGCAGGAACCGGAATGGGGCGGGCCTACGGCGATATTAAACATCGGGATATGTGATGCGGCCATGCCGGCGCTGATTGCGCAAGTCGGGGAAATTGGCGCCTATACCCTGTATCGGCGGTTTATCCAAAGCTTTGCCAGCAATGTAATGAATGCAGACCCAGAGGCGTTTGAAGGCGATGCAGCGGATGGCAGCGCGCGGGTTGAACACTGTAAACAGATGTATCTGGAGGAGACAGATGCAGCGTTTCCCCAAGACCCTGATGAACAATTAAAGCTGACTTTGCAACATATGGCCAAGGCGTGGAATCGACCGAGTGCGCGGATTTTACGGGAGGTAAAAGGCGCACCGAAGGATGCAGGCGTAGCGTTGATTGTGCAGAAAATGGCGCTGGGCATCGGGCAGGGCATATGCGGCGCGGGGACGGTGCAGATGGTGGATGACATCACCGGCGCGCCGCGGCTGAAGGGCCGGTATCTGGCGCAGGCACAGGGGCAGGACGCATTGCTGGGCGCGCGTAAATCCATGGCAATTACGGGTGCTGACGGGTTGGAGGGGCTGTGCCCAACCAGCTTGTCGGAACTTGAAAAGCATTGCGCCACAACCCGGCAGCTTGGCGAAGCATTTCAGTTTGAATTTACGCTTGCGAACGGGGTTCTGGCGATTCTGGATGCATGCCCTGCAAAACGCACAGCCCGTGCGGCAGTGCGCATTGCAGTTGATTTGGCTGAGGCGGGGATCATCAGCCACAAAGACGCGCTGCTGCGCATTGAACCTCGCAGTTTGATCGAACATTTGCACCCGCAAATCGCCGCAGATGCCAAACGTGATGTATTTAGCACCGGCCTGCCTGCCAGCCCGGGTGCTGCTATTGGTCGGGTGGTGTTTACCCCCGAAGCCGCCATGGCCTTTGAGGCGCGCGGCGAGGCTTGCATTCTGGTGCGATTTGAAACCAGCCCCGAGGATATTCGCGGCATGCATGCCGCCGTTGCTGTGTTGACTATTCGTGGCGGCATGACCAGCCATGCCGCTGTTATTGCCCGTGGCCTTGGCTTGCCTTGTGTGGTTGGCGCAGCTGATCTGCGTATTGATATTCTTGGCAAAACGCTAAAGGCGGCTGATGGGCGCTCATTTTCCGAGGGCGAAACCATTTGTGTTGATGGCACCTCGGGGCAAATTATTTCGGGTGCGCCAAAAATGAACGCGGCGGTGTTGGATGAAGCCTATAAAACTTTGATGACATGGGCTGACAAAGCCCGCACCATTGGCGTGCGCGCCAATGCAGACACACCCGATGATGCCCGCGTTGCACGTGAATTCAAGGTTGATGGCATTGGACTTTGTCGCACAGAACACATGTTTTTTGACAATGACCGTATCAATGTCATGCGGGAGATGATCTTGACAGATGACCGATCAGCCCGCCACGCTGCCTTGGCGCGGCTTTTGCCCATGCAGCGCGGAGATTTCATCGAACTGTTTGAAATCATGCGTGGTTTGCCTGTTACTATTCGCTTGCTTGATCCGCCCCTGCACGAGTTTCTTCCGCGTAGCGATGTGGGTATGCAAGAGCTGGCGGACGCTATGGGGCTGCCGCTCGAAACAGTAACCCGCCGTACCGCAGATTTGGCAGAGGTCAACCCGATGCTGGGCAAACGCGGCGTGCGTCTGGGTGTGACCATGCCGGAAATCTATGAAATGCAGGTGCGGGCGATTTTTGAGGCCACTGCCGAGGTCAATAAAACCGGCATCGCAGTGGTGCCCGAAATCATGATCCCGCTGGTATCAGCCAATCGTGAGGTGGAGCTGGTAAAGGCGCGTATTGAGGCAATTGCAACGCAGGTCGAAGGGGAAATCGGCACAGCGCCCGCCTATCGCCTTGGCGTGATGGTGGAAACACCCCGCGCGGCTTTGCGGGCCGGTGATCTGGCGCTATCCAGCGAATTTCTGAGCTTTGGCACCAATGATTTAACCCAAATGACCTATGGCCTATCGCGCGATGATGCGGGGCGGTTTATGCGCGAATATGTGGCGCAAGGCGTTTTTGTCGAAGACCCGTTTCATTCCTTGGATGTTGAAGGGGTCGGCGAGTTGCTGTTGATGGCCGCCTCCCGAGGCCGCGAAGCAAATCCGGGCATTACGCTTGGGTTGTGCGGTGAACACGGCGGTGACCCGGCCTCGGTTCAATTTTGCAAAATTGCCGGGTTTGATTATGTATCTTGTTCGCCGTATCGGGTGCCTATTGCACGGCTTGCAGCAGCTCAGGCAAGTATAATTGCTGAAAAGCGTAAGTGATTCTGAGCAAAAAACCTGTCTTGATTGTTATTTAACATAATTAATTTGTGATTAAACTTATCTTGATGGTTTTGGAAAATTGTTATTAATCAACCATATAAATCTGTTTGTTAAACAATCACTCAAAAGAGTAAGTATATATTTGTGCAATGCTATGGACTCGGGCGCGTAGAGTATGACATTTTAGCGCTTCGAATTGAACCAATATCTGCATACGGCAATGCCGGATGGTGGTGGTTTGTTGTTTTGAGGGTTAGGATGTTTTCCAAGACTGTGCAAAATTCTAAATGGTACTGGGTCGTTCTGATCTCGTATTTTTCGGGATTCAGTATTGTATTGGCTATGGTGTTTAGCGCCGCAAATGCTGAGCGTGTAGACCAGCCCGAGGCCCCCAACCCCGAAGACATAGTACAAAGCCAGATATTGGCGATGATGTCGCTGGAACGTGTGGTGATGAATGCCATGACCGCTGATCGGTTGGCTGAACTGGGAGGGGCACCTTTGGCCAGTACTGCCCCCCCTAAACGCCGTGGGCTGGCTGGGTTTTTGAACGGGCAATCAGATGCGGATACCCAATCAAATATTGATACCGCAATGCTGCAAATTTCCCTTAGCGGTTCGGGTTTTGAACCTGTTGTGCCGATTTTTGACCTAGCTTTGTTGGATGCAATGCCAGAGGCTACAGGCGGCCCACAATGGAAATGCCTGTCAGAGGCGTTATATTTTGAAGCACGAGGCGAAGATATCTGGGGGCAAATGGCGGTTGCCGAGGTTATTCTTAACCGCGCCGATTCATCCCGTTTCCCCGACAGTGTTTGCGATGTGCTGGCCCAGGGTGCCACGCGGCGTCATGCTTGCCAGTTTTCGTATAATTGTGACGGCAAGACCGAAGCCATCGGAGAACAGCGCGCTTATGACCGCGTGTCCAAATTGGCGATGATGATGATACAGGGCCGCGCCCGTGTTCTAACGGGCGGGGCTGTATTTTATCATACGGATATGGTTAATCCCAACTGGGCCAGTTCTATGACGCAAACCGCAGTAATCGGCGATCATATTTTTTATCGCCACCCCGGTTAGCCAGCGAAAACCTGCGCTGCATATATTTCACCGCAAAGCGATGTATTCTTAACAATCCCAAGCCCTGCGCCCATGCGTGTTAATCGCCGAGACAGGATGTTTTCGCGGTGACCGGCTGAGCTATACCAGGAATCAACCAATTCTTGCGCCAATGTGCGATAAGTATGAACCGGTATAGGTTGACGATTGGCAGTATAACGGAAATTGCAATTTCCATCGTTAATAAACCCGCGCCCATTTAGATAATACACAAAGGTCTTGGCGATATTTTCAGCCGCGGTGCTAAAACTAGCATTTTGGCTGCGCAGCCGTTCTCGCAAATTACGCGCGCCACGTACACGCACATCATGGCTATAGGTGCGGGTGCTGGCCATATTGCGCCCATGGGTAACAGCTGCGCTATAAACATCATTGGGGCTGGTAAATTGCCGCAAACCCCGCTGGCATCTGATTTGATTGGTGTAATGCAACACAGCATTGTTAAACGCTGCCTGATCAAGGCTATTTCCATTTACCCGCTGGTCATATTGATTGCCACGCAAGGCGGAATTACAGCCAGCATTGGCAAAATTGGCAGAAAAAACAAATACTAAGCA
>CAZCDC010000014.1:0-3645 GCA_964497195.1 uncultured Rhodobacterales bacterium | reverse complement strand
TTTAACGTGGTGTTGGAGGTCAGCCATCATAACGCCGCGCAGGATGATGATGTCGATCAGGTGATTTCCTATGATACCATTACCGAAGCGATTGAATTGCAGCTCTCGACCGAGCGGATAAACCTGCTCGAAACCCTTGCCGAACGGGTTGCTGAGCGCATTCTGGAAGACAAGCGTGCTGTCAGGGCGTTTGTTCGCATTGAAAAACTGGACCGGATTCCCGGTACGCTTGGTGTCGAAATTGTGCGCAGCCAGAAAGATATGGCTGAACCTCTGCATCAGGTTGAAGTTTCTGAAGACATAGACGCCACGCCTCATCCATTGGTGGTTTTTCTGGCTAATTCGGTGCTGCACTCCGATGGGCTGGCGGCATGGTTGGATGCAATAGCTAGCCATGATTTACCTGCGATAATCTGTGTGGAGCCAAGCGCCTCGCCGGCGCCGAAATCCGCCGCTACCATGGCGCAGCGACGCATTGATTTGCTTGCGATTGAGCAAAACGCATGGGTGCTGGCGGGCAAAGACAAGCGGTGTGTTGTTGTCGATAGCCGCACGGAGCTGGATTGGGCGATGAAGCACGGGCAGCTCTCGGTTTGGGCACCCTCGCGCATTGTGCTGGACGCGGTAGAAACCCCCGAAAGCTTTGCGCCGTGCGGATTGGCCTCATGGTTGGCAACAGAATTTTTGGCGAGTAAACTGGTGGTTATTGGCGGCGCAGAGCTGCCCGAATGTGACGATTTGCAAATTTTTGCAGCAGACTCACCCGATGATTTAACAGGAGAATAACATGGCCGTTCATCCCCCCGTTTGTGATTTTGGCTGGAAAGCCCCTGATTTTTTGCTTCCGGCGACAGATGGTAAAACCTATGCTTTGCGCGATTTGGCGGGGCCAAACGGGGTGATGATTATGTATATCTGCAACCATTGCCCTTATGTAATTTCGATTGCAAACAAGCTGACCCGCGAAGGCAAAGCATTACAAGAACTGGGCATAGGCGTGGCGGCGATATGCGCAAATGATGCTGATGAATATCCTGAGGACAGCTTTGAAAACATGATAGATTTTGCGGGTAAAAACGGATTTAGTTTTCCGTATTTACATGATGAATCCCAAGAAGTTGCAAAAGCTTACGGTGCGGTTTGCACGCCGGATTTCTTTGGTTTTAACAAAGATCTGGAATTACAATTTCGCGGCAGGCTGGATTCGTCGGGCCGCACTGCCAGCCCCGATGATACGCCGCGCGAATTGTTTGAGGCGATGAAGCTGATTGCAGAAACCGGCACCGGCCCGGCCGGGCAAATAGGCTCCATGGGGTGTTCGATTAAATGGAAATCTGAGTGAAAGAATATTTTCGTCCGATTGTTCAGACCGATGCCTTTCGACCCACAGGGGCACTGGCTCTTGCGGGTGGCGCGCTATGGTTTGATCGGGTTGAACGTATTGTGCGGGGTCAGGAATCGCAGGTCATTTTGGCTTCGGAATTGCCTGAAAGCGTGGTGCGTCACCTAACGATGCCACGCGCAGATATTTGCGGTGTTTCGATGGATACACCCAGCATTATGGGCATTCTGAACGTCACACCCGATAGTTTTTCCGATGGCGGATTGCACATTGATGCTGCGAAAACCGCACATGAAATGCAGATGGCTGGTGCGAATATTATCGACATTGGCGGCGAATCGACAAAACCGAATGCGGATTATGTCGATGCTGAAACAGAAATTGAGCGCACAATTCCGGTGATTAAACAGCTAACGGGTGCGGTTTCTATCGACACGCGAAAAGCCAGTGTTGCGCGGGCTGCGATCACAGCAGGGGCAGGGATGTTTAACGATGTTTCTGCGCTTTCGTTTGATCCTGACAGCCTGAATATCGCCCTGTCTGCTCAGGCGGTTTGCCTGATGCATTCGGTTGGTACGCCCGAAACCATGCAGAATAATCCTAATTATAACAATGTGTTGCTTGATGTTTATGATTACCTTGAAACCCGCATTCTGACCTGTGAGGCCGCAGGAATTTCGCGCCACAAAATCATGATAGACCCCGGTATTGGCTTTGGCAAAACTGTTGAACATAACCTTGCGCTGATCCGTGGCATTAGCATTTTTCACGGTCTTGGCTGTGCGATTTTACTGGGGGCATCGCGCAAAAGCCTGATTGGCAAGCTGGCCAATGCGCCCATCCCTAAGCAACGATTTGCCGGTTCTATTGCGCTTGGCCTGCAAGGCCTGAACCAAGGGGTGCAGATGCTGCGGGTTCATGATATTGCAGAAACAAAGCAGGCGATTGATCTGTGGCAGGCAGGGCTAGGGCAGCAATATGGCACGTAAATTTTTTGGAACAGACGGTATTCGCGGGCGGGCTAATACCCACCCGATGACAGCTTCAATGGCGCTAAAACTCGGCGCGGCTGTGGGGCATTATTTTCGCAAACCTAACGGTGCAAACCGCGTTGTAATTGGCAAAGACACCCGCAGATCTGGCTATATGCTGGAAACCGCATTGACGGCCGGGCTGACATCCGTGGGCATGGATGCCTATCTTTTGGGGCCGGTGCCTACCCCTGCGGTGGGAATGCTGACGCGGTCGATGCGGGCCGATCTGGGCATTATGATCTCGGCCTCGCACAACCCCGCCCATGACAATGGCATCAAATTTTTCGGGCCGGACGGGTTTAAATTATCCGATGACGCGGAATCCGAAATCGAGATGTTGATTGATCACCAGCCTGATTTGGTGGACGCGGCAAAAATCGGCCGTGCCAATCGTATTGAAGGCGACCGTACGCGATATATGGAATTTGCCAAAACCACCTTTCCGCGCCGTCATCGGCTGGATGGTTTGAAAATCGTGATTGATTGCGCCAATGGTGCTGCGTACCGCACTGCCCCCGAGGTTCTGTGGGAGCTGGGTGCCGAAATAATCCCGATTGGGGTGTCGCCGGACGGGTTTAATATCAATGTTGATTGCGGATCTACCAATACCGATTTGGCGGCCAAAACCGTTGTGGAAAACGGCGCTGATCTTGGCATTTGTCTGGACGGTGACGCGGATCGATTAATGCTGATTGATGAAAACGGCAAGGTCGCGGATGGTGACCAGCTCATGGGCCTCATCGCTACTCGCTGGGCTGCGGCTGGGCGGCTGGAGGGGCGCACATTGGTGTCGACCGTTATGTCCAATCTTGGCTTGGAAAACCACATGAATGCCAATGGATTAACGCTGTTGCGCACCGATGTTGGTGACCGTTACGTGGTGGAAGCCATGCGAAAAGGCGGCTTTAATCTGGGTGGTGAACAGTCTGGCCATATTGTTTTGCGCGATTATGTGACCACCGGTGACGGCCTGATTGCGGCGCTGCAATTTCTGCTGGCGATGGTGGAAACAGATGAAAAAGCCAGCGCGCTTTGCCATGTTTTTGACCCTGTGCCGCAATTGCTGGTGAACACAAGTTTTACCCCCGGCACCGCGCCCTTGGCTGAGGTTTCAGTGCAAACAGCGATCAAGGAAGGTGAGGCGGCGTTCGGGAATTCGGGGCGGCTTTTGATCCGGAAATCTGGGACAGAACCCTTGATCAGGGTGATGGGCGAATGCACAGACAAGGCGCTGTTGGCTGAAATTGTTCATGGCATTGTCGCAAGGAT
>CAZCDC010000013.1:21274-35384 GCA_964497195.1 uncultured Rhodobacterales bacterium | reverse complement strand
CGTTCCACGAGGCCCACACAACCGAATTCCAACTGCATGCAGCCAGCATTGCCGCGCCAAAATTGTTTATCTTTAAGCCCGGTTTTGGCCCCGATAGCCGTGCTTTGATGGCAAAAGAAATGCCGGATTTGGAGATTTGGCAAACCGGTGAGGGCGAAGCCTATGAAAATGCCATTGCCAGTCATGCACCGCAACCCTCAGCCAATGTGATTGATCCACATGACCCAATGATTTTGGGTTTTACCTCTGGCACAACCGGCCCGCCCAAAGGGCTGATTTCCAGCCATTTTGCAGCCATTGCCAGCCTGAAATTGCTGATTGCCAATCTTGAGATCAAACGGGATAAAAATGCGGTTAACATTGCGTTGACGGCAATTCCGCTGGTTGGGGCGGGGTCTGGCCTGATTTTTCCGACCTGCCTGACGGGCGGCACGTTGGTTATTCAAAAACACTATTCGCCGGAAAATCTGGTGGCTTTGGTCAAGAAACACCGTGTAACACGGATTTTTGTAACCCCCAGCCAATTGATTGATCTGCTGGATATGCCCAGTACAATCGACGCTGATCTGGCCAGTGTTGGCCATATTATTTATGGTACATCATCCATGCCCGCTGCAAAACTGGCGGAGGCCCTCAAACGGTTTGGCCCCATTCTTCAGCAAGGCTATGGCCAAGCCGAGGTATTGCCGCCTGTGAGCCTCCAAACAACATCCGGCCACATGATTGATGGTAAAATTGCCCCCAAACATATCCTGCAATCCTGCGGCAAGGTGGTTAAGGGGGTTGAGGTTCGGATCACCGACCCTGACGGAAACACTTGCGCCATTGGCGATATGGGTGAAATTTTGGTCAAAACGCCTACGCGTTTCAGCACCTATCTGAACCCTGAACAAAACAAAGATGTCATTCTGGATGACGGATTTTTCCGTACAGGCGATCATGGCTTTGTTGACAAAGACGGCTATCTGACCGTCATGAACCGCGATGCAGATTTGATCAAAACAGCCCATGGCACCCTGCTCCCCCGCATTGTCGAGGAAATCACCCATGAACACCCGGCTGTTAAAGAATGCTGTCTGGTGCCGGTAAATGCCAAACCGGTGATGTTTGTGTCCCTGCGGGCAGCATTTATTGATGCAGACCAAAATCAACTAAAAACTGAAATTCAAATGTTGTTGGCAAAGAATCTGCAACATTGGCAAACCCCCGACGATATCCAGTTTCTTGACGCAATTCCGCGTAGTTTTCTGGGTAAAATCATGCGTCGTGATGTTAAGGAGGCTATGAATAGTGAATACTCAACATAACCCGAAATTAAAAGCCACTCAAAAATTTGGCTATGGCATCGGCGCGGTTGCCTATGCCATGCCCTATATGGTCATGGCCAGCCTGTTTTTGTTTTTTGTCACAACCATTCTGCACGTGTCGCCTATTACCGCTGGTATAATTGTGGCCATTTCAGTGCTTTGGGATGCGGTCACGGACCCGTGGATCGGCAATATGTCGGACCGTACAGTTTCTGCCCGATTTGGCCGGCGGCATCAATATTTGCTGATTGGCGGCGTTGGCACCGCGCTTGGCAGTATCTGGCTATGGTCAATCTCGGCCGATATGTCTACGGCGATGAAAATATCCATGCTGCTAGCGGCAGTGTTATTCACCAAAACCATGAACACGTTTTATGGCGCGCCTTATTATGCGCTTGGCGGGGCGATGACAAATAATCAAAATGATCGTGCGGGTCTGCAAGGGTATCGCGCGACGTTCCATTTGGTTGGGATGCTCTTTGCGCTGGTTGGCACCCAGATTTTCATTTTTCGTTCCACGGAGGCATTCCCGCGTGGTCAGCTAGACCCTGCCAATTACCCCAAAGTCGGCATTGCCGTGGCTGTTGTTACCATCATTTTTGCACTGCTGGCTTATGTGATGATCCCGAAAGACCGGCTGGAAAACCCAAAACGCACTGGAATTCCTCTGTGGACATTAGTGCGTAACAGCCTGAAAAATAAGAGTTTCCGCACGATTGTTTTGGTGATTTTCCTGATCGAAATATCCTTTCAGGCCATCATCAGCATTGGCCCACATGTGAATACATTCACCTATCAGCTAACCGGCCCACAAATGGGTATTTTAGGGTTGTCCTTGCTTGGCATGTCGATCCTGTCACAGCCGATGTGGGTGTTTTTATGTCGCAAATATGAAAAACGGAGCGTGCTAATCGCTGGTAGCTTGATTGGCATTTTTGGCTTTGTCGGCATGCCTTGGGCGCATGTCGGGCTTGGTATTTTTCCTATAGGTGCTGACAGTACGGTGATGACACTTGCCATATTTAGCGCCATTGCCGGCATCGGTAACGGTGCGTTTATGTCGATCCCGTTTGCCATGGTTGCCGATTCTACCGATTTGGGTGAACTTGACAGCCATGAACGCCAAGAGGGGCTTTATTTCGGGCTGTATACCTTTGCCTATAAGGCCGGCATTGCCGTCAGTGTATTGATCGCGGGGGTATTGCTAAAGGTCATCGGGTTTGATTCCAGCCTTGAGGAACAAACAGCCGAAACCGCATATCAACTGGCAATGGCGCCGCCCTGGCTGCTGCTTTTCATCGCGCCGATAATTATCTGGGTGATTTTATCTTATAAGATTGATCGCAAAACCCATGCATCGGTTTTGGCGGAGCTGGAAACACGTAAATCAAGCTAAGTGCAAAATGTTATGAACCCGTTTGCGCGGGTTCATAACAAAATTATTTACCGAACAACATAGACCGAGCAATCGGAATGCCGTACCACACGGGCCGCATTTGGCCCCAGTAGGTAGTCTTTGAAATCGGGCTTATGGGCGCCAATAACAATCAGATCAGTCCCCGCAGCTTTGGCCAGTTTCAGGATCTCCTCATAGGCGGATCCGGTTAAAATCACATGGCGCACCGATTGGTTTCTTTCAGCGCCCAGAGTTTTTTCAACCAGATCATTCAATGCAGATTTTGCATCAGCCTTGGCTGTTTTGGCGTGGTCCGCGTTGAAATAACTGCCTACCACGCTCATGCCAAAATCAGGCACCACCGTAACAACATCCAACTGGGCATTGTTGATCGCGGCAAGTTGCGCCGCGACCTCCAATACATTTGTTTCGACTTTGGGTTGGGATATATCAACCGCACATAGGACAGATTTTATCATGTCGGAGCTCCAAATTTAGTGATGCGACGGCGTTGCATCAAGGAAATCAAGCCAAGCAACAACAATGCCGGAATGAACAACAGCTCTTTTGGCAGTTGTTTTACGGGTGCTTTTACGACTGTAACCGTCACCGGATCATCGTAATAAAAATCAAACGCCCCGAGCTGGCTGGAGAATTCAGAACCAGGAAGCGGCTCATCCATCGCCATAACATCGCCACTAGGCAGCAAGGCCAGGCCAAGTGCGGCCAGACGTTCATCACCCGATGCCTGATCACCAATCGACAATACCAATGTGGTGTTTTTGATCTCTAATGTATCAAAATCAGGGCCGGAAACCACGATCCGCATTTCGCCGCCAGCTTCAGCGGCACCAATGGCGCTGCTTAGCTCCATCGGGCTGATTGCTTCAAACGGAGGCTGAATGCGATTCATAAAGAAATCTGGTCGGAATAATGTAAAGGCCACAAGTAACAGCGCCACGCTCTCATAGATTTTTGAGCGGGTCAGGAACCAGCCCATAGTGCCCGCCGTAAATACCAGAATCGCGATTGTTGCGCTTATGGCGACCATGATCCCTTGCATCCACGTCACGTTTATCAACAAAATATCGGTGTTGAAAATGAACACAAACGGTAGGGCCACGGTGCGAAGCGAATAAAAGAACCCGATAAATCCGGTCTTGATCGCATCGCCGCCAGAAACGGCCGCAGCCGCAAAACTGGCCAGCCCTACGGGGGGCGTCACATCTGCCATAATCCCGAAATAGAACACAAACAAATGCACCGCAATCAGCGGCACAACCAGCCCGTTTTGCGCACCAAGCTGCACAATAACATTAGCCATCAGCGATGACACAACGATATAGTTGGCTGTGGTTGGCAGGCCCATGCCCAAGATTAAGGACAGCATCCCCACCAGCAACAGCATCGCCACAAGATTACCCGCCGACAAGAACTCAACAAAATCAGCCATCACGAGGCCAAACCCTGTCAAAGTTACCGTGCCCACAATTACACCGGCAGTTGCCGTTGCAAGGCCAATGCCGATCATGTTACGCGCGCCTTCAATCAGGCCCTCAAACAGATCAACAACACCGGCTTTTGCTTCGGTATTAACCGTGCCTTGTTTGCGGAACATTGCTTTTAAGGGCCGCTGCGTCAGCAGAATGCCAAACAACAGGGATGTTGCCCAGAATGCCGACAGGCCGGGTGATTTTTGCTCAATCATCAGGAAATAAACCAAAACAATGATTGGCAGCAGGTAATATAGCCCGGCTTTGTAGATTTTCGGAATGTCCGGTAGCTCAACAACCTTAGCATTTGGATCATCAATTTCCAGATCATCCACGGATGCCGCAACTTTGATCAGCGCCACATAGGCCACAAATACCAACACAGCCAGCACCCACGCAGCACCTTCGGGCACAAGCGAAACAATCAAACCAACAGGAAACTGCAAGCCGTATGCAAGTACCGCAAAAGCTGCAAAGAAAAAGAACATGCCCAATACGGTGCGCAGCATATTTACAGCTTTGTCGCCGATGGTTGGCATGTTGTTTTTAACAGCCTCAAGATGCACGATATAGACCAGCGCGATATATGAAATTGTGGCAGGCAGGAAGGCGTGGGTGATAACCTCGACATATGAAATGCCGACATATTCCACCATCAGAAACGCAGCCGCGCCCATCACAGGTGGCATAATCTGGCCATTCACGGATGAGGCAACCTCAACCGCGCCCGCTTTTTCAGAGCTAAACCCAACCCGTTTCATCAACGGAATGGTGAATGTACCCGTGGTCACAACATTGGCGATGGAGGAACCCGAAATCAGGCCCGTAGCCGCAGAACCAACCACAGCCGCCTTTGCCGGACCGCCGCGCAAATGCCCCAGCGCGCCAAACGCCATTTTGATAAAATAATTGCCAGCGCCTGCTTTGTTCAGCAGCGCGCCAAACAACACAAACAGAAACACAAACCGTGTTGAAACACCAAGTGCAATGCCAAACACACCCTCGGATGTGATCCACATATGGCTCATGGCTTTTTTCAAGGACGCACCCGCCCAGCGGATCGAATCCGGCACCAGCGTGGAATCACCAAAGAAAACATAAAGAAGGAATATCGTGGCAATGATTGCCATCGCAGGCCCTAAGGTCCGCCGCGCGGCCTCAAACAACAGTAACAGACCAACAAGGGCAAACCATTTATCGGTATTATCCGCAAGCCCACCCGAGGCGACAACCTTGTTATAAAAGAAATACCCGTAAAGCGCGATAAACGACCCGGCTCCAGCCATCACCCAATCATGAATGGGGATATAATTTCGCGGGCTGGATTTCAGCATCGGATAGGCCATAAAGGCCAAAAATATTGCAAACGCCAAATGGATTTGACGTGAGTTGTTGATAATATCACCCGGCAAAATCAGATTTGAAACAGGCGATGCCAAAAGGATCTGGAACAGAGACCAGACAACAGCGACAATAGACAAAAACAGGCCAACTTTGCCCGCAGGGTTACGCGCACCAGAATCACTGGACGCCACCATTTCCTGAAGCTCTTGTTCGCTTAGGCCACCGGATTTTTCGGTATTCTCAGACATATTGCCCTCCCTCGGACGTCGCCATTCTGGCGTTTTTTATATTAGGCAAGGGCAGCGAACCGCCCTTGCCGTTATTTCATCTTAACCAGATTTATTATTCAATCCAGCCTTGCTCACGATAATACTGTGCCGCACCGGGGTGCAATGGCGCAGAAAGTCCGGCAGTTGCCATCTCGCGTGGGTCAAGATTTGCAAAAGCAGGGTGCAGTTTGCGGAAATCATCGATGTTATCAAAGATCGCGCTCACCAGTACATAAACAACTTCGTCCGAAACATTGGCTGAGGTCACAAATGTTGCGCCAACACCAAATGTTTGAACATCATCATCATTACCACGATACATGCCGCCCGGAATGGTTGCTGAACGGTAATAGTCATTGTCAGCGATCAGGGCTTCAATGGCTGGGCCGTCAACAGTAACCAGCACGGAATCACAGGCTGTTGTTGCTTCTTGGATCGAACCGGAAGGGTGACCAACGGTATAAACCATTGCGTCAATCTGGTTGTCACAAAGCGCGGATGATTGCTCAGCGCCTTTCAGCTCTGTTGCCAGTGCCAGGTCGTCCGTTGTCCAACCCATTGCCGCAAGAACCACTTCCATGGTGCCGCGTTGGCCTGAACCGGGGTTGCCGATATTTACGCGTTTGCCCTGAAGATCAGAGAAATTGGTGATGCCCGCATCTGCGCGTGCAACAACTGTGAATGGCTCAGGGTGCACGGAAAACACAGCGCGCAGTTCTTCAAATGGTCCAGCGTCCTCAAAACGCGAAGTGCCGTGATAGGCGTGGTACTGCCAATCGGATTGGGCCACACCAAATTCCAGCTCGCCCTCGCGGATGGTGTTGATGTTGTAAACCGAACCGCCAGTGGATTCGACCGAACAACGCACGCCATGGTCGCGACGGCCTTTGTTGACCAGACGGCAAATTGCGCCGCCCGTTGGGTAATAAACCCCTGTGACACCGCCGGTGCCGATGGTGATAAACTCCTCAGCAAATGCTGCCGGAGCAATCATTGCGGTTACAGCAGCTGCTGCAACGCCAAGTTTCATTTTATTTAACATCTATATCTCCCTGATGTGATGTTGGTTGGTATCATTGGTCCCATATTTCGTCGAGACGGTGATTTCGGGCTTCTACCTCGGATATGCGCTGTTGTGCGGCGGGGCCGGCACGGGCCACCAACATACCGATCATGGTTTCGATCAGCACAATAGTAGCGGCATAAGAGGAGAAAAACTGTGGGCTTTGGGTTTGGACTAGAAAACTGGCATCCGCATATTTTAAGGCGGGGCAGCGGGGTGAATCAGTGATGACCACCACAAAAGCCCCTTGTGATTTGGCCATCTCAGCGGCCTGAATGGCATGTCTGGCAAAAGGTGGCTTTGTCACGATCACTATTGCATCACCCGCCCCCGCATCCGCCAAAGCCCCGCCAAGCGAAGCGCCTGTGCAATTGGCCAGCCGGAATTTATTGGTATAAAAATTGGCCAAATAAGCCATATATTCGACAATGCCCGTGGACCCAAGAGCGCCAAGCAATAGCACGTTTTTGGCTTTGTGCAGGGCTTCGACCGCATTATTTAATGTCGGGATGTCAATGTTTTCTGCCAACGCATCCACGTTTCCGACACAAGCCGCAGATTGACGCAAAAGAAAAGGCTGCTGCCCCTCGGAATTTTCTTCTTTTTGCAGCCGTTCAGCTTTGTCAGAAAAACTGGTGACGCTGGCCTGAACCGCATCACGCGCCATTTCGCGCAGATCTTCATAGCTGGCAAAACCAAGCGCACGCGCAAGACGTGAAAATGTTGCTGGCGCCAAGCCGCTACTGGCAGAAATTGAACGCAAACTGCGCGTAGCAACATTAACCGGATTCGCGTTCACAAAATCAGCCGCAGCACGAAGCTGTTGGCTAAGTGCCGCGTATTCACTTGTCAGTTGATTTCCAAACAGGTTGTCGAGCGGCATGAAGAATCCTTAATGATTTTTTCATAATTCCATTCGTTTCACCCCTTGTCAACAGATGAAACAAATGTTTCACTGATAAATGTCACATAGCTTACAGGTCTTGCAAAAATGTCCCATGTCTTTCATCGCAATAGCAAATCTGCGCCGCCAACCATTAAATCCGGCGCGGGTGTTTACCTTTACGATACATCCGGCAAGCAATATTTTGACGGCTCTGGCGGGGCTGCTGTTTCGTGCATTGGGCATGGTGACGCAAAGGTAACCCAAGCTATCAAAGATCAGGTTGATCAAATCGCCTTTGCGCACACGTCGTTTTTCACGTCCGAGCCTGCTGAGAAACTGGCGGATAAACTGATTGAAAACGCGCCAAAGGGTATCGAAAAGGTCTATTTGGTTTCAGGTGGATCCGAAGCCGTTGAAGCCGCCTTAAAACTGGCGCGGCAATATTACCTAGAGATCGGCCAGCCCAGCCGCCACAAAGTTATCGCGCGGCGGCAATCTTATCATGGCAACACCCTTGGCGCGTTGGCGGCAGGCGGCAATATGTGGCGGCGCGAACCCTATGATCCGCTAATGGTCGAAACCAGCCATATCGCGCAATGTTATGAATATCGGGGGAAACTGGCTGATGAGACTGATTTTGCCTATGGTCAGCGTATCGCGCAGGAGTTGACGGTTGAAATTGAACGTCTCGGGCCGGAAAATGTAATGGCATTTGTTGCTGAAACAGTTGTTGGCGCAACCGTTGGTGCTGTGCCTCCGGTAAAGGGGTATTTTAAACGCATCCGTGAGATTTGTGACAAATATGGCGTGCTGTTGATACTGGATGAAGTCATGTGTGGATCGGGCCGCACCGGCACATATTTTGCCTGCGAACAAGAAGATATCGCACCCGATATTGTGACAATCGCCAAGGGGCTTGGCGCGGGGTATCAGCCCATCGGGGCCATGCTTTGCAGCGAAAAAATTCACGGAACTATCAAAAACGGCAGCGGTTTTTTTCAACATGGCCATACCTATCTGGCCCACCCGGTGGCTTGCGCGGCATCATTAGCCGTGATGGAGCGCGTTATTGATGACGGGTTAATGGCGCAATGCCAGATCATGGGCACAAAACTACAATCGGCGCTGGAAGCCGAATTTGGCCAGCATCCTTTTATTGGTGATATCCGTGGCCGTGGTCTTTTTTGCGGCATAGAAATTGTTAAAGACCGAGAGACAAAAACGCCATTTTCACCGGAGCTGGCGATCCACAAAAAACTCAAACAAGCGACATTCAACGCCGGGCTGGCCTGTTACCCGATGGGCGGCACAATTGACGGGATAAACGGCGATCATATTCTGTTGGCCCCGCCTTTTATCATGCAAGATCAACATGTTGACGAAATAATTACAAAGTTGAGTGTTGCGTTTGACGTTGTTTTCTGATGGCGCTTCCCACCATTATGGTTGCACCAAACGGGGCATATTTATCCAAAGCCGATCATCCGGCATTACCCGTAAGTTTGCCCGAAATCTGCAAAACCGCTGCGGCGTGTTTTGCCGCTGGCGCAACTGGCCTGCATCTGCATATCCGCGATAAAAATGGCAAACACCTGCTTGATGCGGGGAGGTATAACGAAGCGCTCACGGAGCTGAAAACCCACGTGCCGGACATGGCCATACAAATCACATCCGAGGCCGCAGGAGTTTATCAGCCTGACATACAACGCAAAGTGGTTTTGACATGTCAGGCCAAATTCGCCTCCGTTTCCATCAAGGAAATGGTGCGTGAAAGTAATGCCAGTTTAACCAGGAATTTCTATCTGGATTGCGACAATTCAGGCATTGCAGTGCAACATATCATCTATGATCCCTCAGAGCTGGATACGCTGGTCAATACGCTGGAACCACGCCTGTTTCAGGACAACACTCTGCAATTATTGTTTGTATTGGGCCGATACGGCTTGTTTGGCGCCAGCGGGCCCTCCGCGCTCACGCCATTTTTAGCCCGGATGCAACAGCTAGGGCTGCATCCGGATTGGGCTGTTTGTGCCTTTGGCCAGCAAGAAACCAGCTGCCTTTTGGCGGCGCATAATCAGGGCGGGAAATTGCGTGTCGGGTTTGAAAATTCACGACAAAACCTTGATGGCGCAACCGCAAAATCAAATGAGCAAAGAGTGCGCGAAGTTGTTTCACTTACTTGAAATTTTTGCTGTCGCCTCAATCTCCAATAATGCTTTATCCTCAATCAAACCGGCAACCACCACCATTGTCATCGCCGGAAAATTGCGGCCAAGCACACGGCGGTAAACCTCACCGACCTCGCTTTGTCGTGACAAATATTCTACTTTATCAACGACATACCACGTAAGTCGCACAATATCTGCCGCTGTGCCGCCTGCGGTTTCTACTATTGTCAAAATATTGCTCAACGCTTGCTCCATCTGGCCGATAAAGTCATCCGATTGAAAAATCTGGTTGGCGTCCCAGCCGATTTGCCCGCCAACAAAAAGCTGTCCATCCGAGGTTAATATTCCGTTGGCATAGCCTTTTGCAGCGGCCCAGCCGTTGGGTTGAATAATCTGGTTTTTCATCTAAATATCTTCCTTTTGAAACGTGACCAAAGCCGCCCGCAACCCGTCCGGCCAGCTTTTTGATTTGCCGTTTTCCCCCACAAATACCAACACTTGTTGGCTGGTGAGTCTGATTTCTGTGTCACATTGGGCAACAAAATCCAACACCATGCTGCTGCGGCCAATTTTGCCGATTTTCAGCCTAATATTCAGCATGTCACCGTGGCGGCTCGGGGCGTGGAATTTGGCCGAAATCTCTGCGGTGGGCACTCCGGCTGATTGGTGTAGCTCCTCAAACGGAATACCAAGCCTGTCAAAAAACGCTTCCACACAGTCATTGATCATTTCAAAATACCGGGGGAAAAATACTATTCCGGCAGGGTCGCAATGTTTGAATAATATCTTTTGCGGGAAAATAAATGCCATTTAAACCCCCAAAAACTGGTTGGTAATTTCAGCGTTCAGCTCAGAAAATTCACCGGCCCAAACCGAGCGGCCTTTTTCAAGAATAACCGCGCGGTCAGCAACCAGTGCCAGTTCCCGCAGGGATTTATCAACCACCAAAATTGCCATGCCTGTATCGTTTTTCAGCCGTGCAATTGCTGCCCATATTTCTTGACGCACAACGGGCGCCAGCCCCTCGGTGGCTTCGTCCAGAATCAGCAATCGCGGGTTGGTCATCAGGGCGCGGCCAATCGCCAGCATCTGCTGTTCGCCGCCCGACAATGAGGCCGCCAACTGATCACGCCGCTCCCCTAAGCGCGGAAAAAACGCGGTCACAGATTTCATATCCCATGGGCCGGGCCGCGCCGCTGCGATCAGGTTTTCGCGCACGGTAAGGTTGGGAAAACAGCGCCGCCCCTCGGGCACCAGCCCAATTCCAGCGCGCGCCACCTTGTATGACGGCTGGTTGGCGATATCTTTGCCATCAAAACTAAGCAAGCCGCCGCGATGTTTCAACATACGGCAGATGACTTTGATCGTGGTGGATTTCCCCATACCATTACGCCCCATCAGGGCCACGACTTCGCCTGCATTAATGGTCAGATCCACATCAAACAGTGCCTGCGCAGGGCCGTAAAATGCAGAAATATTGGCGAGTTTTAGCAAGCTCATGCCACATCCTCCTCGCCTAAATATGCTTCGCGAACTGTTGGATTATTGCGAATTTCATCAGCTGTGCCCGTGGCAATAATTTTGCCGTAAACCAGCACACTGATCCGGTCAGCCAGCGCAAAAACCGCGTCCATATCGTGTTCGATCAGTAAAATAGGTGCTTGGCGGCGCAATTTATCCAGAAATCCGGTTAGGCGCTTTGTTCCCTCTGCGCCCAAACCCGCCATGGGTTCGTCCATTAAAAATACTTTGGGGGATAGGGTCAGCGCCACTGCCACCTCTAATTGCCGACGTTGTCCGTGTGATAAATCAGCGGTGCGAAACCCCGCCAAATCTTGCAGCCCAACCTGCTCCAATGCGTCCTGCGCCACAGCCAGCAAGGCTTTGTCTTTCATCACAGGTCGGAAAAACCGCAGCACCTTTCCCCGATGGCCAAGCGCCCCCAAAACCACATTTTGCAACACGGTATAATCCATCGCCAGCGATGAAATCTGGAATGTGCGCCCCAGCCCCAGCTTGGCCCGCGCAACGGTATCAAGACGGGTCACGTCCATCCCGTCAAACCAAACCGAGCCGGAATCAGGTGCGAAATTCCCTGCGATCTGTTTGATCAAGGTGGATTTCCCCGCGCCATTTGGCCCAATTAACGCATGAATTTCGCCACGCAGCAAGGTTAGCGAAACGTCGTCACTGGCCTTTAACACCCCGAATGATTTGGATAAATTGCGGGTTTCCAGCACGATATCAGTCATGCGCCACCTCGCGCCCTGCGATCTTGCCAATCAGCCCACCGGGGGCAAAAAGCACCACAGCCAGCAACAATCCACCCAGATAAATATGCCAATAATCCGACAGCCCGCCAAGGAAATATTCCAGCATTATATATAATGCAGCACCCGCCAGTGGCCCAAACAACCGGCCAACGCCACCCAGAATGATAAATACCATAATCTCGCCCGAGGTGTGCCAGCTGAACATTGTTGGGCTGACAAAACGGTTTAAATCCGCATAAAGCGCGCCCGCGAGGCCGGTGATGGCCCCCGAAATCGTAAATGCCACAAGGCGCAATTTATATGGCGTTATGCCGATTGTTTGCACCCGTTCCTCATTTTGTTTGGCGGCTGTCAGCGCCAGCCCGAACGCAGATTTTGCCATGCGCGAAAATAGGAACAGCGCTACGCATAAAATCACAAAGCAAATGGCAAAAAACTGGATAGGATCAAGAGTATTTAGCCCGGGAAACCCGTTGCGCACATAAATTAACAAGCCGTCTTCGCCGCCATAAGCCGGCCAACTGATGGCGAAATAATACAGCATTTGGCCAAATGCCAGCGTGATCATTATGAAATAAACCCCTGTCGTGCGCAGCGACAAAGCCCCGATCGCCAGCGCCGCCAACCCCGATGAAATCAACGCTACCAGCCAGATGACAGGCATGGATTTTGTGCCCTCAATCAAAAATGGCCAATCTGAAATTGCGGTATAGCTTTGCGCGTGGCTGGCCAGAATGCCCATCGCATAACCACCAATACCAAAAAACGCAGCATGGCCAAAGCTGACCAAGCCGCCAAGCCCCAGCGCAATGTTCAAGCCAACCCCCGCCAGCGCAAAAATCGCTACTTTGGTGGCCAATGTGATGGTGAAAGGCTCATCCATCACCCATGCCCAAAGCGGCACAGCAAGCAGGGCAATCAGCGCAAATGCGTTAAAAATTGTCTCACGTTTCATGCGCCAACCCGCCCAAAAAGGCCGCTGGGTTTAAACAATAAAACCCCCGCCATTAGAATGTAAATCGACATGGAGGCCAGCGATGAACCAATAGAGGTGGCCGATGCCGGCTCCATAAATAACCCGAAAAAACCGGGCAGCAGGAACCGCCCCATTGTGTCAGTTAAGCCCACCAAAATCGCCCCGATCAAAGCGCCTTTGATCGACCCGATACCGCCAATCACGATCACCACAAAAGCCAGAATAAGCACGGGTTCACCCATGCCGACCTGCACTGATTGTATGGCGCCAATCAGCGCGCCGGCAAACCCCGCCAGCCCCGCGCCCAGCGCAAAAACCAGCGTATATAGTACCGAAATATTAACCCCCAAAGCTCCGATCATTTCGCGGTCGCTTTCGCCTGCGCGGATTTGAATGCCAATTCGGGTCCGGTTGATCAGCGCAAACAGGCCCAGCGCCACCACCAACCCGATGCCAATAAGGGTCAGGCGATAAAGCGGATATTCAATGCCCCCCGGCAAAGTAATCGGCCCCGACAAATAATCCGGAATATCCAGAAAGAGCGGAAAGGAACCAAACACCCAACGGGTGCCCTCGGAAAAAATCAGAATAAGCGCAAATGTCGCCAAAACCTGATCCAGATGATCACGTTTATAAAGCCGCCTAATCACCGTCAGTTCAATGATTGCCCCCGCCAAAGCCGCCGCCACAAGGCTGGCCATCAGCGCCAGAATAAACGACCCTGTCCAGCCCGCCACCGCCGCCGCCGCAAAGGCACCGATCATAAAAAGCGAACCATGCGCCAGATTAATCAGGCCCATCACACCAAAAATCAGCGTCAATCCAGCCGCCATCAAAAACAGCATCACGCCAAATTGAAGCCCGTTAAGCATTTGTTCTATGAATAATATCAGGGACATATCAGGCCTTTAACTATGTCGGGTAACTATGTCGGG
>CAZCDC010000013.1:13988-21174 GCA_964497195.1 uncultured Rhodobacterales bacterium | reverse complement strand
TAACTATGTCGGGTAACTATGTCGGGCGACCACAAGCCGCCCGACAAAACCAGCTACATTTCGCACTGATCAATATAAGCGTTTGAGTGGTTCATCAGGCTGGTTGTCACGATCCGGTTGGTGTAAATATCACCCTCCTTGATCACTTCGCGCACGTAAATATCCTGAATCGGGTGGTGGTTGCTGGTAAAGGAAAAATCACCCCGAACGCTGTCAAAATCAGCGGCCCTGAGCGCGGTACGAAACGCATCCGCATCCGAAATATCAGCCACTGCCAGTGCGCTGATCAACAGATTAGCCGTATCAAAACCCTGACTAGCATAAAGCGATGGCAGGCGGCCATATTCAGCTTGGAAACTTTCAACAAACGCAATATTTGCTGCGTTATCAATGTCTTTGTTCCATTGCGAGGTGTTCATAACACCAAGCGCCGCATCACCAACTGCCTGCAAAATGCCTTGGTCAAACGAAAATGCAGGGCCAACAACCGGCAAATCAACACCGCTATCCGCATATTGCTTCAGGAACGAAATCCCCATGCCGCCCGGCAGAAAGAAAAACACCGAATCCGCGCCTGATGCACGGATTTGCGCGATTTCGCTGGCGTAATCTGTCTGGCCGAGCTTGGTCAGCAATTCGCCCGAAAGTTCGCCCTCATAAAAGCGTTTGAATCCTGTCAGCGCATCCTGCCCAGCCGGATAATTTGGTGCCAGAATGAACGTGTTGCCATATCCGGCATCGTTGGTATACGCGCCTGCGGCCTCGTGCAAATTATCATTCTGCCACGCAACATTAAAATAATTCTGATGACAACCTGCACCCGCCAATGCTGATGGACCAGCATTTGGCGAAAGATAAAACAAGCCCTGCGCCGTTGCCGAAGGCACCACAGCCATTGCCAGATTTGACCAGATGATCCCCGTCAGCAGGTCAACCTTATCCGATTGAATCATACGATCTGCCAGTTGCACAGCGATATCCGGCTTGCGCTGGTCATCCTCGATGATCACCTCGATATCGGTATTTCCCGACTGGTTAATCGCCAGCATAAAGCCATCACGCACATCAATGCCAAGCCCCGCGCCGCCACCCGAAAGCGTGGTAATCATGCCGACCTTAATGCCCTCAGCATTTGAGGCACTGGCCAAAGCCGCAAGTGAGGCGGCCATAATAATTGATTTCAGTTTCATGTTCTTCTCCCGTTGTTTGACGTGTTTTTTTAGCACCAAGCCGATTCCGTCACGATCAGCTTTGAATAATTGACCTAATCCAAGACCTCTTTCAACAAAAACCTCTGGATTTTTCCGGTTGCGGTTTTTGGCAAGCCTGCACAAAATTTGATTGAACGCGGATACTTATACGGCGCGATACTGGCTTTCACATGGTCTTGCAGGTTTTTGCGAATTTCATCCGAGGGATCAAACCCCGCCTTTAACACAATATGCGCCTGTACCACCATGCCGCGCGCTGCATCCTGCGCGCCGATCACGGCACATTCCTGCACGGCGGCATGGGAAAGCAACGCGGCCTCCACCTCGGGGCCTGCGATATTATAACCGCTGGAAATAATCATATCATCATTGCGCGCCGCAAAATGCAGATAGCCTTGCGCATCCATTGAAAAACTATCACCGGTGATGTTCCAACCATCCTGTACATATTTTTCCTGCCGCGCGTCGTTTAAATATCGACAACCCGTAGGGCCTCGCACCGCCAATCGTCCAACTTCATCAACCGGCATATCATTCATATTTTCATCAACAATCCGAACCTCATAGCCGCGCACAGGTTTGCCGGTACAGCTCGGCTGGCTGTCCTCAAACCTGTTGGACACAAAAATATGCAGCATTTCCGTGGCACCGATCCCATCCAGCATCGGTTTTCCGGTTTTTTCCATCCAGTCATGGTATATTGGCGCCGGCAAGGTTTCCCCTGCTGAAACAGCAGCCCGCAGGCTGGATAAATCCGCGCCCTCATCCATGGCGGCCAACATCATGCGATACGCGGTGGGGGCGGTAAAACACACAGTTGCCTTATATTTTTCAATAATTTCAATCATATTGGGTGGTGAGGCATTTTCCAGCAAGGTCGCCGCAGCGCCAAACCGCAACGGAAATATCGCCAACCCGCCAAGCCCGAATGTAAATGCCAATGGCGGAGAACCAACAAAAACATCATCCGGCGTGACCTTTAAAACCTCTCGCGCATACCCATCCGCCACGATCAACAGATCACGATGAAAATGCATGGTGGCCTTTGGATCCCCCGTGGTGCCAGAAGTAAACCCAAGCAAAGCCACGTCATCGCGCCCTGTCCTGACCGCGCTGAATTGCACAGGTTTTTCCAGCGCCAGCCGGTCCAGTTCCGCATCATGATTAGACGTGCCATCAAACCCGACAACCGTTTTCAAAAACCCGCTGTGTTTAGCGCAACTGGCCATTTCATCCATCAAGCGCGTATCACAAAGCGCGTGGCTGATTTCAGCCTTATCGACAATTTTGGCCAGTTCACTGGCGCGCAACATCGGCATGGTATTCACCACAACCGCGCCAACTTTGGTCGCAGCCAGCCAGCACGCCACCATCGCAGGGTTATTGGCAGACCGAATAAGCACGCGGTTACCGGGCTTTACCCCCAGATCATCGGCCAGAACATGCGCCAATCTGTTGGTCCAATCGGACAATTCCTTATAAGTCCGGCGCCGCCCATTTCCGATTAATGCGGTAAAATCGCCAAAACCCTTGGCAACCATTTTGTCGGTCAGCTCCACCGCTGCATTCAGATATTCGGGGTATTTATACTGATTCAGCAAAAATTCCGGCCAATGTTCCATGGCCGGCAAACCATCGCGCGAAAACGTATCAATATGTGCGCTTGGCCCCAGCATTATAACACCGTCCTGACGTTCCACAGCTCTGGAAACAGCTCTACGTCCAGCATACGTTGCAAATAACTCACACCGCTGGTGCCGCCCGTGCCGCGTTTAAACCCGATAATACGCTGCACCGTGGTCAGATGATTAAACCGCCAACGGCGAAAATAATCCTCCATATCGACCAGTTTTTCGGCCAGCTCATACAAAGTCCAATAGCGGCCCGTATCCGCATAAATCCCTTGCCAAAGCGCGGTAATTTCAGCGGCTGCCTGATGCGGGCTGGTTTGAACCGCCAGCAATTTTTCAGGCAATTCAAAGCCTTGGCGCACCGCATAACGCAATACCTCGGTATAAAGGCTGGGTGTTTTCATTTCGGTTTCCAGCATTTTTGCTGCATCCGGCAAATGCGCATGGGGTTTAAGCATTGCCATATTTCGATTGCCCAGCGCAAATTCGATCATGCGATATTGCAAGGATTGAAACCCCGAGCTTTGGCCAAGCGAGTCGCGAAACTGCGTATAATCACTGGGCGTCATGGTGCGCAAAACATCCCATGCATTGTTCAGCTGCTCCAAAATTCGCGAGGCCCGTGCCATCATTTTAAACGCAACCGGCAGACGATCTTGCGCAATTGCGATGCGCGCGCTGCCCAGTTCGTGCAGTAGCAGTTTCATCCACAATTCGGATGTTTGATGCTGGATGATAAACAGCATTTCATCATGCGCGGTGGAAAGCGGGTGTTGCTGGGCCAATATTTCATCAATATGCAGATATTCACCGTAGGACATCTGCCCGTCAAAATCCATCTGCGCGCCGTCTTTTTCGGGGTCATAACTCATTGTTTTTGCTCCATGGTTTGACGTGCGATAATCACCCGTTGCACGTCTGACGCGCCCTCATAAATCCGTAACGCGCGGATTTCACGGTATAGTTTTTCGACGATTTCGCCGTGTTTCACCCCGTCCCCGCCATGCAGTTGCACCGCTTGATCAATGACTTTTTGTGCCTGCTCGGTAGAAAATAATTTGGCCATTGCCGCCTCTCGCGTGATGCGCGGCGCGCCTTGGTCTTTGGTCCATGCGGCGCGGTAAATCAGCAATGCGCTGGCATCAACATTCAGCGCCATATCGGCAATATGCCCCTGCACCATTTGCAATTCAAACAACGGCGCGCCCTGAACTTTGCGGGTACTAACCCGATCAAGCGATACATCCAGCGCGCGGCGCGCAAACCCCAATGCAGCCGCCGCAACGGTGGAACGGAAAACATCCAGCACCGACATGGCGATCTTGAATCCATCACCAGATTTCCCGAGCAAAGCCGATGCAGGAATGCGACAGTTTTCAAATTTCAGGGTTGCCAATGGATGCGGCGCAATAGTTTGCAAACGCTCCGATACACTCAAGCCTTTGGCGCTAGCTGGCACAATAAACGCTGATAACCCGCGCGCACCCGGCGCTTCGCCAGTGCGGGCAAAAACCGTGTAAACATCCGCAATGCCACCATTGGATATCCAGGTTTTTTCACCGTTTAGGACAAATTCGTCACCCTCCAACACCGCTGTCATGGTGGAATTGGCCACATCAGACCCAGATTGCGGTTCGGTCAGCGCAAACGCAGCAATTGCATCGCCAGAACGGGTACGCGGCAGCCATTTTTTCTGTTGCGCCGCATTGCCAAACAAAGAAATCGCCCCCGTGCCAAGCCCCTGCATCGCAAAGACAAAATCAGCCAAACCATCATGGCGGGCCAGTATTTCGCGCGATAAACAAAGCCTGCGCACCTCCAGTTTTTCGCCAGCTTCAGCCGCCGTGCAGCGCAGCCATCCCGCTGCACCCAATGATTTAACCAGCTTTCGGCAGGCGTTATCCGTGTCAGCATGATCAATATCGCACAGGTTTTCAGCCGCCCAAGCATCTAGCGCCACAGCGTGGTCTTTGTGATCGGCCTCAAAAAACGGCCAGTCAAGAAAGGTTTTATCCCCCATCAATTGCCCTCAAATTTTGGCGTTTCTTTTTTGACAAACGCTTTGAACGCCCGTTCAAAATCATCCGTTTTCATGCAAATCGCCTGCGCTTGGGCCTCAGCCTCGATCGCTTGCTCGATGGACATATTCCATTCTTGCGCCAGCATGGTTTTGGTCATCATATGGCCAAAATTCGGGCCATCAGCGATGCGCGCCGCCATGGTTTGCGCATCCGCCAACAAGTCATCTGCCCCGACCAAACGATTGTAAAACCCCCAGTTTTCGCCCTCAACCGCACTCATAGAGCGCCCCGTATAAAGCAGCTCAGCGGCGCGGCCTTGCCCGATGATGCGCGGCAATATCGCACACGCCCCCATGTCACAGCCCGCCAGCCCAACACGGGTAAACAAAAACGCGGTTTTGGCCTCAGGCGTGGCAATGCGCATATCGCTGGCCATTGCAATAATCGCCCCTGCACCCACACAAATACCGTCAATCGCTGCAATAATCGGCGTGCCGCAATTGATCATTGCCTTAACCAGATCGCCGGTCATACGGGTGAAATTCAGTAGCTCTTTCATGGTCATCTTGGTCAATGGCCCGATGATTTCATGCACATCGCCGCCAGAGCTGAAATTGCCACCGTTCGGGGCAAAAACCACTGCTTTTATGCTGTCATCATAAGGCAATTGGCGAAACCAGTCACGCAATTCGGCATAGCTCTCAAAGGTGAGCGGGTTTTTGCGTTCGGGTCGGTTCAGCCTGATTGTGGCAATGCCATTTTTAATATCACACAAGAAATGTTGGGTCATTTTGTATCCTCTTTTGCAGCGGCATCCAGACAAATGATCATTTCGTTGGCGTCCCCTGCGCTAAAACTTTGCAACCGTGCATCGATCCATTTTTCATGCGCCGCTGCCTGAATTTCAAATTCCTGCACCCCGCGTTTTGTCAGGCGAATACGTTGCGCCCGCCGATCCCCAGGAACTGCCTCTCGGATTACAAACCCGTCGCTTGCCAGCCGATCAACAATGCCGGTGACATTGCCATTCGAGACCTTGAGATCACCAGAAATCGCGCTCATTTTCATGCCATTTTGATTGCGGCTAAGGGCGGCCATAACGTCAAATCTGGGCAAGGTAGAGCCAAACTCCTTGCGCAAATTCTCCCGCAGTTCCGCCTCAATCCCACGGCTGATCTTTAGCAATTTCAACCACAGCCGCAGGCGGGTTTTTGATGCTGGTTCTGTTGATGTGTTTTTCAAAGCATTCATATTTCACCGCCCGAAATGGCCAGTTCATGACCATTTACAGACCGCGCCGCATCGCTAGACAGCCATAACGCGGTTTCTGCGACCTCATCCGTTTGAATGAACCGCCCTTGCGGGTTGCCGGATTTCAAAGATTTTTCAGCCTCAATAATGCTCATCCCGGTTTTTTCAACGATATTTTTTATTGATCTTTCCAGCAGTGGTGTTTCAATAAATCCCGGGCAAATCGCATTTACCGTCACGCCGGTTTTTGCCAGCTCAACCGCCAATGCCCGCGTCAGGCCAATCACCCCGTGTTTAGCAGCGCAATAGCCCGAAACATACGGATAACCCTTTAGCCCAGCGGTAGAAGCAACCGCAATCAGCCGCCCCCAGCCGCGCTGTTTCATAGCCGAAAAACAAGCTTGCCACAGGTTAAAAACTCCCACAAGATTGACCGAAATCATATCGTTCAAATCATCGGAAGACATTCGCATAAACGGACCCGAATGTGCCGCGCCCGCATTGGCAATCGCAATATCCACAGGGCCAAAATGCGCAACAGCTTTTGCAAGTGCTGCGTCAAGTTCATTACGATTTGTAACGTCACAAATCGCTGAAAAACCGCCAGTTTCAGTCGCCACAACCTCCAGTGGCCCAGCCCGACGGCCCAAAACCGTGACATTTGCGCCCGCTGCTGCAAACCGCGCGGCGATTTCTGCGCCGACCCCGCTGCCGCCGCCCGATACAACCATATGTTTGCCCGAAATGCTCATACTTTGATCACCTGTTCGGCCTCTTTATCGGCCAATCGCCACAATTGATCGCGTCCGGCCTCATAAGGCAGAGGCCAGATTTCCTGACGATCGCCCAAAGCTGAGGCGGTGTGCAATGTCCAATACGGGTCCGCCAAATGCGGCCGCGCAAGGCAAACCAGATCAGCGCGTCCCGCCATCAAAATCGAATTGGCGTGATCTGCCTCGGAAATATTGCCTACTGCCATGGTGGCAATACCCAGCTCATTGCGGATGCGATCCGAAAACGGGGTTTGAAACATACGGCCATAAACAGGTTTGGCATCCGGCGTGGTTTGCCC
>CAZCDC010000013.1:0-13888 GCA_964497195.1 uncultured Rhodobacterales bacterium | reverse complement strand
TGACCACGCAATTGCAGACGCTGAGATCAACGGCCAATTGCCGGATTTAAGCGGTTTATCCGCATCCTCCCAACCGAGCTGAGTGGAGCCTTTGCGCCCCGCATGGCCAATCTGGCAACATATTTTAGCACCGGATTCCATGTGGGTAAAATCAACAATGCGTTGCCACGCGGCCTCGTGTTCGGGTGCATAAAGCCCGGGACAGCCGGGCGTGATGCGCGCATCCGCTGAAACACAGGTCATTTCTGCATAAACCAGCCCGGCGCCGCCTTTGGCGCGTTCACCATAATGCACCAAATGCCAATCAGTCGGGCAGCCATCCACAGCGCGATACTGCGCCATGGGTGACACAACGATGCGGTTTTTCAATGCCATATTACCCAATTGAAACGGCGCAAACATCGGCGGGCGATCACTGTCAATCCCGGCTTTTTTGTTAAACCATTTTTCCGTGCGCGCCACAAAACCGGCATCTCGCAAGCGCAGGTTTTCATGGCTGATGCGTTGCGATCGTGTCAACAATGCATAATTGAACTGAATGGGATCATAATCAATATAGCGCTCAACTTGCTCAAACCATTCCAGTGAATTGCGCGCGGCCGATTGCAGGCGCAACACCTCCAAACGGCGCTCCTCCTGATACCGCTCAAACGCGGCCTGCATGTTGGGTTCGGAATGCAAATAATTGGCCAGTGAAATCGCGCTATCAAATGCCAGCCGAGACCCCGAGCCAATGGAAAAATGCCCCGTTGCCGCCGCATCGCCCATCAAAACCACGTTTTCATGATGCCATTTTTCGCAAATAACGCGCGGAAAATTCATCCAGACAGCAGAACCGCGCAAATGATCCGCGTTGGAAATCAGTGCGTTGCCATTCAGATGATCGGCAAATATCTCCTCGCATTTGGCAATGGTTTCTGCCTTGGACATCTGCTCAAAGCCAAATTTATCCCATGTTTCATTGGTACATTCGACAATCACCGTCGCGGTGTCATTGTCAAATTGATAGGCATGTATCCAAACCCAGCCATGCTCGGTTTGCTCAAAAATAAAGGTAAACGCCTTGTCGAATTTCTGTTTGGTGCCCAGCCAGATAAATTTGCAAATCCGCGTGTCTATGTCAGGTTTAAAATGCTCCGCATATTCATTGCGCACCAGCGAATTAATGCCATCGGTGGCGACCACAAGATCGTATTCCTTGCGGTATTTTTCAGCTGATGCGAACAGGGTTTCAAATTCAAAATTCACCCCCAGTTCTCGCGCCCGCGCCTGCAAAATCAGCAGCATCGCCATGCGGCCAACACCAGCAAAACCATGCCCGCCCGAGACCATACGTTCGCCATTGCGCAGCACCGCAATATCATCCCAATAGACAAAACTGTCACGAATGTCCTTGGTGCTGACGGGGTCATTTTCCTGCATATTTCCCAAGGCATCGTCTGACAAAACAACCCCCCAGCCAAAGGTATCATCCGCCTTGTTACGCTCTACCACTACGATCTCATGGGATGGATCGCGCAATTTCATGCTGATGGCAAAATAAAGCCCCGCCGGACCGCCGCCAAGACACGCAATACGCATTTATTTTCCCTCCAAGACCATTTGTATTGCTCAACGCTAGGCCAGTTCAAAATCTATTTCAAGGTTAAACATTTTATATTCAAACATTCCAGTGCGGGAAATATTGAACTGTGCCTTGGAAAACCTTGCATTATCCGTTAGGCCAGAACCCATAATTGACCAAGGCTGTGAACATGACAAAATCTAATCTCCTCCCCGAAAAAGCCCGCGCCTCTGCGTGGTTTCTGGACCTGCGCAACCAGATTTGCGCGGCATTTGAAGCAATTGAAGACAGCCAGAACCAAGGCCCTTTTGCAGATTTGGCCCCGGGTCGGTTTGAGCGAAAACCCACCAAACGCGATAATGGTGACGGCACAGATGCGGGGGGCGGCGAAATGTCGGTGATGCGCCAAGGGCGGGTTTTTGAAAAAGTCGGGGTGAATATTTCCACGGTTTATGGCACGCTTGGCGTTGCAGCGCAGCAATCAATGTCAGCGCGCACGGGGATGAGCAGCATCAAGGATGACCCGCGGTTTTGGGCGGCTGGCATTTCGCTGGTGGCGCATATGCGCTCCCCAAAAACCCCTGCCGTTCACATGAATACCCGCATGTTCTGGACCCCGCATGGCTGGTGGTTTGGCGGCGGCGCTGATTTGAACCCGATGGTCGAAAACCCGGAGGACACCGCGTTTTTCCATGCGGAGCTGGCCAAAGCCTGTGATGCCCATAATCCGGAATACTACCCGCGTTATAAAAAATGGGCGGATGAATATTTTATGATCAAACACTGGAACGAACCGCGCGGGGTTGGCGGCATTTTTTATGACGACCATAACACCGGCGATTGGGAGGCTGATTTTGCCTTTACACAGGATGTCGGGCGCAGCTTTTTGCGCGCATTTGAACCGCTAACCCAAAAACACATGTTTACCCCGTGGACAAATGCAGACCGCGAAATTCAGTTGGTCAAACGCGGGCGTTATGCCGAATTTAATCTGGTTTATGATCGCGGTACGCAATTCGGATTGCAAACCGGCCATAACCCAGAGGCGGTGCTGATGTCGCTGCCACCGGAATGCAAATGGCCCTGAAGAAGTGACAAATGGCTTGCGCGCCAAAACACTGTTGCGGGATGCGTTGGCGCGGGATGTTTTGTGGCAGTCGTTAGATGAAAACCAGCAGGGCTGACAGGGCCATCAACCCTGCCATAAACAGTAAAAACCGTTTCCAGATTTCGGGCGCCATTAGCAAGGGCCGCAGCCAGCTTCCGGTGGCTGCATAAAACAGGCAAACAAACAGGTTTAGGGATGTAAATACGATTGCCAGCCGCAGGGCCTCTTGGGCAAGTGGAAGGCCTTGGCCATAGCCAGCGCTGGCCGCCAATGCCACAGCCCAGACTTTCGGGTTTACCCACTGAAAAATAACCGCCTGCAAGATGCTGAAAGGTTTGGCATCGCTGGATTTTTGCGGCTGGTTGGCGGAAATCAGCAACCGATAGGCCAAAAATAAGATCCATCCCGCCGCCAATATCTTAAATAGCCAAGCCAATGCCGGAACGCTCAGCAATATTGCGGCCACCCCAAAGCCGGTTAATCCGGCAATGATCCCAACGCCGAATGCAACGCCAAATACATGTGGTAAACTACGGGAAAAGCCAAATCTCACCCCGGAGGAAAGTAACATAATTACATTTGGTCCAGGCGTTGCAAGGCCAACAAAAACAAATAGAATCAGGGCGAAGTTTGCACCCATCAATGGCCCAAAAACAACAAAACCACGCCAGACAAAACGATTGCCGCCATGGTTAGATTGAATATTCTGAACCGCAAATCGGTGTTCAGCCAGCGTTGCATCCACACGCCCAGCAGCACCCAGCCATTGGCGGATGTTAGCCCTGCCAAAACCGCCAATCCAGCTGCGATTGATGCTTCAAGAACGGGGTTTTCGCCGGTGATAAAAGTTGAAACCGTGCCAATGGCCATCGCCCATGCTTTTGGGTTGATCCACTGGAATGCAATCGCCTCATACAGCCGGAATGGGCGCCGGCGTGACCCTGCACTGCCGGGGCGTTTGCCTGTGGCGATCTTAAACGCCACAAATACCAACATCAGCGCGCCAACCCAGCGCAGCGATTCTTGCAAAAACACCGAACGCAGAAAAATTTCGCCAAGCCCAAAAGCCATAACAAAAAGCATGATCGGAAAACCAAATGCCACCCCCAGAATATGAGGCAAACTAGGGCGATAACCAAATTGCGCACCCGAGGCAGAAAGCATTGCGTTATTTGGCCCGGGTGTCCAAACCATGGCCAGCATCAAGGCAAACAGGGTGAGAATCGTTTCAAAAGGCATCATCGTCTCGAAATTAGGTAAGCTTTAGTGACATTTTCAAATTAAATCTGACTTGTCCAGCATAAATCCGCTTTTTATCCAGCGAGATTCCAAACGCCGCAAAGCCGCGCCAAGTTCTGGCCCCGCAGGAATATCCGGCATAAGATCAGCCGCTTTGACCGGAAAGACGGCTGCTGTACCCGCGTTGATTTGCGTTTGAAAATCAACAGGCAATGGGGAACCAAGGCTGGCCGCCAAAACCAGAGCATCATCCAGCGCAATATCCGCGCCATAACGATAGCTGGTTTCAGCCATTGGTAAATTTTTGCCAAGCCGCAGCAAATGCTTTTGTTCATTTTTTGACAGGCACAAGGCTTTTGTAGCACCAATATGGCCGATAACAGCCAGCCGCCGCAGCCAGCTTGGTGCGATATTATGGGCTTGTTCCAACGCGACCAGCGGTGCCAGAAATTGCGGGTTTGCCCCGGGCAAAATCTGCATCAAAACCCCGCTTTGTGCCATAACTGCCATGGCAGGTGCTGGATCATTGGCGGCCAGTAATTTGCGCATCTCGGCGCCAATACGTTCTTTTGATAGCAGCAAAAGCCCCTCAAGATTGCCAGCACACGCGGCCAGACCTGTGGGGTCAATACCGTGCGTCGGGTCACAATACTGTGCGTAAAACCGGAAAAATCTCAGGATACGCAGGCTGTCCTCCGTTATGCGTTGCGCTGCGTCTCCGATAAAACGCAAGCGCCGTGCTTTGGTGTCAGGCAAGCCGTTTAGCGGGTCAATAATATCGCCCTCACGGGTGCAATAAAGCGCGTTCATGGTGAAATCACGGCGTTTTGCGTCCTCATTCATATCTGTTGAAAACTGCACGATTGCGTGGCGACCATCCGTGTCGATGTCTTTGCGAAAAGTTGTTACCTCAAACGGAATGCCCGCACTGACGACCGTAATTGTGCCATGGTCAATCCCGGTTGGCACAGGGGTTAACCCAGCGGAATTGGCCAATGCAATAACCTGTTGGGGCAAGGCATCGCTGGCGATATCAACATCATTCACCGGCACATCAAACACCGAATTGCGCACGCAGCCACCCACCGCAAATGCGGTATGGCCAGCATTTTCCAGCATCGCAAAAACCGCCTGCGCGGCGGGATCCGATAGCCAATTTGCGCTAATTTTCATAACATCATCCGATCCGCGAGGCCTTTGAGCATACGCGCCGTTGCTCCCCAGATAAAATGGGGTCCGTATGGAATGGCCAGATAAGAACGTTCCGCGCCCTGCCAAATACGGCTATGGATTTGAAAATTATTGGTATCTAGCAGAAAATCCAGCGGCACCTCAAAAACCTCGGTTACCTCGCCCGGTTCGGGCACGGGCGTAAAACTGCCGGATATACGGCCCAGAAAGGGTGTGACGGAAAAACCGGTAACCGTTTCATGGGGGCCTAACCCGCCCAGAATATCCACATTTTCCCGCCTAAGGCCGATTTCTTCTTCGGCTTCGCGAAGCGCCGCTGCCTGTGAATTAACGTCAATCACATCTACTTTCCCGCCCGGAAAAGCCACCTGCCCGGGGTGGTGCTTAAGCGCCGCTGAGCGCTGGGTCAGGATCACTTGAATACCGCAGCGCCGCTCAATCAACGGGATCAGAACCGAAGCCGGCCGCAAAACCCGGTTTTTCGGGAGCTGTGCCAGAACCGATGGGTTCAGATCATAATCCGACGAGGGCGTATCGATGTGTTGCAGCGCGCGGCGCAGGGTTTCAAAAGGGTCGGCTTTTATATCCATCCGGTTTATGTGGCGTATCTTTGCCCTAACAACAAGGGTTAGCCGTTGCGTGCAATGGCGAGAATGGCGTCAATATCCAGATGGGTTTCCAGATGGCTGGCAAGCCTATCCAGAACGTCCTCAACCATTTCACCGTAGTTCAGGCCGGATTTTTGGGTGCCAAGCCACGCTGTGCGAAAATCATCATTGCTGAAAAGTCCGTGTAAATACGTGCCCTGCACCTGCCCATTTTCGGAACACGCGCCCTCTCGCACGCCGCTGATACTGAACATCGCATTGTCACAATCCGGTCCTTTTGAACTGCCAATATGGATTTCATAACCTTGCATTTCAATACCACTGCTAACATGGCAAGCGTTGACTTTCATAAGGTGCTTTTGTGGTGTCATGACCGTATTGATATCCAAATAGCCCAAGCCGTTAACTGTTCTCGCTGGCCCTTCAATCCCCTCAGGGTCAGCAATGGTTTGGCCCAACATCTGGTATCCACCACAAATTCCCAAAATCCGGCCACCACGGCGATAATGGGCCTTGAGGTCAATATCCCAGCCCTGTTCCCGCAGGAATGTCAAATCAGCAATGGTGGATTTTGTCCCCGGTAGCAAAGCAATGTCTGCATCGCCGGGCAAAGCCTGACCCGGTTTTACCATGCAGATGTTGATGCCCGGCTCCGCTGCGAGCGGATCGAGATCGTCAAAATTAGCCATGCGGGAAAATTGCAGCACCGCAATTTTCAGACCATTTCCAGCGCTGGAACGAATATCAAGCGCATCTTCGGCAGGAAGTTTGTGACAATCGTTAAACCATGGCACCGTGCCAATACCCTGCCAGCCGGTCAGGGTTTTGATGGCATCGAAGCCCTCGTGAAACAGGGTAGGGTCGCCGCGAAATTTGTTGACAACAAACCCTTTGATCCGCGCCGCATCACTGGTTGAAATCACGGTTTTTGTGCCAACTATCTGGGCAATCACGCCGCCACGATCAATGTCACCCACAAGGATAACGGGGATATTGATGGCCTCGGCAAAACCCATATTGGCAATGTCGTTTTTGCGCAGGTTAATCTCCGCTGGGCTGCCAGCGCCCTCGATGATCACAATATCCGCATTTCTGCTGATTTTAGCAAAGCTATCCAAAGTGGCCGCCAGCAATTTCGGTTTCAGCTTTGCGTAATCGCGCGCACGCGCTGTGGTCAGGCGTTGGCCCTGCACAATAACTTGCGCGCCGGTTTCGGATTCTGGCTTTAGCAAAACCGGATTCATATGGATGGAGGCCGGAACCTTGCATGCCATCGCCTGCAACGCTTGTGCCCGCCCGATCTCACCACCATCCGCCGCAACGGCCGCATTATTTGACATATTTTGTGGCTTGAATGGCCGCACATTCAAGCCGCGATTCACCAATGCACGGCAAATTCCGGCAACCAACAGCGACTTGCCAACATTGGAGCCAGTGCCTTGAATCATAATTGCGGGCGTTTTTGTCATGCTGTTTCACTGGCATAGCATCTCAACCGACACAACAGAAATGTCGCACAGCAGGGGCATCGAGCCCCTGCTGTGCGACCTTCCCCTCAGGGGGAAGGGTTTAATCCGATAGTTCGGTTAATAAAGATCAACGCGGAATGGCGTAGTTGTCCAATAAAGACCAGCAAGAAATACCAGCCGTTCAACACGCCCTGACGGGGCAGTCACGCCAAATTGCACCGCGACCTGATCAAGCGCGGCTTGGCTGCCGGCGCCAAAGGCTCCATCAACCGTGATTTCAACGCCAAAATCAGCGATGAACTGTTGCGTTGCAGAATCAACCAAACCACGGTTCATGCGGTTTAATATGCTCATCGCTTCGGATTTTGCGCCTTCATTGCTTAGTGCAGCAGCCTTGGCCGCAAAACTAGCCGCCTGAAACCCTTGATACCCGTCGGGGCGTTGATCCTGAATAACGAAAGCCGCGCCAACGCCGGCCCAAGGATCACCACGTTCAAGGCCTTGTTCGTACCAGTCCATGGCTTTTTCGGCTGTACCGGAACCGCCAAGTTCACCGCGCTCATACATCAGGCCGATGTTGCCCGGCGCGTTAGGGTGCCCGCCAACTGCGGCTTTGACAAACCAGTCATAGGCCGTTTGTGTGTCTTTTCCAGTGCCGCCTAATCCGTCACGGAAAACCAGCCCCATATTATTATACCCGTAAATATCACCACGCGACGCGCTTTCGCGCAGATAACGCAAGCCGCGTTCTGCATCAAACCATTCGCTATCTTTATCGAGATAAAAATACCCCAATTCATTCATTGCAAACGTATGGCCAACCTCCAATGAGCGCAACATCAGATCATAGCCTTGCTGACGCAGATCCTCGTTGGTCTCAAAGCGCAGTAATTCCCGGCCAAGCGCATAAAACGCATATGGATCACCTTGATCAACGCCAATAATATAATGCGCCAACGCCTCGTCAGGGGCTTTGGCACGCGTGACACCACCGACACGGCGGGCTTCGTTTGCAATAGCGCCGCCGATCGCCACCCACGCACGGGTATGGCCAAGATCACGCGCTGTTTCAAAAGAAACACGCGCCTCGTCAAAACGGCGCAACGCACGATAAGCACGGCCAAGTTGATAATGAAAACGCCCGACTTCGGGGTTTTCCGCCACCGCTGCCAAACACGCCTGAAGCGCAATTTTCGGGCGGATTTCATTGGCATAGCGCGTTAGGCCCGACCCCTCAGGGTCAAGATGATCACCGGCCTCGAGATCACAGGAATTGGCGTGTAGCGCAATGCGCACCGCTTGTTCAGTACCGTTAACCGACACGCGGAATTCATCCACATGTACCGCGCCTTCCAAATCAGTTGCATTGGTTTGCGGCATGTTGTTGGAATATAAAATCTGGTCAAGACCCCGCGTAGAAGCGCCGGTCATATCTGCTGCGACGCGCACGCCGCTCGTGTCAATAAAGGACAGACGCCCGCTGGCAGGTTGTTGAATGACCGAAAGCTGGTCATTTTCCGATAGGCCCAGCGCCTCTCGGATGGCGGTGCCGATATTCACTTGGGGGCTTAAGGTCGCATTTAGCGCCACATCAATTGGCCCCGCATTCAGTGATTCAGCTGGAATTTCCAGCACATTACCAATGCTGGCAAGTGAGCGCGACGCATCACCGCTCTCCATGATTTGTGTGTTTAACAGCACCGCTTCGGTCGGCCTAAACGATATTTGCTCCACCAAGGTTGAGCTTTCCCACGGCACTTGCTGGCCATTGGTGCGCTGGTAAACCTGACGGCGTACTTCCTCCATAATACTGGAAACCGACCGGTTGGGATTGGCAGAAGCGGCCTCAACCAAGGCCGCCGTAAACGGGCTGTTTTCGCCGTCACCATCAAATGCCAATTGCCCGGGCGAGGTGGAAAACGCCAAAAGCGAATTCACCGGCGCGGAAAGGGTGGAAAATCCGTTGCGCGATTCGCTTAGCTCATTACCGGCACCTGACAACGATACCTGACCCTCAAACGGATTGTTGCGGCAACTGTCCAGAATAATCAGCTGCATCCGTGCGCGTGCGCCAATGATGGCCACAAGGCTTTCCAATGATACAGTTTCAAACGGCACGTCATAGGCTGTGTCCAGATTTGCATCAACGGGCACAATATAATTGCCGGCGCCAATTTGCAGACCGTGACCCGCGTAATAAAAAATCACCTCGGATTGTTTGGAAACATCAAACAAAACCCGGCGCAGCAATTCCTCAAACCCTAGTTTTGTCAGGTTGTGCCGCTCAATCACCTCATAGCCTTGATCGCGCAGAAAACTGGCCATGATGCGCGCATCTGCATTGGCGTTTTTTAGGCCGGAAATGGAATCATAATCGCCATTGCCGATCACAATCGCATAGCGTTCAGAGGCCCGCGTGGACAAATCAATCTGCATATCCGGCAGGCCAAGCACACCAGAGCCGCGCACAAGGGTTTGGGCAGAAAGATTAAGGGGAATACAGGTTATTCCGGCCAGCGTCAGCCCAACAAAAGCGCGACGCAGCCTGTTAAGCTGATAGGTCATTTTTTATTCCTTAAATTAAATTATGGCGTCCAGCCGCCGCCACCACCGCCGCCGCGACCGCCGCGACCGCCGCGATCAACAGGTTCTGAGGATGGCGCTGGTGGGCCAGCAGGCACAACAGTCACTGCGCCGGTAACCGGATCAATAACTTCTTCTGCTGCAAAAAGATCACAGCCACTGGTGGCAGCAAGCAAGGCGATTAATGATATCGCGCGAATAGGATTTTTAAATTTCATAATGATAATTCCCCGGATAAAATGGTATTCTGAATTTGGTTGGCCCAAATTTCTGCCGTAGGTTACCTTAAATCCAAATTTCACGCAAAGGATTTTAATTACCAACCAGCAAACCTTGGCCAAACCATAATCATATAGTTGGATTTTGCATTCATAAACCCTATATATTCAGAATATTAACCTATAGGGGAAACATGAAAAACTTTTTTTGGGCAGCAGGGTTTTTTGCGGTATTTGCCAGCCCTGTTCTTGCAGATTGGCCAGTTGAGAGCATTGCCATCGGCCAACGTGACCACCCCAAAATCATGGCACGGTTTGGCGGTGCAATCGCCCCCGGCCCGCTGGCGGATTATGTAACACAAATCGGCCAGTCTATTGTTGCTCACTCCAGCCACCCTAATGAGATTTGGACTTTTACGGTTTTGGACAGCCCTGAGGTAAATGCTTTTGCCCTGCCCGGCGGGTATGTTTATGTCACTCGCGGCTTGCTCGCATTGGCCAATAACGAGGCAGAGCTGGCCGCTGTTCTGGCGCATGAAATAACCCATGTGGTCGAAGAACATGTCGAAAATCGCGAAGCGGCCAATAATGATGCATTGATTGGCGGTGCGCTCGGGGCCTTGGCGCAAGGGCTTTTGGGCAACGGCGGCATGGGAAATGCCATTCGGGATAATTTGCAAAGCGCGCTGGCTGAAATTGGCGCCAACTCCCAAGAGCAAGAATATGCTGCCGATCGTGGCGGCGTGGTTTTGTTGGCAAAGGCCGGATACGACCCCCGTGCGCAGGCCGATTTTTTGGCCGCTATGGCGGCAAATTCTGCGTTGCGCGCTGCCATGGCAGGCAAAGGATATGACGCTGAAAAAGTCCCGTTTTTTGCCAATCATCCCGCGCCGGTTGAACGCGAGATCATCGCACGGGATTTGGCCGGTAATCTGGCCGGTGATTTGGCCGGAGCCATAAATCAAGCGGCCTATTTTGCCGCAATTGACGGGCTGGTTTTTGGCGATAACGCCAATCAAGGCTTTGTGCGCGGGCAGGTTTATGCCCACCCTGTTTTGGGGTTTACCTTTACCGCTGCTACCGGTCTTGAGATCAAAAACACCCCGCGCCAGATCAATATTCTGGGGCCGCGCGGGGCTACATTAATCATGACTGGAGCCGCTGATAGTGGCATGGATTTATCCCAATATATTACCGGCTGGGCAGAAAGCCTACCGCGCCGTGACCGTATCGGGCGGCGCATGGAGCGCGTGCAGAATTTTACCATTAACGGCCTGTCGGCGGCAACCACCAGCATCCGGTATAAACGCGGCGCGCGGCGTGGCAATATGCAGCTAACTGTTATTCGATTTAATGATGGTTTAATCCGGTTTGCCGGATTTTCCCGTGACAGAGACGATAACATACGGGATGCTCAAATGGCGACTGTGCGCAGCTTTGCTAGGCTATCCGCCTCGGAAACCGATCCGTTGAGGGAATACAGGGTCGAAATTCATCGGGTTACACGACCGGACACTATTGACTCGCTGATGGCTACATTTCCGCAACAGGATTTTGCTGAAGAACTATTTCGGGTTTTAAATGCAATGCCGGAGGGAGCCGGATTAACCCGCGGAACATCGGTAAAAATTATTGTACCAGAGCCACAATAACCGCACCAATCACAGCCCCAACTGCCAATGAGCGCCAATTCAACCAAGGGGTTTTTGCAGGCGGGGTGTTGGGCTGGCTGGCTTGTTGCAGGAATTTCTCGGCTATTTGCGGCAAATGCGGGCCAAACCGTGTCAGCACCCGCACGGTGGCCACCATATCGCGCATCATGGCTTTTGGCCCCAATGTGTCACGGATATACCCCTCCACCACCGGATGGCTGACCTGCCACATGTTCATGTCGGGGTCGAGCGTGCGCGCCACGCCCTCAACCACTACCATGGTGCGTTGCAGCAATATCAGCTCGGTACGGGTTTCCATACCAAATCGCTCGGTCACGTCAAACAGATGGGATAATAGCCGCGCCATGGATATATTGCTGGCATCCTGGCCGAAAATCGGCTCTCCAACGCTGCGCAACGCTTGGGCAAATTCATCAACATCCTGATCAGCCGACACATAGCCGGTTTCAAAATGCACCTCCGCCACACGGCGGTAATCTTTCTTGAGAAACCCAAACAGGATTTCAGCGTAGGCCCGTCGTGTATGGGTATCAATCCGGCCCATAATGCCAAAATCAAAGGCAATCAGATCACCGCTATGGCTAAGTTTTAAATTGCCTTGATGCATGTCGCCATGGAAAAATCCATCGCGCAGGGCGTGCCGCAGAAACGATTGAATAATGCGTTGGGAAAATTCAACCGGATCAATGCCTGTGGCTAAAATTGCAGGGACATTCCCCAAAGGAATCCCCTCCATCCACTCGGATGTCATGACACGGCGGGCAGAAAGCGGCCACAGTAATTTGGGCACGATAAAGCCTTTGTCATCAACGGTATTGGCGGCAAATTCATCGCCAGCGCTGGCCTCCATGCGCAAATCCAGCTCCGCCTCAACAATACCCTGAAAATGCTCAATCACGTCTGTGGGCTTGAGGCGGCGCGCAAACGGTGCAAATATCTCAGCCACACGGGCGGCAAAATGAAAGGCATCAACATCGCGCATAAATGCTTTTTCAATGCCGGGGCGCAGGACTTTGACCGCCACCACTTGGCCGGTTTCACGAATTGTGGCCTTATGCACTTGCGCCAAGGACGCCGCCGCGACGGGTTCAGGGAAATCGCTGAATATTTCATCAACCTTGATGCCCAGCTCCCGCTCCACCTCGGCAATGGCAATATCGCGCGGAAATGGTGGCAGGCTGTCTTGCAGCACCTTTAGCTCATCCGCCAATGCATCGCCGACCACATCGGGGCGGGTGCTCATGAGCTGGCCAAACTTGATATATGCGGGGCCAAGCGCGGTTAGCGCACGCAAAACCGGCGGCTGGCTCGGGTCGCCCTTAAGGCCCAGCCAGCGAAACGGATACACAATAACCCGCGCCGCCACCCAAACGCTGGTTGGCGCATTCAGGGCGGTTAAGGCAATTTTCATCGCACCCGAGCGCTCAAACGTGGCGCCGGTGCGGATCAGGCGCCAGATATTATGCGGGCCTCTCATATTTTCCAGCCCGAATGCAATGCGGCAATGCCCATCGACAGATTGCGATATTTTACCAAATCAAACCCGCCCTTGGTGATCATTTGCCTAAACACATCCTGTTTGGGAAATTGGCGGATAGACTCCACAAGGTATTGATAACTATCACGATCATTGGCAATAAGCTGCCCCATTGGCGGGATGACATTAAAACTGTATCGGTCATAGGCCCATTGCATGGCGGCGTTTGGAATGGCCGAAAATTCCAGCACCATAAACCGCCCGCCGGGTTTTAACACGCGGTAGGCCTCATTGATGGCATCCTGAATGCGGGTCACATTGCGAATACCAAAACTGATGGTGTAAACGTCAAACGTATTATCGGAAAACGGCAAAGCCATGGCATCGCCAACCACCCAATCCAGACGGCCCTCCATTTCAGCAGCCTCGGGGCGTTTTTGGCCCTCAATCAGCATGGATTGGGTCATATCCAGCACCGTGGCCACAGCTTTGTTTTCGGCGCGCGCGTTGAATTTAAAGGCAATATCGCCGGTGCCACCCGCCACATCCAAAAGACGCTGGCCGGGTTTGGGGGCCAGCCAATCCATCATGGCCTCTTTCCAGATCCGGTGAATGCCAAAGCTCATCACGTCATTCATGATGTCATATTTGCTGGCGACATTTGTAAAAACCCCGTGGACCATGCCGGCCTTGGCGTCCTCGTCAACTTCGGTAAAACCAAAATGGGTTTTGTTGTTTTGTGTCATATTATCGGCCTG
>CAZCDC010000012.1:7869-36484 GCA_964497195.1 uncultured Rhodobacterales bacterium | reverse complement strand
AGGTATTACGCGAAATGGGGCATCGCAATGATGCGCGGGATGTGTTGATTGAAAAAGAACGGTTGCAGCGCAAGGACCGGCGAAAGCGGCTGCGCAAGGAGCTGCTGTTTGAAGACGCCTATTGGTTTAGCTTTTGGGATCGGTTTTTAAGCATAACCGTTCGATACGGGTATCAGCCATTTGTAGCGGTTGCATGGCTGACAGCAATTTTATTAACCGGAGCCGGCGTATTTGGGGTGGCCGAGGCCAACGGGGCATTCAAACCCAATTCATCGCGTGTATGGCAGGGCGAAGCATGGACCGACTGCGCGGGGCCGGATCAAATGAATTGCTATCTGACCAGTATCGAAGGCAAAAGTTACCCAAAATTCAACGCATTGATTTATTCGGCTGATACTTTGCTACCGATTGTTGATCTGGAGCTGCAAAATGTCTGGATACCGGATGAGGAAAAGGCCCCGTGGGCGCGGTGGTATCTGTGGTTTCAAATCCTTGCGGGCTGGGCGCTTAGCCTTTTGGCTGTGGCCGGGTTTTCTGGCTTGATCAAGAAATCGGATTAAATATTTGATTGTTTGGTAAATTTTCCAAGACACGTTATGGTGGTGGTATGAACGATTCTGATCTTTAATATTACAGCACAGACTGTGACCAAATGAATCGCAAACCAACATCGAGGAACCTTATGAACAAATCTATATCCCGCCGCCATTTTCTGGCGACCACCGCCGCCACTGGCGCATTTGTAACATTGCATCCGTTTAGCGCCATGGCGCAGGGCGCGCAGGCACATTTGCGCATTCTTTCAACCACCGATTTGCATGTGCATGTGCATCCCTATGATTATTACGCTGACAAACCGATTGATACGGTTGGCCTGTCGCGCACGGCCTCCATCATTGAGGAAGTGCGGGCGGAAAGCACCAACTCTATTTTGGTGGATAACGGTGATTTTCTACAGGGTAACCCGATGGGCGATTATATCGCCTATGAGCGCGGCATGAACGAGGGTGATATGCACCCTGTCATGCAGGCGATGAATGTTCTTGGCTATGATTGCGGCACATTGGGCAACCACGAATTTAACTATGGCGTTGATTTCATGGACAAAGTTATAAAAGGCGCAGAATTTCCGATGATCTGTGCAAACTTTGTCAAATCGCTTGGTAGCGATGCAGGCAAGGATGATACATTCTTGAAACCCTATACCATTCTGGAGCGTGACATCACCGATGGATCGGGTGAAACCCATGCGATCAAAATCGGGTTGATCGGGTTTTTGCCCCCCCAAATCATGAATTGGGACAAACGCCATCTAGAAGGAAAATTTAACGCACGCGATATTTTGCAAGCCGCCAAAGCGTGGGTGCCTGAAATGAAAGAAGCGGGGGCGGATATTGTTATCGCGCTGTCGCATTCGGGTATTTCAAGTGAGCCGAGCCATGAGGGACAAGCCAACTCGGCGCTGCATCTGGCAGGGGTTGACGGCATTGACGCGCTGGTTACCGGCCATTCGCATCTGGTTTTCCCGTCCGAGGCATATGCGGATATTGAAGGCATTGATCTGGCGGCGGGCACGTTGCAGGGCAAACCGGCCACCATGGGCGGTTTTTGGGGCAGCCATATGGGCTTGATTGATTTGATGCTGGAGCGTTCTGGCGATGAATGGCGGGTGGTGACCACGGAATCGTCCACACGCCCGATTTATGAGCGGGTAGACCGTGCCAAAATCCCGCTGGTCGGGGATGTTCAGGCGGTGCTGGATGCCACGCAACAGGTGCATGAGGAAACGCTCGCCTATATTCGCCGTGCGGTTGGCATGACCGACGCACCGTTGCATTCGTATTTTGCACTGGTGGCGGATGACCCTTCGGTTCAGATCGTTTCACAGGCGCAAACATGGTATATCGAGCAAATGATGCAAGGCTCGGAATGGGAGGGTATTCCTATTCTGTCAGCCGCTGCACCGTTTAAGGCTGGTGGCCGTGGCGGGTCGGAATATTATACCGATGTTGCGGTTGGCCCTGTGGCGATCAAAAATGTTGCGGACCTGTATTTGTATCCAAACACAGTGCGGGCGGTGCTGATTGATGGCGCACAAGTAAAGGATTGGCTGGAGCGTTCGGCCTCGATATTCAACCAAATTATCGCTGGCGAGCAGGATCAGGTTTTGCTTAATCCTGAAATGCCCAGCTATAATTTTGATGTGATGGACGGGGTGACCTATCAAATTGATCTTACGCAACCGCCAAAATTCAATCGCGGCGGCGATGTTATCAACGCTGATTCAAACCGGATTGTGAATTTGCAATTCAACGGCGCACCGATTGATCCGAGCGCAAAATTTGTGGTGGCGACCAATAATTATCGCGCCTCTGGTGGCGGCAATTTCCCCGGCACCGGCGATACGATCATTTTTGAAGGGCCAGATACCAACCGCGATGTGATTGTGCGTTATATCGTTGATCAGGGCACAATTAACCCGCAAGCTGATGCCAATTGGGGCTTTGCGCCGGTGGCGGATACCAGCGTGATCTTTGAAACGGGACCGGCTGGTGTTGGCTATGCTGACGGTATTGAGGGCGTGAATATCGAAGCGGCTGGCGACGGCGCTGACGGGTTTGCACTGTTTCGCATCCAGCTATAAATAATTTTCCCGCGCGCTATTTACGGCGCGCGGGGACGTAATATTCAAGGGACAGCAAATGATTCATACCCATCCGCTTCGGGTTTATTATGAAGACGTGGACCTTGCCGGCATTGTCTATTATGCCAATTACCTGCGTTATGCTGAACGGGGACGTTCGGAAATGGTGCGAGAACTGGGCGTGGATCAGAAATCGATGAAAACCGAAGGTGTGGTTTTTGTGGTGGCGCGGGTTGTTGCCAATTATCGCACGCCGGCGCGGTATGATGATGAACTGACGGTTGAAACCGTGATTTCCAGCCTGAAAGGCGCAACCATGATCATGGATCAGCGGATTTTGCGCGATGATACTGTTTGTTTTGAATGCAGCGTAACGGTGGCCTGCATGTCGTTGGATGGTAAAGTGCAGCGTTTTCCAGCGGATATTCGCCAGAAACTGGATATTTTAACGGATTAACACGGTGTTTGCTGGACTTTAACCGCGGGTTTAGGCAAAACTAACGCAGCACCCTGAACACAGGGGCGGCAGTAAAAGAGCGGGTATTATGGAAACTGAAGCATTGGCAGCAGCTGGCGGGATTGATTTCTCGCTAACGTCGTTATTTTTACGGGCGACAATAACGGTCAAACTGGTGATGCTGGTTCTTTTGCTTTCGTCCTTTTGGTCTTGGTCGATCATTGTGCAAAAGCTGATCAATTTTCGCCGTGCCAAACGGGATGCTGCGGTATTTGAGGATATTTTCTGGTCAGGTGATCCGCTGGATGCGCTTTATGCAAAGCTGGACGAAGACCCTCAATCCGCAAACGAAAAGGTGTTTTCGGCGGGGATGTCGGAATGGCGGCGTTCGCATCGTTCGGATGGCGGGCTAATCGCGGGGGCGCAGGCGCGCATTGATCGCGCCATGAATGTGGCGCTGGGCCGTGCGGCGGATGAGCTGAACAAAGGCTTGATTGTGCTGGCAACAACGGGCGCAATTGCGCCGTTTGTTGGGCTTTTTGGCACGGTTTGGGGCATTATGAATGCGTTTAAGGAAATCGCCCATCAGCAAAGCACCAATTTGGCTGTGGTGGCCCCCGGCATTGCCGAGGCGCTTTTGGCCACGGCTTTGGGTCTGTTGGCGGCGATTCCGGCAGTGGTGTTTTATAATAAACTATCCGGTGATGCAGATAAGCTGACCGCCGAAAGCGAAGTTTTTGCCGATGAATTTTCGCTTATTCTATCGCGCCAACTGGATCAGGACGAATAGATGGCTGGTGGCACTATTAATCGGGCTGGTCGTGGCGGTGGGCGAACCCGCCGCGCGTCACGCCGCGCCATGTCGGAAATCAACGTAACGCCTTTTGTGGATGTAATGCTGGTTTTGCTGATCGTTTTTATGGTAGCCGCGCCGTTATTGACGGTTGGTGTTCCGGTGGAATTGCCAAAAACCGCTGCCAGTGCTTTGCCTGACGAAGACGAACAACCGCTGACCATTACGCTGACCGCCGAGGGTGTGGTGATGATCCAGAAAACCGAAATTCCGCTGGATGAATTGATTGTGCGCTTGCGTGCCATCGCAGCAGAGCGCAATGATGACAAGGTTTTCTTGCGGGCTGACGGGTCTATTCCGTATGAAGTTGTCATGCAGGTTATGGGCGCGTTGAACGCAGGTGGTTTTGGCAATATTGGTCTGGTGACCGAAACCGGCGGGCCGAGCTTGACCGGAGAGGGGCAATAGAACCCGCATGCAAACCGGGGCATTCATATCTGGCGGGGTGCATGCAGCGCTGATTGGCCTTGTGTTTATGGGCGGGCTGGATTTGTCGCCGACTGAGCCGCCAGAATTGCGCATTAGCAATGTAACCTTGGTGCGGGCTGATCTGTTTGACACCGTAACCTCTGCGGCCCCTGCAATGCCTTTGCTGGATCTGGAAATACCGGATGCGCCGGATACCGCGTTTGACACACCCATTGCGCCTTTGCCGGACGAAGCCCCGATCGAAACCGAAATTGACATAACCGAGGCGCCGGATGCCGCAGATGCAGACCCGGATCTAAGCGCATTTCTGGATGTGGAACAGCCGGATGTCTCCAATGTTCTGGATACGGTTACCGCCCCCAGTTTTGAAGACAGCGCCCCGGCGATATTCCAGCCGGCGCAGGACGGGAACGAGCTGAACGCGCCGCCCTCAGCCATGATTGCGCCGCCACCGCCGCGCAATGCGCCGCGTATTGATACCACCGCAGCGGCCCGCCCTGCGGATGCTCTGCCCAGCCTTGAAACCACCGAGGCCGTGGATGACGGCCCTGCTGAAAACATTGAGAACCAACAACAAGAGGCCACAGCCGCACCGGAATCGACCACGGAAATTACGCCTGAAGGGCAGGAAAACGTGGAGATTTCAAATTTTGCCCCGGTCACCGCTGCACGCCCGCCACGGCGCCCGCAGAATTTGCGTATTCCGGTTGAGGAACCCGATACATCAACCGAAGATGCGGTTTTGGCAGCGATTGAACAGGCTGAGCGCGAGGCCGCAGAGGCCGCAGCGCAGGAACCTGTGCAGGCGGAAATGACAGGGCAGGAAACCGCGTCGATTGTCAGCGCGTTTAGCCCTTATTGGAATATGGCCAACTTGATTGGCCAGGAAAATTTTGAACAATACGTGGTGATCATTGAATTTAATGTCAGCGCCGAGGGTGTGGTGGAGCGGCCAATATTGCCCTATGAACCCAGCAAACCTGATGGGCTGTTTAAAGTTGCGTATGACGCTGCGCGCCGTGCGGTGCTGGTGGCGGGGATAATTCCGCTGGACTCGGCGAAATTCCCCGATGGTTTGAGAATAAGGTTGCGGTTTGACCCTGCATCCGGTGAAATCGGGCTTAACTAAGGGATGAAGGCTATGAGAAATATATTTGGCATTGTGGCTGCGACAATTCTGGCATTTGGGCCGATGACGGGTGTGGCCGTGGCACAAGACCGACCGTTGATCGAAATCGACATGTCGGGTGGGGTTATTGAACCTATTCCTGTGGCTGTGCCAAAATTCATCGCGGAAAATGGCGGGGCTGAGCGGCTGGCAACGGATATTGCTGCGGTGATCATCAATGATCTGACCAGTACCGGGCTATTCCGTGAAATCCCCGGCACTGCGCATATTTCCGGCGTTAGCAATTTTAACGCGACGCCCCAGTTTGAGGATTGGCGGGTGGTGAATGCACAGGTGTTGGTCACCGGCGCGGTCAGCACGTCAACCGATGGACGTTTGGTCGTTAAGTTCCGGCTGTTTGATGTATTTGCCCAAGCTCCGATTGGTGATGGCGTGCAGTATGTTGGTTCGGCTGATGGCTGGCGGCGCATGGCGCACAAGGTGGCGGATACGATCTACAGCCGCATCACCGGCGAAAGCGGTTATTTTGACAGCCGTATTGTATTTATTGCCGAAACCGGCCCCAAGAATGACCGCCGTAAACGGCTGGCGTTGATGGATTATGACGGGGCAAATTTGCGCTATTTGACCGATGATAGCAGCATTGTGCTGGCGCCCCGGTTTTCACCCAACACGCGCGATGTGATTTATACCAGCTATGCCAGTGGATTGCCGCAGGTTTATCTGATGAATTTGGAAACCGGACGGCAATCACCCTTGATTGAGGATGCGCTGAATATGGCAACCGCGCCGCGGTTCTCGCCGGATGGTACCAAGGTGGTTTTGTCAATCATTGAAGGGTCAAATACTGATATTTACCTGATTGATCTGAATTCACGCAACCGCACACGCCTGACCACGGATGGGGCGATTGACACCACCCCCAGCTTTTCACCCGATGGACAACAGATTGTATTTTCCAGCGATCGCACGGGGCGTCCGCAGCTTTATGTGATGTCGGCCACTGGTGGCACGGCCACGCGGATCAGTTCTGGTGATGGGTCTTATAACACCCCCGTTTGGTCGCCGCGCGGCGATATGATTGCCTTTACCAAGATCAAATCCGGGCGGTTTCATATTGGGGTGATGCGGGTGGATGGCAGCCGCGAAAACTTGTTGACCGCGTCATTTATTGACGAGGCCCCGACATGGTCGCCCAATGGCCGCGTTTTGATGTTTTTTCGCGAAACCGCCGGAGCCTCGGGAGCGCCGCAGATATATAGCGTTGATCTGACAGGCCGGAATTTGCGGCGCGTCGATACGCCGGGATTTGCCTCGGACCCGAATTGGTCAGACGTTTTGCGCTAAATTGAAAATAATGTTAGAAATGAAAAAAGGAGCAGTGGTATGGGTTTTGTAAAAGCAGGATTGATTGTTGTGTCGATGGTGGGGCTTGGCGCCTGTACCAACGGTAATTTGTTTGGCGGCGGCGGCGCTGGCGGCGCGGGTGGGTCTGGTGAAAGACCGGGGGTTATTGAAGAAAGCTCCCTAGAGTATTTCGCCACAACAATCGGTGATCGGGTGTTGTTTGCGGTTAATGAAGCAACGCTAAGCGATGCTTCTAAGGCGGTTTTGAATGCGCAGGTGGCGTGGCTGAACCAATATTCTGAACGCTCGATTATTATTGAGGGTCATGCGGATGAGCAGGGCACGCGGGAATATAATCTGGCGCTTTCGGCCCGACGTGCGGCGGCTGTGCAGAATTATATGGTAAGCCAAGGTTTGCTGGCCAGCCGTTTATCGGTGATTCCATATGGCAAAGAACGTCCGCTTGAAATTTGCTCTACCGAGGCTTGCTGGTCGAAAAACCGCCGTGCCGTAACGGTTGTTGCTGGCGGGCTGGGCAGCGTTTAGCTGTTTGGTAATGTAAGGATTGATCAATGTTTAAACGCCTGAAAATTGTGCTTTTGACCCTGTGTTTTGCATCGCCCATGGCGGCGCAGGACATGAGCTTGGAGGATATTCGCGCTGATCTGCTGACCCTTGGCCAGCAATTGGAGGCGTTGCGCGGGCAGTTAAGCGCCACGGGTGCCAGCGCGCTAAACGCCCAGCAAACCGCTGGTGCAATGGTGCGCATTGATGAATTTGGCGCGGATTTACGGAATGCTTTGGGCCGCGTCGAGGACTTGCAAATCCAGATAAATGCCTTGATCGAGGATGGCACGCGGCGCATTGGTGACATGAATTTCCGCCTGACGGAACTGGAGGGCGGCGATACCACATTTGTGAATACCGTAACTTTGGGTGGTCAGGACGAGGGTGATGCAGCCGATCTGGCCACCGGTGAGAGCGCTGATTTTAACGCCGCCAAACAGGCGCTTGAAAATGGTGATGGGGCAAGTGCAGCGACCTTGCTTTCAGCATTTGTAACCGCTTATCCCGACGGGCCGTTAACGGTTGAGGCGCGGTATTTGCAAGGCGAGGCGCTGAGCCTTCAGGGCGATGCGCAAAACGCTGCGCGCAGTTTCCTCAAAAGCTTTTCCAGCGCGCCGGACAGCCCGTTTGCGCCGCTTTCCCTGTATGGTTTGTCGATCAGTTTAAATGCGCTTGGCCAGACGGAACAAGCCTGCCTGACGCTCTCGGAAATCCAGATCCGGTATTCGCAACTGGATGCAGAACTGGCGCGCGATGTGGTGGAGCAAAAAGCGATTCAAGGCTGCCAGTGAAACCGCCACAGCTTGGCCCATTGCCGGATGCGCCATTGGGTGTGGCGGTTTCAGGCGGCGGCGATTCTGTAGCATTGTTGATGCTATTGCACCGTGCTGGCCACAATATTTGTGCTGCGAGTGTTGACCACCAGCTTCGCCCTGAGGCGGCCAAAGAAGCGGCTGATGTGGCTGCTTTGTGTGCTGAGCATAACATTCCCCATGATATTCTGGTTTGGGAAAATCCAACAGCCAGTGGGAATTTACAAAACGAAGCCCGCAAGGCGCGGCGCAGGCTGCTGGCTGATTGGGCGCGGACCAAGGGGCTAAAAGACATTGTATTGGGGCACACGCTGGATGATCAGGCGGAAACGGTTTTGATGCGGCTGGCACGCGGGTCGGCTGTTGATGGGCTGGCGGGGATGGCGGCGCGGCGACAGGCGGATGGCATGAATTGGCACCGGCCAATGCTTGGCTTGCGGCGCACTGATTTACGGGCTTATTTGCGTGACATCGGTATTGGTTGGGTCGATGATCCCAGCAATGAGGACTTGAAATATGATCGGATAAAAGCGCGCAAAGCATTGGATATGCTGGCGTCATTGGGGGTTGGTTCGGTGCGGTTGGCGGAAACTGCTGACCATATGCGCCGCGTGCGTAATGCATTGGAAATTTCAGTGGCACAACTGGCGCACTCGGCTCTGGGCATCAGCGCATGTGGAGAAGTGACAATTGAACAACGGGATTTTGCGGATGCGCCCCGCGAAATTCAATTACGACTGCTTTCTGCTGTGCTGAAATGGGTTGGTAATGCAGATTACCGCCCAAGGTTTACAGCATTGGAATCATTGCTGGAAGCCTGCTTGATCGGCGATGAATTTGGCAAAACGCTACATGGCTGCACGATTTCAAATAAAAACAATATTGTGATTAACCGTGAATTTTCCGCAACGCCAGAAATGGGGCAGGTTAGAACCACGTGGGATGGCCGCTGGGAAACCGGGCCAAACCAGCCAGAAAACACCCAAATCAGGGCGCTCGGGGCGGATGGATTGCAATCTTGCACGTTTTGGCGTGATTCTGGGCATAGCCGCGCCGCACTGATGGTTAGCCCCTCATTATGGCGGGAGGAGCTGCTGATTGCCGCACCTATGGCAAATTATGGCGATAAATGGCTGGTTAACCTTGTAGGTGGTAAAAAAGACTTTTATGACCAGCTGATAACGCATTGAAAGCATTTTTTTGACACCTATGTTATAATTAACTGTGATGCCAAGCGTGCATAAGGAGAGAAGCCCGTGGGAAATACAAAAAATCTGGCCTTTTGGGCTGTTTTACTGGTGCTGATGTTTGCGCTTTATAATGTGTTTAACGCAGGCGGGCAAACTGCCACGACCAGTGCTGTCAGCTATTCGGAGTTTTTGGAACAAGTAGAGACCGGACGGGTAACCGAGGTGGAGCTGGATGGTGAAAACATTACTTTCCAAACCAGTTCCGGCATTGCTTTTAAAACCATCGAACCACGCGGTGCCAATAGTAGCCTGATCCCGTTTTTGGTAGAAAACGGGGTTTCGTTTAATGCCACGGCACAGGAACAATCAACCTTTGGTGCAATTCTGATTTCATTCCTGCCAATCCTGTTGCTGATTGGTGTTTGGGTATTCTTTATGAATCGTATGCAAGGCGGGGGCAAAGGCGGCGCGATGGGGTTTGGCAAATCTCGTGCCAAAATGCTGACCGAAAGCGCAGGCAAGGTTACCTTTGGGGATGTGGCCGGCATTGACGAAGCCAAGGAAGAATTAGAGGAAATTGTTGAATTCCTGCAAGATCCACAAAAATTCAGCCGTCTGGGCGGTAAAATCCCCAAAGGGGCGCTGTTGATTGGCCCTCCGGGCACGGGCAAAACATTGCTGGCCAAGGCGATTGCCGGTGAGGCTGGCGTGCCGTTCTTTGCGATCTCCGGTTCGGATTTTGTCGAAATGTTTGTGGGTGTTGGCGCAAGCCGCGTGCGCGATATGTTTGAGCAAGCCAAAAAGAATGCGCCCTGTATTGTGTTTATTGATGAAATTGACGCGGTCGGGCGCCATCGTGGCGCTGGCCATGGCGGCGGTAACGACGAACGTGAGCAGACCTTGAACCAGTTACTGGTGGAAATGGATGGTTTTGAAACCAATGAGGGCGTGATTTTGCTGGCCGCAACCAACCGTGCGGATGTATTGGACCCGGCGCTGCTGCGCCCGGGCCGTTTTGACCGTCAAATCCATGTACCGTTGCCTGATATTAATGGCCGTAAGAAAATTCTGGATATTCATTCACGCAAAACCCCGCTGGGACCTGACGTTGATTTGCGTATTATTGCGCGGGGCACGCCGGGCATGTCGGGTGCTGATTTGGCCAATCTTATCAATGAGGCTGCGCTGACTGCGGCGCGCACCGGCAAGCGCTTTGTCACCATGGAAGACATTGAATTTGCCAAAGACAAAGTGATGATGGGGTCGGAGCGGCGTTCAATGGTATTGACCGATGATCAGAAAGAAAAAACTGCTTATCATGAGGCGGGCCATGCGCTGGTCGGGATTTTGCTGGAAAAATGTGATCCGGTTTACAAAGCCACTATTATTCCACGCGGTGGTGCGCTTGGCATGGTGATGTCCTTGCCTGAAATGGACAAATTGCAGATGTTCAAAGACGAGGCCCATGAAAAACTGGCCATGGGAATGGCGGGCAAAGCTGCCGAAATTTTCAAATATGGCGCTGATAGCGTTTCAAGTGGGCCATCTGGCGATATCCAACAGACTAGTTCTATGGCGCGCGCGATGGTGATGCGGTATGGCATGTCGGATGCGGTCGGGAATATTGATTATTCCGAGGCGGCGAATGGCTATAATGGCTCTACTGGCGGGTTTTCGATTTCGACCAAAACCAAAGAATTGATCGAGAGCGAAGTTAAGATGTTCATCGATGATGCTTATGCGCTGGCATTCAAAATTATCAGCAATAACGAGGCTGAATTTGAAAATCTGGCACAGGGCTTGTTGGAATATGAAACTCTGACAGGTGATGAAATCAAACGGGTGATGAAGGGTGAATCGCCTAATCGTCCTGATGATGAGGACACACCAAGCAGCGATGATTCCGGTTCTGTGACCGCAATTCCCAAGGCAGTGAAAAAGCCAAAAGGTGATGGCGGTATGGAGCCTCAGCCGCAGGGTTGATTGTGCCAGCGTTAATAAAAACCGAATTTTCGGGCCGTATAACTTGGCTTGGACGAAACGCCGATCGCGGGGAAACCTTGCGGTCGGTTTCGGTTTCTGAGGCATTTGCTAGCTTTGAGGGCTTCGCGGGCGAAAGCCATTCGGGGCTGACGCGCGCATCATGTTCAAGGGTTATTCAGCAATATCCGCGCGGCACAAATATCCGAAACACCCGCCAGTTTGCGGTTTGCTCAGCTGAGGAATTGCAGCAAATCGCGCGCAATATGGGTGTTGAGGAAATTGACCCGGCCTGGCTTGGCAGTTCAATCATTATTGAAGGCATACCGGATTTCACGTTGATCCCGCCCGCGTCACGTCTGCAATCAAGCAGTGGCGCAACGCTGTGCGTTGATATGGAAAACCGCCCCTGCAACCTTCCGGCCCAAGTTATCAACCATGAATTTCCCGATCAAGGCCGTAAATTCAAAGCTGCGGCAAAGAATTTGCGCGGGGTGACGGCATGGGTGGAGTGCGAAGGCATGCTTGCGATTGGCGATAAAATCACGCTGCATGTCCCCGAGCAACCGGCATGGTCCCACCAGCCAAAATAAATTTGCATACCATTGAATACAATTCTTGTGTTTTGCAGCATGTGGTTTAGGCTGCGTTGACCAATACGTCGCATGCGGCCCTCACAAAGTCGAATTGACGCCGGATTTGCCTGCAAATTCGCACTATTGAGAGTTGTCATCAGCCTTAAAGGATGCCCGAATGGACTATAAAACCGATATTCAAATTGCACGCGAAGCCAATAAAAAGCCGATTCAGGAAATTGGGGCCAAACTGGGTATTCCATCCGCTGATCTGCTGCCGTTTGGGCATGACAAAGCCAAGCTATCGGCGGAATTCATTAAGGCACAGGCGGATAAACCGGATGGCAAACTGATATTGGTTACCGCGATCAGCCCCACCCCAGCGGGCGAAGGTAAAACCACAACTACGGTTGGCTTGGGTGACGGGCTGAACGCGATTGGCAAAAACGCGGTGATTTGTATTCGTGAGGCCTCACTCGGCCCGTGTTTTGGCATGAAAGGCGGCGCGGCTGGCGGCGGGTATGCGCAAGTGGTGCCGATGGAGGAAATGAATCTGCATTTCACCGGCGATTTTCATGCGATCACCTCGGCCCATAATTTGCTTTCGGCGATGATCGACAACCATATCTATTGGGGTAATGCGCTGAAAATTGACGAGCGCCGCGTGGTTTGGAAACGGGTGCTGGACATGAATGATCGTGCCTTGCGTGATACCGTGACCAGCCTTGGCGGCATTGCCAACGGATTTCCGCGCCAAACTGGGTTTGATATTACGGTGGCGTCCGAGGTTATGGCTATTTTGTGTCTTTCCAATGACTTGGAGGATTTGCAGCAGCGGCTTGGTGACATCATTGTGGCCTATACCCGCGAACGCAAACCGATTTATTGCCGCGATATCAAGGCAGATGGTGCGATGACGGTGCTGTTGCAACAGGCGATGCAGCCGAATTTGGTGCAGACGCTTGAGAACAATCCGGCCTTTGTGCATGGCGGCCCGTTTGCCAATATCGCCCATGGCTGTAATTCGGTTGTGGCCACCAAAACCGCGCTGAAACTGGGTGATTATGTGGTGACCGAGGCTGGTTTTGGTGCGGATCTGGGTGCTGAAAAATTCATGAATATCAAATGTCGTAAGGCTGGCATAGCGCCGAGTGTGATTGTTTTGGTGGCCACGGTTCGAGCCTCCAAAATGAATGGCGGCGTGGCCAAGGCTGATTTGGGTGGCGAAAATGTACAGGCGGTTAGCGATGGCTGCGCCAATCTGGGCCGTCATATCGAAAATATGAAATCATTTGGCGTGCCGGTGGTGGTTGCCATCAATCATTTTGTTACGGACACTGATGCAGAAGTAGCTGCGATCAAAGAATACGCGGAAGCCCAAGAATCTGAGGCGATTTTGTGCAAACACTGGGCTGACGGGTCCGCAGGCATCCAGGAATTGGCCACTCGGGTTGCAGAAATCGCTGATTCAAATATTGCACAATTCGCACCTATTTACCCTGACGACATGTCTTTGTTTGACAAAATCAACATAATCGCCAAACAGATTTACCGCGCGGATGAAGTTATCGCTGACAAAAAAATCCGCAATCAATTACGCGCATGGGAGGAAGCCGGCTTTGGCCATCTGCCGGTATGCATGGCAAAAACCCAATACAGTTTTTCAACCGATCCGGAATTGCGCGGCGCGCCAACGGGCCATTCGGTGCCCGTGCGTGAGGTGCGCCTGTCAGCCGGGGCCGGATTTATTGTTGTGGTCTGCGGTGAAATCATGACAATGCCCGGATTGCCACGCAAACCAGCCGCAGAGATGATTATGCTGAATGACGCGGGTGAAATCGAAGGGTTATTCTAAACGATATGCAAAAATTGATCGGTGGTATGATTCTGGTGCTGGGGCTTTGGGCCAGCATTGCTGCTGCGCAGGGGCGAGTTTTCAGCACCGGTTTCGAAACTTTTGCGGATTTTGACCGGTTTTATATTGTGCCACAAAATTACCGGAATACCAGCTCTCATGAGCTGTCATCCGAGCAGGTGTATTCGGGGGAATACGCGCATAAGGGCTGGATTTACGGTGCCAATGAACGGTTTCACATTTTTCGCAACAATATCCATCGTGGCTATCCGACCGTGCAGCTTTTTGCGGTGGAGGGTGGCGCGTTCAAAACGCCGGTCGAGATAAAATTCTGGGTGTGGGTGGACATAGATCTCGCGCTAGGAGAGTGGCTCAGCTTTGCCACGCTGGATCATACCTTGTCCGATCAATGGGACGCGGTACTGGTTAATCTGGATGATCAGGGATTTGTGCATCTGAATCATGTGCCTTTTACCGGCCGCCAAGAATACAGTTTTCAAACCAACACGGAAAAATTTCCGATGCGCGAATGGGTGGAGCTGAGCATCCGGCTGCATTTTGATGAAAACGAGGGCTTTGCCGAAGTGCGCCAAAACGGTGTTTTGGTCTCAAGCGCGCCAGTGCGACGCGGCAACGGGTTGTTTACGCAAGCACATTTTGGCCTGTTTGCCGCACCAACAATAAGCAGCGGTGTGATTTATAACGACAATCTGACAATCACCGAACTGGTGGATAACTAAAGGATTTCAGGATGAGCGCAGATATTATTGACGGCAAAGCATTCGCTGTGACCGTGCGGGAAAAGGTGGCGACACATGTGACGCGGCTGAAATCTGACCACGGAATTACGCCGGGTTTGGCTGTTGTGTTGGTCGGCGAAGATCCCGCGTCTGAGGTGTATGTGCGCAATAAAGGCAAACAAACCGCGGAATGCGGGATGAATTCTTATGAACATAAACTGCCGGCTGATACATCCGAAATTGATTTGTTGAGGCTGATTCACCAGTTGAATAATGACCCAGACGTGCATGGAATTTTGTGCCAATTACCAGTGCCCGACCATATTAACAGCGAAAAAATCCTGAATGCGATTTCGCCTGCCAAGGACGTGGACGGGTTTCATATTTCCAATGTCGGGCTATTGGCGACGGGGCAGAAATCTATGGTGCCCTGCACGCCGCTTGGCTGTTTGATGATGCTGCGTGATCGGCATGGGTCATTATCGGGGCTAAATGCGGTTGTTATCGGGCGCTCCAATATTGTGGGTAAACCCATGGCGGCATTGCTGTTGAAAGACAGCTGTACCGTGACCATTGCCCATTCGCGCACCAAAGATATTGAGGCGCTTTGCCGGAATGCAGACATTTTGGTGGCGGCTGTTGGGCGTGCGCAAATGATTAATGCTGATTGGGTAAAACCTGGTGCCACGGTGATCGACGTAGGCATTAACCGCATTCCCGCGCCCGAACGTGGTGAGGGTAAAATGCGCCTTGTGGGGGATGTGGATTTTGCATCAGTGGTTGATATTGCGGGGGCAATTACCCCGGTGCCGGGCGGGGTTGGCCCGATGACGATTGCTTGTTTGCTGGCCAATACTGTTACGGCCTGTTGCCGCGCCAACGGGCTGGATGAACCCACAGGCCTGACGGCTTAGGCCAATTTTTTCAGCGCCTGAATCGCATCAATAAGCGCGAGGGGCAGGGTGGTATCTGCCCCGATCGGGGCGGCATCCAGCGCGCTTTGCACATCTTTCTTGAGAATACCGATTGTGTTGTCAGTCGCAAAGCCATCGCGTGCAAATTCGATTTTGTCAAAGCCGGAGCCAAACCATGTTTGCCCCGAGGAGGTGTGCATCAGATCTAACAGTTTTTGTTGGTCCAGCCCAAATTCTGCGGCCCAATCCAACGCCAACCTTGTGGTCGCAGTGGAACTCGCAGCAACGAGATTATTCAATACCTTGGCTGACATCCCCGCGCCAAGTGGCCCCATATGATGAATAGAGCCAGCCATTGCGTTGATCATAGGCAAAACGGGTGCAATTTCGGCGTCATCTCCCCCGATCATAAATGACAGGCGTTTTTCCTGTGCTGCGGTGGCAGCGCCAGACATTGGCGCGTCAATCAGGGTAATATGGGCGGGGATTTTGCTGCGTAATTCATGAATATAATTGGGCGACAGGGTGGAGCAGATCACAAGATGTGAGAGCAGCGGCGCATGGGTCAACAGGGCTTGGGTGTTGAATAACAATGCATTGGTCTGGGGAATGTCACGAACCACAGTAAACAAAACAGTTAACGGCGCTGCAAATTTTACAGGGTTAAGATTCAGCGCAGCTGGGTTATCATCAAATTCGGCAGGGTCTTTTACATCAAATCCAATCGCGTCCAATCCGGATGATCGCATGGCCAGCAGCATTGGCAGGCCCATACGGCCACACCCAGCCAGCCCGATTTTAGACATTCGGCACGAAAAGATGTTCCCATGCGGCATCAGCAAGTTTAATCGACATATGCGGTTTAACATCATCAAACCGACATGCCGCCATCATATGTTCCAACAAAAACCCGGGCTGAAAGGCGGCAAACTGGTTATCCACGGTTGGATATTTATTTTGCAACAAATGCGTCAGGACTTTTTCATCCAGCTCCATCGGGTAACGTTCAGCCGTTTTCAGGAATATTTTGATAAAGTCCTGTTGATCCGGATTGCCGATATAGATTTTGTAATAAATCCGGCGTAAAGCCGCAGTATCAAAGATATTGGCAGGGGCAAAGTTGGTTGAAAACATCACCTTTGTGTCAAATGGCACAACGAATTTCTGGCCCGATTGTAAGGTCAGAATGTCAAACCCTTCTTCCATCGGGACAATCCAACGGTTAATCAGGGTTTGTGGCGGTTCTTTTTGGCGGCCAAGGTCATCAACGATAAACACACCGCCCGAGGATTTCATCTGCAACGGCGCCTGATAGGTTTTGGACACCGGATTATAGTTCAGATCCAGCATGTCCAATGTAAGTTCGCCACCAGTGATCACTGTTGGCCGGTGACACTTAATATAGCGCGGATCATGGCTTTTATTTGCAAGGCGCAGGGCTTTTGGATCTTGGCTTTCCATGCTGATACGCTCATGAATCAGGGGGTCAAATAGTGAAATCACGTTGCCCGCATATTCGATAAACTCGGGCACATAAATATGGTCGGTATAAGCATTGCGAATGCCATCCGCGATAGAGGATTTACCGTTTCCGGGGGGCCCGTACATAAGGACCGAACGCGGAGAGTTCACAGCAGGGCCCAACTGGCCAAACATATGGTCATTGATAATAAGATGCGCCATCGCAGAGGAAAGCGCGTCTTTGGTGACAATAGCATTCCGCACGGATTGCAAATTTACCTGTGCTTTATATTCATCCAGCGGCACTGGAACTGCGCCAAAATATTCAGACTGGGACAGCGCATCCAACGCAGTTTGCCGCCCTACTTCGGTTAAGATGTACCGCAGATTTTTGGGGTCTTCGTGGCGAGATGTCCCGATGGTTTCAATCTGCTTATATTCGCGGGTAATTTCCAGCAGTTCCTGTGCAATCGGCACCGAAACTTTTAATGAATCTGCGATGGCGATTACATTGTCGAGATTTCGCCGCAGCATGGTTTTTAGCAAAATTTCACGCAGCAATGTTGGGCTAATCCCCAGCTCGATCAAGCGCGTCGGCGCTTTTGGCGCGTGGCTCGGAGCAGTTTCAATATTCATCGCCGTTTTCCTTTGCAAAATGTTTGCTGGCGCAGTTTAATCCGTCTAGTGCCCCGCTGGCAAGGTTTTGGCGCAATTGTCGGGGTTTTTATTCTGCGCAATTATCTTATAAAGCAACTGATTAACCATTTCAAAGAGGAGCAGGAAAATTCTGAATAGACAATCACTTGGCTTTGCAGCCTTTCTGCTCATCTTTACGGCTATTGAGGCTGCGCTGACGCTTTTGCCATCGGGAATTCTGATTACCGGCCATGAGGGCGATCTGCTGCATATGATTGATGCAGGTTTGCGCATGGCTGACGGCGAAATTCCGCATCTGGATTTTATGACTCCGATCGGCATTCTGGGGTTTGCCCCAATTGCGTTGTTTTTACATCTTGGTAGCCCGGCGGGGCAGGCGGCGGTGTTGGCTAATTTACTGGTTTGTGTTGTGCTGTTGCCCGCCACATGGTGGGTTGGGGTTACGCGCCTGTCGCCGCGCATGGCTTGGGTGTTTGGTGGTGCTATTGTGGTGCTTACAACCGCGCTTGTACATGGTAGTGGGTCAATTTCCATCGGGTTTTCAATGTATTACAATCGGTGGTGCTGGGCTGTTACGTTGATAATTTTGGTAACTTTGCTTTTCCCACCGCAGCCAAACAAAGCAAACCATTGGGTGAGTCCGTTGATTGTTGGTGTTGGCCTGGCATTGCTGGCCTTAACCAAAATGACCTTTTTTGTGCCATTGGCCTTGGCAATTTTGTTCATCTTGGTGACCGGAAAGCATTTTCGGTTTGCCTTTATTGCCATGATCGCCGGCGCGGTTGTTGCCGGGTTTGTGGCAATTTTACTTGGCATGGATTTTATTTTTGCCTATGCGCAAGATTTGCTGGCGGTTGCCCGTGGTGGCGCCGGGCGGAATTATCCCGGGCATGATATTGCCGGAGTTTTATCCAACCCTGAAATGCTGTCCGCCAGTTTTGTGATGCTGGGGGGCATCATTTATTTGCGCAAAATTGGCAAGCTGCGTGCTGGGTTGGTGATGCTGATCCTTGCGCCGGCATTTACCTATATTACCTTTCAAAACTGGGGGAATGACCCCAAATGGCTGATTTTTGCAGTTTTATTTTTAATGTCACGCTTGCCAGATATTGATGCAAAACCGTTTATGGGAATGCCTGCACGTCAGGCGGGGATTGTGTTGGTCACGGTGGCTGTTACAGCGATTTTGCCGTCTGCTGTTTCGTTAATCAGTTCAACCCCGCGCGCGGCTTTTGCCAGTCTGGAAGACGCCCTGCAAATTCCGTTGCCCGAAGGGCGCGGAGACTTATGGATGCCAAAAAGCCGAATTCTGGTGACCGACCGCACGACACAATTTATTAATGGTGCAGAGCCATCCGAAACGCCCCCCGTATTGATCAATGGTGTGCCGCTCCCGATTTGTAAAATTGACGGTGGGTTTATTGCCCTGTCAAACGCCATAGCACAAGAGCTGGATAGCCTGCCAATGGTTGCGGATAAACAAGTATTAAACGCTGATATCCTGAATATTGGTTGGTTGATGGGGGATTTACCCCGTGTTACGGGCGCTGCTGTGTGGTATTATGATGATCAGGCCGGTTTTGGTGAGGCTGATTTTTTGCTGGTGCCAATCTGCCCCTTACGGCCAAGCTCGCGTGATGCGATGGTTGAAAATATGCAAAAAACCGGCTGGGATTTGGAATTGCGTTACACGTCGCGGCTGCTGTCATTGTATCGTATCAGGCGATAGACTGGGTCATAATGATAATAAAATAGGCCATCAAGGCCCCCGAGAGCGACATGCCAAACGGGTATTTTCGCCCTGCCTCCCATGATTTCCAGCCCTTGGGCGCCAGCCCGACCAAGCCTACTAATCGATGTGCCGTAATGCCTGCCAGCCCCATAATAGCAACAATAAATGCAAATTGCATCAGGTCTCCGGGCGCAACAAATGGCAACATTGCCGCGATCAATTTCAGGTCTCCGCCGCCTATTAGGCCGGTAAAAAATATCAAAAACCCAAGGGCAAAGGCAACAACGCCAACAAATAATCGCCAGAGATAATCGTCAAATGGCAGGACCAACACCCCTAAAACCACAAAAACCAGTGCCAGTATGATGGACAGAATGTTGGGGATCTTCAGGAATTTCAAGTCGCTCCAGCTTGCCCAAAGACAAAAAGGCATTGTTGCGACAAAAAATGTAATTACCCAAACGTGCATTTACAGGCGTATCGTGTTGTTGAGCGCCTCAAGCGCTGAGACTGCGGCCTCAAAGTGCTGGGGATGGGTGCTGATGGCTTCTTCCAGAAGGCCGCGCGCAGCCTCTAGATCGCGGCGATCAACAGCTACCCGCGCGATTTCAAACAGTAAAATAGCGCGTTCGGGTTCGGTCATCGGAATAACCGGCAGGCGATATTCGCCTTGCAAAGCCCGAACGATCACGAGATTGGTTTTGGCAGTTGTCAGCTTTGGATTATGACGCAGGGCTTGGCGAAAAAGATTGGCTGCGCCTTGGTAATCACCGCGAATTTTCTTTGAAAACCCCCAGTTGTTCAAAACATTGGCGGGTGTTGTGGTCAACCCGCGAGCGATATCGTAAAAGCTGTCGGATTTTTCCCATTGCTGGTTATGATCTGCAACAATTGCTTCAAGGCGGTATCGATCATAGGTTTCAAATGTTGGGGGAATGGCGTTCAGCTGCGCTTGCGCCTCTTCCCAGCCGCCGCCGCGAATATAGGCGTCAGCCATTTCAAGGCGGTCCTCATTGGTTGCATCTCCGGCTTCTTCAATGAGTTCATAGACCAATACTGCCTCAGCAAACCGACCTGCATTTGAAAGAGATTTTGCCAAACCGCGCCTGAAATCCAATCTGGTTGGGTCAGCCCGAAGCGATGTTTCAAAATAGACTACGGCCTCATTCGGGTCCGCAAAAGTCAGCATGATGTCATTAAGATCCGCCGCGTCGATCAAGTTGTCTGATCCGCTTAGCTGGCGGTCTGCGTCGGTGATTTCACCACCACATGCAGTAAGCATCAAGGATGCCGCTACTACAATTATGCCTGACCTCAAAAAACGTTTGCCCATGATTTTGCCTATTTTTTTTATTATTGCCCAAGTAACAAGTAACGCCCATTGCCGCGTCGGACTAGTAGGAAATCAGCTTCAACGGGGATTTCCGCCGAATTTTCTGCACTTAATTGGGTTGCGAGGATCAAATTAGCACGAATTTCATCGGAATTGCCATTATCGAGCGCAAATGCTCTCTCAAAACTGGCGCGGGCTTGGGTCGGATTATTTTGGTTTATTTGAACAACACCCAGATTATTCCACGCCGGAACAAAATCCGGGTCACGATCTACTGCGGATTGCAGGAATTTTTCAGCCTGATTTAGGCGGCCTAATCGCAAATTGGCAGAGCCAATGGCGCTGAGAACATCCGAGCTTAAGCCTTGGGTTTCAACGGCACGAAAATAAGCGCGCAGAGCGATCTCAAATTCACCAGCTGCCATAAGGCGGTGGCCAACGATAAGCCCGTCTACGGCCTCTGTGATATGCGTAGTTCCGGCGGGCGCACGCAACCCGATACGGTCATTTTGGAGCCGGCCCGAAGTGTCTTCACATGCTGAAAGCGCAGAAATCAGAATTACGCAAAGGAGGCCAAGCCGCATTTATTTTCCGATATTGAAAGCAACAAAAATATCATAGACTGAGGGGCCAACCATCACAATAAGCAGCGGCGGTACTGTGAACATCATGGTGCCCAAGGTCATTTTTGTGGGCAGTTTGTTGGCTTTTTCCTCGGCGCGCATCACCCGTTTATCCCGCATTTCCTCTGCATAAACCCGCAATGCATCGCTGATGGAGGTACCAAATTTTGCCGATTGTACCAGAACCGTCACAAAAGAGCTAATGTCATTAACCCCGCAACGTGTGGCCATGTCTTTAAGCACTGTAACGCGGTCCTTGCCTGCACGCATTTCATTGGCAACAATTTCAAATTCTTCAGCCAAGGGTACGTTGGAACCTTTGATTTCAACCGAAACCCGTAAGATTGATTGGTCCAGCGATTGCCCCGCCTCAACGCATACCAACATCAAATCGAGCGCGTCGGGAAAACCGTTTTCGATTTCCTCAACACGGGTCTGGCAACGTCGCTCAACCCAATATGTTGGTAAATAATATCCAACCGCCCCCGGCAAAAGCACATAAAGGCCCACACTGGTGGCGGTCGGCTCTCCGCCATTTAGAAACATTGCAACTAAACCAACAAATATGAATCCTACACCCAGAATCATTTTGAGAAAGTTGAAATTGCCAACCGCAGCGCGGGAGCGATAGCCAGCTTGGGTTAATTTCAACGCAGCAGCAGAAAAATCTTCTTCGGATTTTGGGGTAAGGTATTGATCAAATCGAGCCAGATTCATTTTTCCACTGTCATAACGCAGGTTAATACGTGGTGCGGCTTCTTCACCACCGGCGCGACTGAAGCCGCCAGACCCTTTGCCGCCCAGCTTGTCAAACGGGTTTTCGCCTTTGCGCAACAACAACGGCAACGACACAAGAATAAGCAAAAACCCGAACACGCCAGCAATGATTAATGGTCCCATCGGGCCAAAAGCGGCGGTAATAAATTCAAGAAGTGATGACATTATAAACCTCGTTTAGCCGTTAAACTTTGATATCGACCATCATGCGCATAAAAATCACATTTATAATTAGCAGTACAAAAACCACGATAACCAAAGGCATGAAAATTGGTGCTGTTTCAATTTTATCATAATAATTCGGTTGAATTACATTGATGGTAACGATTGCTGCAACCGGAAAAAATGACAAGAACCAGCCAGACCACTTGGCCTCTGCGGTAATGGCCTGAACCCGGCGAAATAGACGAAACCGCGCCCGGATAACCAGCGCCAGACCTGCGAGAATTTCAGCAAGATTACCGCCCGACTGGGTTTGTATTGCCACTGCAACGGTTAAAAATCGTAAATCCTGTACGTCCACCCGTTCGGTCATCTTTTTCAAAGACTCAACGATTTCGGCGCCAAAATTGTTTTCATCCACTAAAATCCCAAATTCAGTGCCAACCGGATCAGGCATTTCCTGGGCCACAATGTTAAGCGCACTGGCTAACGGGTGCCCAACACGCAAGGACCGCACCATCAGTTCAACCGCTTCTGGCAGTTGTTCCTGAAACAGATCCATGCGTTTTTTTGCCTTTGAATTCAACCACATATAGACTGATCCAATGCCCATACCCAACGAAACAATAATCCGCATTACCAAGCCAGAGCTGGTCGCAAAGGTCAGCATCAGGAAAACCAGAACGATCAAAAACACCATCATGCCGATTAAGGCCATCGGAGTGAAAGCAATATTGGCAATCGCAGCTTTTTTGGCCATCAGGCCCAGCAACGGAATGCCACGGGATTGTTTGTGCTGTTCGCGTTCTTTTCGCAATGTTTCCATCACGCTTTCGCGGGTTTCACCTTTTTCCAGCAGTTGCAAACGCCGGTTAACACGGGATTCTAAACGCACCGACTGGCCAAAAACAGCCAGATAAATACCCTCAATCAGGAAGAAAACCGCAATAAAAATCGCAGCGTAAATTAGGGGTTCAATACTCATTTTTTATGTCCCGTCGCCATCTGTATACACCGTAGAATCTGAAAAAAGACTGCCCGGCAGGTGAAAGCCCCACTGACGGAAACGTTCTGTATAGTGAGACCGCAATCCGCTTGGCATATATCGACCATGGATTTTACCATCTTCATCTCGGCCTTCTTGCTGAAATTTGAATATTTCCTGCATTGAAATAACGTCGCCTTCCATTCCCGTCACTTCGGTAATGGATACCATACGACGGGAACCATCGGTAAGTCTGCTTACTTGTACGATCAGGTTAACAGCTGATGAAATTTGCCCGCGCATGGCTTTGAGCGGCATATCAATGCCTGACATCGAAATCATGTTTTCCATACGCGAAACTGAATCGCGCGCGGTGTTGGCGTGAATCGTGGTCATGGAACCATCGTGGCCGGTGTTCATTGCCTGAAGCATGTCGATCACTTCGTCGCCACGGGTCTCGCCGACGATAATGCGATCCGGGCGCATCCGCAGTGCGTTGCGCAGCAGATCCCGTTGCGAAACCTCGCCTTTGCCTTCCACATTGGGTGGGCGGCTTTCCATACGGCCCACATGGATTTGCTGAAGCTGAAGCTCGGCGGTGTCTTCGATCGTAACGATACGTTCATCAGCACCAATAAATCCGGAAAGCGCGTTAAGCGTTGTTGTTTTACCAGAACCCGTACCGCCCGAAACAATAATATTCAGACGTGTGGAAACCGCAGCTTGCAGATATGTTGCCATCGCTTCGTTAAAAGCACCAAAATTGATTAATTCCTCAATCGACAATTTGTCTTTGGAAAATTTACGAATGGAAACCAGCGCACCATCAACCGCACAGGGCGGCACCATCGCGTTAAAACGTGATCCATCGGCCAGTCGCGCATCCACATACGGGTGGCTTTCATCAACACGTCGCCCAACAGCAGACACAATTTTATCAATAATCCGCAGTAAATGACGCTCATCCTTAAAGGTAACCGAGGTCAGTTCCAGCTTACCGGAGCGCTCCACAAATACTTGAAACGGCCCGTTAATCAGAATGTCGTTTATCGTAGGATCGCGCAAAAGCGGTTGAATGGGGCCAAGGCCGGTGACCTCGTCCATCAAGTCGTTCATCAGCTGTTTTTGCTCGGCACCGTTAAGAACAACACCCATTTCATGGATGCCTTCGCGGGCAATCGCCCCGATTTCGCGGCGCAAATCGGCCTCTGATGCGGTTTCAATCGCAGCAAGATTCAGTGTTTCGAGCAGCCGCTTATGCAAATCCATACGGAGATTCATCAGCCGATCAGCGCGTTTTTTATCTTTGATCAGGTTTTCCTGCTGCTCAGCGGTGATTTCCTGGTCTAGTTTGGGGCGTGCCCGTACAACAACATCCGGCGTTAAAGAAAGTGGCGCAACCTCTGCCGGGGCAAGCCCTGCTGCGGTCTCTTTTGGTTTAAAACGTCCAAACATGTGGGTTGCGCTCCTTTGTTAAACTTAATTTACCGCCGCGCGGGCCTCTAGAGCCATATCCACAAGGGTGGTCGCGATTTTTTTGATTTCTTTGCGCAGTGCGTTTTTGGGGGCGGAATCAGCCATCGGCACACCTTGATCACCTGAGGATGTTACAGATTTCCCACCGTCAGGCAGCAAAATGTTGACCTCAATGCCCAAGCTATCGGAAAAACGGCCAATGCGGGATTTACCGGAAAGATCAGCAAAGCCAGGCGCGCGGTTCAGGATGTACTGGATTTTTTCACCCGGTAAATCTTCGGCCCTTAGCACCCGCAAATAGCGCATAACGTTTTGGGCTGAGCGCATATCTAGCTCCAGCAACGTAAAATATGTTTCGGCGGCGCTAAGAACGTTTGCGGTCCAGTCGGTTAGGGCTTTTGGCAGGTCAATGACCACAAAATCGTATTTTTGCCGCAAGGTATCCAGCATTTTTTGCATAAACTTACCGTCGACAATATCTAGCGGCAGGATTTCTGGCGGAGAGCACAAAACAGCCAAGCTGGATTTGAAAGAGGTCATCGATTGAGACAATGTATCCCCGTCAAGCGTGTCCGGGTTTGTCAACAGCTCAAGAACCGCGTCGCGGCGCGGCAAATCCAGCAATGTAGCAACCGAACCATACTGGAAATCAAGATCAACCAGCGCAACCTTGATATCTTTTTTGCGGGTATGTACAGCCATTTCCCATGCAAGATTTACAGCAAAAGTTGATGCGCCAACACCACCAGCCGCACCATAAACCGGCAAGATCAAGCCATTGCGGTTTTTCGTTCTGGTGGGTGCGGCCTCAATTGTAGCGCGTTTTTGGTTGAGGCGGTCAAAAATATTGCTGAGCGCGTTGGGTGGCAAAGGGTAGGGCGCAAAATCATCAGCGCCAAGTTGCAAAAGATGGTGCAAGGCTGTTGGGCTTACGTCGCGGGCCACCAAAATGACGCTCATCTTCAGGCGTTTTGCGGCACGAACATAGGCATCAACAGGTTCAAGATTTTCCTCGTCAGATGCTTCGACGCAAACGATAAGAATTTCCTCGCCGGACATGCCGCCTTTGCCAAGAAGCTCGCCGGCTTCAGCATAACCCAGCCCTTGCCAGTTATCGCCAAAAACGCCGTGTAAATCCGAATCAAGTAAGGAGAAATTTGCCGCGTTGCGCGCAACGGCATAGGCCTCCATGGCCCGGTCTTTTAATTTTAATAATGCCACAACTGCCCCCAAAAAACTTTAGCAAAAATCATACTCTTGAATATGTAGTATCAATACAACAAAAACAACCACTTAACAAACCACATGCATCCAGAGAGCGAAAGGCCGCTGTATTATCAGCGGACAGGACAACAAAAAATGCACTGACTGAAAATACACAAAGCAGCAATCACTAGAAATAAACGATTACGTGTGGGGGAGTTTGGCATAATTGCCAACAATCGTCACGCGAAAAACGAATTTTTCTGTAAAATCCGTTTTTCGCAATAGTTTAAGTTACAGGCTGGTTACCTGCGAACGACAGTGCCGCCTTCAGTAACATATTCACCGTAAATTATCGCAGCACGTTTGCCATCAAAATCTGCGGCCCGAACACCCGGTGCAAATCCGACAACATCGGTAATTGTGCGTCGGTTTAGACGTTCGCGATCTTCGGTATTAACCAAAGGCTGGGTTTCGCCAAGCGACGTATATGCCTCCAACCGATTGCGCGGAACGCCAACCGATACCAGATAATTCACCGCTGAACGCGCGCGGCGTAAGCCGAGACGTTGGTTAAAGCTGTTACCGCCAACCTTGTCCGTATGGCCATAAACCCGGAATTTAACCGTTGGTGTTGCGGTGATCCATTCAGCTTGCAAGCGTAGTACCCGTTTTGCTTCGCCATCCAGAACCGATGAGTTGAAGTCAAAATTGATCATCGTTGGCACCTCTGCACGGAACCGCGCAGAAAGATGCTGAAGATATTCAAGTGATCCGCCTTCTCCCCGTTGGATCAGGGTGTTTTGCTGGGTTGCCCCAGCGAAACTGTCTTGATTGCGCAGTGTTCCTGCTGTTTCAAGACACCCCGAGAGGACAATTGCGGCCGAGACTAAGGCGATTTTATTAAGAACTTTCATGATCTTACTCCATCACGTATCCGGCTGAACCATCACTGGATCCGCTGGAAATGTCGCTGAATGCAGCGGGGCCTTCCAGGTTACCGTTCAAGAACAACTCTGCTTCGGTTGGGATGCGGATCCGGTCGGTTGGCAAAGCCAACGCATCACCCGTTGTCGGGGTTACCAGATGCGGGGTGATGATAATCACCAATTCGGTCTGCTCACGCTGGAATTCAGCGCTGCGAAACAATGCACCAAGGATCGGCACATCGCCAAGCCAAGGAACCTGGCTAGAAGAATCAGTAAAATCATCCTGAAGCAAACCAGCAATGGCAAAGCTTTGACCATCACGCATTTCAACGGTTGTTCGCGCCCGACGTACCTTAAAGGCCACCAAAGGTGTGCCGCCAGCTGACCCGATATTGGTAGGATCAATGGAGCTAACAACAGTTTCAAGGCTCAGATTAATCAAATCACCATCAATCACCGTTGGCAGGAAGTTCAGCTGAACACCAAATGGGCGATAGTCAATTGTGACTGTCCCGTCTGCGTTCCTGCTGGGAACCGGATATTCACCGCCCGCAAGAAATGATGCCCGCTGGCCTGAAATCGCAACGATATTTGGTTCTGCTAAAGTGCGTGCCATACCTTTGCCTTCCAATGCTTCGATCAAAACGTTGATGGCTAAGCCGCCGACGCCGAAACTAACGCCAATGGCACCGGCTGATTCGGCGCTTGATTGTAAACCGCCAGAATTTACGCCAAATCCACCTGTTCCAATAGCCACACTATCGGTTGTGGTTGTTAGACTGGACAGGCCAACGGATGATCCAAGACTTTTGGCAACCGAACGGTTCATTTCAGCAAAACGAACCTGCAACATAACCTGTTGCGAGCCGCCAACCATCATCAGGTTGGTAATGCGTCCCGGTGCATAGCGTTCCGCCAGCTCCATCGCGCGAGCAACTTTGCGCGCGCCACTTACGCGGCCACTAAGCACAATGCCATCATTTGCTGTGCGTACTTCAATGGGCTCATTTGGCAGGATTTCCCGCAAACGATCCTTGAATTCCGCAATGTCAGGGGTGACCCGCACATCAACATTGGCAATCAGCCGACCGTCAGGGTCAAACATTGTCAACGTCGTTGCACCGGGTGTAACCCCAAGTACATAAATGGTGCGGTCCGATAATGCCTGAACAGTGGCAATTGCAGGATTAGCAACAGAAAGCTGGGCAAAAGGCCGGTCGCTTTCTACAATAATCGCGCGATTTACGGAAACACCAATTTGACTGGATACAGAGCCACGCATCACGGATAAAACCGCGTTTTGCGCAATGGCCGACGACACCATGGGTGTCGTAACGGCGAATCCTAAAAGACCCGCCTTAAATAGGTTTGCATACTGCATGTGATCCTGCCTCTCAAAATCACTTCGAAAATAAATTGCGGATCATTTATCGCCCGCGATTGGAGGCAGCATGCGTCATGTTCAGATTAATTGCAAGAATCAATGTGTTACAAGAGAGTCTTGAAGCAGTTTTTCTTTGGAATTTTGGTTTGTTGACTTAAAATAACGTGATTTCTAGTCCACACAAGGAATGACAACTTCAGAGATAACACCGCCATTTTGTGTGCGGATCGTACATATCTGTTCTACGATCACAGGCCTTATTTCTTTGGGGACAATGTCGGTTTGGTTAACCTCAACCCCCCCGGTTCCGGCGGTGTCATCAGCACCCCGCAACGCCAGTGTAAGTCTGCCTGTTGCCTGCGCTTGTACCAATTTTGCAACAACCCGCGGGGAAACTTGCA
>CAZCDC010000012.1:1544-7769 GCA_964497195.1 uncultured Rhodobacterales bacterium | reverse complement strand
CTGCCTGTTGCCTGCGCTTGTACCAATTTTGCAACAACCCGCGGGGAAACTTGCAAAGTAACAGTTCGGGCCACAATAATACGGCCAAGATCTTCGTCATCTGTTTGATCAATAGCGATCAGATCTACATCTTCCAAGATCAGCTTAGTAATCGTTTCGCCCTCAGAACCACCAACCCAGTAAATGTCAACCCGATCACCAGGGTTAAGAAAGCCCGAAACGCCTGATGTAACATTCACACTAATGGCAAAAGCCCGCATGCCTGGCGCCAACCGAGAGCTAATCCCGGCATCTTGACCAAAATCGGTGACTTTGGAGAGCAAGATCGGCTCTCCTTGCTCCATTGCTCGCGAAACAAACCGTGAGGGCGTGTTTGCTGAGCCAAAAAGCGCCTCGACGCTGGTGAAAACATTTGGCGGGGTCTGGCCTTTTGGCCATTGAAGTTCGGTTACGGTGTCGCGGGTCAGTTCTGCGCCAAAGCGCAACGGACCTTTTGCAACAAGAACAATTTCAGTTTCAACCTGCCCGGCTTCGGCAATGCGCAATTTTTCTTCGAGCCGCGTAAAATCGCTTTGGTAAGTTTGGAACTGCTGCATAACCATATATGCGGCGTAACCGGCCATACCCATACCAACAATGAGAACAAGAAGAAAAATGGCGCGCATAATGAAAATTCCGTATCAAAGGTTATGATTCCACTACCTTTTAACGGAAAATGGCGCAAAGACAATAAGCGTGGAGATATTCGTTAACATCTAAACCCATCCGCTGGGCTATATTACGTAAGCCCAACATTGATTGTTGAAGCGATTTCGCTGGTGGCGCTGCTTAAGGATGGCGCCAGTACAGATACGACCGCGATGCCGAGCGTTACAATAACAGCTGTTAAGACAACCCAGTCAACCGTAACGGCACCGGTTTCGTCCGTCAGGAATTTGTTTTGAAAACAATATGGCATACCCGCGCCCCCAGTTACCGGACATCACAGCAACATGCTGTGGATTTCGGGGCAAATCGATGCCCCGAAAAATTGGTTTACAATCACTATTTCAGATTGGAATTACAATATTTGCACCCCCCCGAAGGGGAAGCGAAATATTAGGTCAATGCACCGTCGATGGCCGAAGCAATTTCAGTTGCTGTTGTGTTCAGAGCGTTACGGATAACAACCAGAACAGCCAATGCGATGCCAACGATAGCGGCGGTCAAAACAACCCAGTCAACAGTTACTGCGCCGTCGTCATTTTTTGCGAATAGTTTAAAAAGTTTAGTCATTTTTGTTCCCTCCAAGGATACAGATTTCTTCAATTAACGCCAAAATCAGGCAAACACTTATTACCCGCCAGATTGACGGATTGTACACCCATTTCCCGCAACATCCGAAAATGTCTTGGTCTCGGTCAACATATAAACAAACGCTATATCTTGACGCCAATTGGATGTTGCCAATGTCGTTGCCAAATGTGGCCAAACAATGTCCAAGTTAACGAATTGCACGTATTGGTTTAAAGTGTTATTTTTCAACTAGTTATGTGGGTAATTCGGGAGTCGTTAAGATACCATTAACCCATAAAATGCCCAAATTGGAGTGGAATTCGGTTGGAATGTGGCGCAATATGCGGCAAATATTGCATCGGAAAGAATCAATAAATGGCTGAAATTCAAAGCATAGATGAGGGCGATTCGCAGAGCGTAAAACCGTTAATTGTAGATATTGACGGCACTTACCTTAAAACAGATATGCTATTCGAGTGCTTTTGGGCTGCGTTGGGAAAAGCGCCCGTTGCGTGTCTTTTGGTTGTTCTTCGGTATTTCACCAACCCAGCGATGTTAAAGCAAAAACTGGCATTGATCGCTGATTTAAATCTTGGGTTGCTGCCTCGGAACACTGAAATTGTCGATTTTTGTATGCAGGAAAAAGCCACGGGGCGGCAGGTGATTTTTGCATCAGGTTCTGACCAATTGCTTGTGGCTGAATTGTCCAAAATTGAGGGTTTTGACGCTGATTGTTTTGCCTCGGACGGCAAGATAAATTTGACCTCGCATCGTAAAGCTGCGGCATTGGTGGCGCGGTTCGGCGAAAAGGCGTTTGAGTATATCGGCAATTCCAAGGCCGATATTGCCGTCTGGAAATCCGCAGATAAAACCATTGTTGCCGGGCCAACGAAACGGCTGTTGGCTAGCATTAAAGCACCCTATGAAATTCTTGGGAAACCCACGCAGCCACGCGATATTTTGCGCAGTTTTCGCCCGCATCAATGGGTGAAAAACGCATTGTTATTTTTGCCATTACTGGCTGCACACCGTTCTGATCTTTTGGGAATTGCCATGGTTTTCTGGGGAGTCATAGCCTTTAGCGCGGCGGCCTCGTCTATTTATATTATTAATGATTTGCTGGATCTGGCCGCTGACCGGCAGCATAAAACCAAACATAAACGCCCATTTGCCTCGGGTGCTGTGCCTATTCAAACGGGTATGGTTTCCAGTGCTATCTTGGGTGGTTTTGCGCTGATTGCAGGGATGGCGCATAGCTGGCAACTTGCTGCAATCATTGCGGTTTATATGGTTTTATCGCTTTCTTATTCGCTTATTCTCAAACGCCTGCGCTGGGTGGATGTTGCCGTTTTGGCCACACTTTATACCCTGCGGGTTGTTGCAGGTTCGGTGGCGGCAGGGGTTGAAATGTCGGGCTGGTTGGCGGCGTTTATCTTTCCGGTATTTCTGGCGCTTGGCTGTGTAAAACGGCTGGTGGAACTCGGCAAAGCCGAAGACGATAAACCGTTGCCGGGGCGGGGTTATGCGCGCAGCGATCGGGGAGATTTGCTTAATATCAGCATTACCGCCGCCATTGGTGCGCTGGTGGTTTTTGGCATGTATACCTATAGCAGCATCGCGCTGGAACTGTATCTGAAGCCTTGGGAAATGCGGTTGGCAATTATGACCATTGCGCTTTGGCTGGCGCGGATGATCTGGCGCGGCTGGCAAGGGCGCATGGATTATGACCCGATTGTTTTTGCCCTGCGAGACCCGATCGGCGTGATTTTGATGCTGGCAACCGCAGCACTGTTGCTGAACGCAGCCGGCGTCATTGGCTAGAGTGACAGCTTTTTAAAGATAAATTCCGGGATATTCCGGATGATCAACATAATATAACGCCAGAAAAACGGCGTATAAATCACGTTGCGGCGTTTTTTCACGGCGCGCAGCAAATCATCCGCCACTTGATCGGGGCTGGCGACCAGAAACATGCCCTCAATTCCCCATGTCATTGCGGTATCGACAAAGCCGGGTTTGACAGTGACAACATGCCCGCCGGAGCGATTAAGCCGGTTGCGCAAGCCCGAAAGGTAGGTGTGAAAACCCGCCTTGGCGCTGCCGTAAACATAATTGCCAATACGCCCGCGATCCCCTGCGACGGAGCCTATGCCGATCACTGTACCAGCCTCGCGCTCCTCCATAATGGGTGCAAGCATTTGTAAAAACCGGATAGGGCCGGTGAAGCTGTCAGCAATTACGCCGTCAATCAGCGCCGGGTTTTCGTCAATATCGGTCTGGGCCGGCATGGAACCGGTAAAAACCGCGACATTGATAATGTCATCCTGATTAGTTGCCATGTCAATAACACCAGCAAAGCTGGCAGGTTTGCGGGCATCAAAAGGTACAGCCTGCGCGGTTTTGGCGCCGCGCAACTGGCAATCATTGGCGATTAGTTTCAGTTCGTTGCCATCACGCCCCGCCAAAATCAGGCTATGATTTTGCAGTGCCAGCTTGCGGCAAAAACTGCGGGCAATGGCGGATGTTGCGCCAAGAATAATCCAGGTTTCGCTCATGCTTTGCCCCTTACGTTCAGGCGGCGCGTTTGGGTTGTTTCAAACACACCGTCAGGGTCTGACTGGTTGACGATATCGCGAAACTCTGTTGTTTCGGGGTACATTAGTGGCAGATATGTTGGATCAAGGCTGGAATCTTTGGCCAGATAAACCCGGCCTTTTGTGCTTAGCGCGAGGTCATTAAGGCGAGCCAACAGCGCGGGTGCTTTGCGTTTATTGGCTATATCTATGGCCAATGTCATGCCCTCCATCGGAAAAGACATCAAGCCACCGCGCCCCGGCCCCATGCGTTTGATTACCGATAAAGGAGAGCAAAGCCCGCTATTGCTGACTTCTTCCAACATTTTGTAAAGCGCCGTGCGTGCTGTTTCCAATGGTAAAACGCACTGAAACTGGTGGAACCCTTTTTTGCCGTACAGTTTGTTCCAGTTATTAATGCGATCCAGCGGGAAAAAGAAATCATTTATAGGGCGTTCGATATCGCGGCCATCAACGGGCACGCGGCGCATGTAAAAACGGTTGAACATTTTGACCATTGGTTTGCTCATGGCAAAGCCGGGGGCGTTAAACGGGATGTTGCGGGTTTTGCGCAGCGGTTCAAATTCGCCGCTTGAAAACAAGGCTTCCTCAAATATCCCACGACCAAGGTCTACGCCGCTGGCGGTGGTGTCAATCCAGCCGACTTGATAAGGGCTGGTCGATTCCGCAAACGCGTCCATAAAATTGTCCAGATCGGCAATCCGGCTTTCTTGCACAGCCATGATCCCCGAGGGGCATTTGGCCATGTGAATACGCGCCGTAATAATCACGCCGGTCTGGCCCAAACCACCAATAGTGGCCCGAAACAACGTTGCGTTGCGTTTGAGAGATATGCGCTGCGGTTTGCCCGTTGCGCCAACCAAAAGCAGGCTTTCGACATGCTGGCCAAAGCTGCCGGCACTGTGGTGGTTTTTGCCATGCACATCATTGGCAATACAGCCACCAAGCGTTGCAAAGCCGGTGCCGGGCATCACAGCGGGCATCCAGCCCTGCGGGCCAAAAGTTTTTAGAATGTCGGCAATTGTAACCCCGGATTCGGCCTCCAGCAGGCCGGTTTCTGGGTCAAAACTCAGGAAACGATCAAGGCGGGTCATGTCGGTTACGCGCCCCTCATCGTTCAGTGCGGTATCACCATAAGAGCGCCGATTGCCAATTGCAGGTGCTGGGCTTTCGGCCATTATGGCGTTTAATGTGGATACACGTTCAGGCCGCGCGATTTCACCCGATGCCTGTATGGCACGGCCCCAACCGGAATATTCTGTTTCTTTCCAGCGCATCATGGCACCCTTTTTGCGAATCTCTCGTTAAAGGGGAATACACCAATGCCCATTAGAATGGCAAACCAAAGCGTGGTCAGGCGGATTATCGCCGTAGCCGGCAGGCTGATCTCCAGCGGCACCCCTTGCAGGGTTAATAGCCCGACCAATGCCACCTCGGCGCCGCCAAGCCCGCCCGGCAATCCGGTGGCAGTGCCGCCAAGCGTGGCAAACAAAAAAATCGCCACAGCCATCCACATGCCAATATCTGCACCTAGCCAGCCAAGCAGCAAATAAAGGCCATAGCCTTCGGCAAACCAGCCCACCCCGCCCAAAAGCAACGCGGGCAGGATGATGTGTATTTTGGCAAACACATGTAGTTGTTTTGCCGCGCGGCGCAATCCAGCAAACAGGCGCGGCAGGCGACCGATGGTTTTCCAACCACGGGTGATGCTCCAGATTAGTAATTTTGGCTGGGTTATAATGATGGCAATTATCATGGCAATGATCACCACCGGAATAGCCCCCGCCAGCCCGCCAGCCGTTAGCGCTGTGGCCAGTGCCAACACCAAAGCCACCGAAACCAGATCTGCGACGCGATCAGCCAACACCAGCGGCGCGGCGCGCTCCAGCGGTGTGCCGGTATCTCGGTTGATCCAGCGCAGGCGGATCAGTTCTCCGATGCGACCGGGGGTGATGGTTAGGGCAAAGCCGCCCAGATAATGCCGTAAATCCTGTAAAAAACCTGTGGGGATGCTTAATGCCTTTGTGTAAATCCGCCAGCGCAATGCGCGCGCCAGATAATTTACCAAGGATAGCAGCAGCAAAATACCAAATTGCAGCCAGCCCAGTTTTGCCAGATGAATCCGTATGTCCTCCCATCCGGTGGCGGCGGCGACACCAATCATGCCAAGGATAAACAGGGCAAGCAGGGCGAGGCCGACCATAATATTGCGTTTTTTCGGGATTGGTTTCATTTGGTATGACTAGCACAATCAATACCGGATGAAACCGGTTATCTTGGGATCACAGGGTGGATTTTACCCCATCATTGGCTGCGTTAACGGTTTTGGATTTTGCTTGCGCAGGCATGAATGCTT
>CAZCDC010000012.1:0-1444 GCA_964497195.1 uncultured Rhodobacterales bacterium | reverse complement strand
GCGGCAGAAGCGTTAAAATTCGTCTAAAACCAGCAACGGTGCGTGGAGACCACGCACCCTACAATCCAGCCCGTAGGGTGCGTGGTCTCCACGCACCGTTGCACCACATTTCACCCAACCAAAGTCGCCTCTGTGGCTAGCAAAATATCCGCCAACACCACGTCGTCCGCCATTTCAATAATTTTCAAACCGCCCGGAACCACGTCATAAATCGCCAGCTCGGTAATAATCCGGTCGACCACCCCCGCGCCGGTCAGGGGCAGGGTGCATTCCTTCAGCAGCTTGCTTTTGCCGTGTTTATTCACCTGATCCATCACCACAATCACCCGTTTGACACCGGCCACCAAATCCATCGCGCCGCCCATGCCTTTAACCAGCTTTCCGGGGATCATCCAGTTGGCCAGATCGCCGTTTTCAGCCACCTCCATCGCGCCCAGAATGGCCATATCAATATGCCCACCACGGATCATCGAAAAACTGTCGGCTGAAGAAAAATACGAGGTCCGGTCCAGTTCGGTAATGGTTTGTTTGCCAGCATTGATCAGGTCAGCATCCACCTCCTCCTCCAGCGGAAACGGCCCCATGCCCAGCATACCGTTTTCCGATTGCAAGGTAACATCAATGCCCTCTGGAATAAAATTGCTCACCAAGGTCGGAATGCCGATCCCGAGATTGACATACATGCCGTCTTGCAGTTCCAGCGCCGCCTTGGCAGCCATTTGATTGCGGTCCCATGCCATTTTGCTAACCCCTTATGCTGCGCGCGTTGTGCGGTTTTCGATGTGTTTCTCAGCGGTGCTGAGGATCAGCCGATTAACAAAGATCCCCGGTGTATGAATCAGGTCAGGGTCAAATGAGCCAACCGGCACAATCTCCTCGACCTCGGCCACACAAATCTTGCCACAGGTCGCGGCATTGGGGTTAAAATTGCGCGCGGTTTTGCGGTAAATCAGGTTGCCCTGCGTATCGCCTTTCCACGCCTTGACCAGCGATAGATCAGCAAAAATACCGGTCTCCAGAATATAAGTCTCGCCGTTAAAATCTTTATGGTCTTTGCCCTCGGCGATCACCGTTCCCACACCGGTTTTGGTGTAAAATCCGGGAATGCCGGCACCGCCAGCGCGCATCCGTTCGGCCAAGGTGCCTTGCGGGGTGAATTCCAGCTCCAGCTCTCCGGAAAGATATTGCCGCATGAATTCGGCATTTTCGCCTACATAGCTTGAGATCATCTTTTTGATTTGACGGGTTTCGAGCAACAACCCAAGGCCATGGCCATCGGTGCCGGCATTATTGCTGGCCACTGTCAGGTCTTTGGTTCCGGCGCGCTGGATGGCCATGATCAAATCGGCGGGTATACCGCAAAGACCAAAACCGCCAACCGCCAGTTTCATGCCGTCAAATAAAACGCCCTTAAGTGCGGCATCAGCGCTATCATAAATCTTGC